>CAZYRN010000005.1:0-85107 GCA_964650185.1 uncultured Pseudomonadales bacterium
ATAAAATTTTGGGTGGTGTTCGCTAGATTATCGTCAGCTGAGGATTCATATTCCTGAATTCCATACCACTCATTCCAAATCCCTTCCGCGCTATGAGCTACTAAGGGAAAGATTAAATTAGGATCGGCGTTAACAGCCTGACAGGCTTGTCTCATTTCTTTGAAGAAAGTGATCTTGGCCACATTAAAAACATTGTTGATGTATTTTTGCAACTCTGCTTCTTCTAATGACACTCTCTAATAACTGGGCAATTAAAGCTGTCGTAAATTGAGCTCAACATTTGGCCAGAACGATAATTAAGTTCACCAATTAACACTAATCGCGAGTTGATAAAATCTTTTTCAGCAGTGGTGGGTGAGAGATAATCTGGGTTGGTGCAGACACCAAATTCTCGACCCGCCTTTTTACCGGATAATTCTTCTAATAAAGGAATAACTTTATTTCTGGTTGTACCGGGAGTTGTCGAGCTTTTTACTACCACTAAATGATAATGATCATAGTGGGGTAGGCTTTTCCCAATTGAAGTAGCTGCCAAAGCAATTTGATCAAGATACTCTTGGTGATCATCACTTGTCACTGAAGTAGTGATAAATGAGATCTCACCCGGGACTTGTCCTGCCTCTAGTTGAGCAAGAGTATAAGTTTGGAAACCTTCGTCTTTTAATGATTGAAGTTGATCTGGATCTGCGTCTACAAAGCAAACCTCAAAACCTTTTTTTGAAAAAACTTTGCCAATGGCTTGACCAGTTACATTGCTTCCAATCACCTGAATCGATCTTGGCTTTTCATTCATGACCTAAGCACTTTCTTCAATTAGAGTAGGACTTTAATTGGCTAAATTTTTCTTAACTTAGAAGAATGATAATCCTTAAATGTAAGAAAACAGTTAGGTCAGCGTAATAATAGAAATAAAATTAATAGAGCAGCATGTTAATCGTGAGTAACATCAGCTACTTTCCAAAAACCATCTTCTTGAACCAGCTCGACAACCCTGAGAGTTTGACCAGATCCAGAGTAGTTCATACCCACTGTTAGCCAGGCTTGATCACTCTCAACACGTAGATCTTCCACGCTTACACCTTGGTCCGGAACATCCTGTACACCGACCATCAATGCCAGATCTCTACTTAGAGTTGCTCTACTCACGTTGTTTTTTGCAGAAGAAGATAGAGCGTTGTAGGCATCATCAAGAGCTGTTTGATCAGGCTCGGGCGGACCAGCTTTAACAAAGTCTTGCATAAATTTAAAACCAACTAACTCAGCCACTTCGTCGGAAAGATTGGCGTCACTAGCTGAATTTAAATCAGGACTGGCGGTAGCAGCTGTTTGGCTGGGCGTGGCGGAAATAGTGGCAGATTCAGGTGTGGGTGAAGCATCCAAACTTGTCCGGACTTCGACCCGCCATTGGATAAAGGCAAAAATTAACAGCGCTATTGCAATGATGGTAAAAAGGAATATTAATGGTCTTTTCATGATCAGCCTTTGGTTACTTTATAAGACCTATTTTTTATTTTAGCACTTTTTTACTTAGTGATAGAATATACCCAACATGGCAAAAATTTCTTTTACTTTTGAGCAAAGATTAGCTGGCTATAAACAAGCAGTGGCCGCAATTATTGAGGAGTTTTTACGCCGTCCGCTGCCCGTTCGAACTCAATTTACGCTAGATCGGGAATGCATATCAGAACTGCTGGACTTATCACTTAAAGGGAAGATGTTTCGCTCAGGGTTATATTTAGACATCGTGTCAGCACGACAAAAATTAACAAGAGATGACTATTGGGTGGGAGCAGCCATTGAGATGGCTGGGACAGCCCTGTTGATTCATGATGACATCATTGATCGAGATGACACTCGCCGCTCTCGAGATACTTTGCATCATCACTTTACCAAAGTAGCTAAAACAGCTAATTTACGTGAACCGGCTCAGTTTGGATTGGGAGCAGGAATCATTGAAGGTGACATGGCTTTTTTCATCTTATTAGGCATGTTAAGCGAAACAGAGCTGTCAGCGACAGTCTTAAGAAACATTTTGAAAACTTCATATCAAGAATTAGTGACTGTCTCTCTTGGCCAATTAGAAGATACCAGGCAGGCCAGTTTAGCTGCAGCTCAAGCTCAAGAGTTAACGGCAGCTGAAATCATTGAGATGATGTTGGGGAAAACAGCCAGTTACACCACTTGCTGGCCTCTAGGACTGGCGGCCGACCGGCTCCAATTCAACGATGATCAAAAGGATGATTTATTAGCTTATGCTGAACAGTTGGGTTTATTATTTCAATTAAGAGATGATTTTTTGGGTGTGTTTGGTGAGGAAGATCTCACAGGCAAATCAAATTTAAATGATTTACGTGAGGGAAAAAAGACCATTTTATGGCAGTTGTTGGGGAGCGCAGAGCTGTCGCCAGCTGAAAAAAAACTAGTTGCAGAAACAGTGGGCAATGTTCAAGCTAGCGAGACTGAACTAGCTGCAGTTAAAGAGCTAATGATTAGAAAAAATGTGCTTGGACAAGTGGAGGAGCTCATGGCTCAATTCGAAACAGAAAGTGAGGAACTTTTACATGCTGCCAAATTGCCCAGACAAATTAAAGCTCGATTAATGGAAACCTTTAACTACCTAAAAAATCGCGCTAAATAGGCATTTATTCTCATTACAATTTTCTTACAAAATTAAGTAATATTTATCATATTACTCTCCCATACTACTATAGTGCACATAGCTATCATCTCTAGTCCCTACATTCCAGTTCCACCAAAAAAGTATGGTGGCGTGGAGAGAGTTATCTATTATTTAATTAAAGGCTTGCAGGAGGAAGGTCACCAAGTGACCTTATTTGCCACTGGAGATTCGGAAGTAGATTGTGAGTTAGTACCAATCGTTGATAAGCATCTATTTTTTGGTCTTGATAAAGCCGAACATGAGGCAATAGAGGAAAGAGTCGCAGAAATTCATGAATATACTAACTATTTAATTAGAGAAAGAATTGAGCAGTTTGATATTTTGCACTCGCATGGGGCTGATCTCATTGAGTTTCAGAACTTTCCTAATGTAACCACCCTACATGGTATGTTTACGCTGGAGTTTATGGATTATTACGAAGATAGACGTAATTTGCCCTTTATCTCCATTTCGAAAAACCAGCAGCAACCGCTGCCGGACTTGGAATATGTAGCCGTGGCTTACAATGGCTTAGATCCTGAGGAATTTCCATTTGTCGAGGAGCCGGAAGGATACTTTGTTTTTATTGGCAGATTTGATCGGGAAAAAAATCCTCATCAAGCAATTGAATTAGCTCTAAATTTAGAAACCCCGATTAAGCTGGCAGGAAAATTAGACTTTTTAGGTTCAGAGTACTTTGAAGAAGAGCTGAAACCATTATTTAAACATCCCTTGGTCGAATATGTCGGGGAGTTAAATGATCAGGAAAAGCGGCAATTAATCTCACAAGCCAGCCTAAATTTGCATCCTACCAACTTCCGCGAACCATTTGGACTAACAGTTTTGGAGGCGGCCTATTGCGGTACACCCACCATTGCAGTAAGTCGGGGAGCGATGTCCGAGCTAATTGAGCATGAGCGAACGGGAATTTTAGTGGAAGATTTTATTGAGGCTTACCACCAAGTAGAAACAGCACTGCAGTTAGATCGAGCCTATGTCAGTCAGCGGGCGAGAATGCTATTTAACTACCGAAAGATGACTCAGCAATATCTGTCTGCGTATCATAAGGTAATTGATCTATATATTTAATTGATAAATACTCTCGGATAATGCGCCGACAGCCCACCGCTGACCAAAGCTGAATAAAACTCATCTGACCTTCCACATCATCTTGATCCAGATAAAATCGGGCGCGATGCTGCTGACGGTCAAAATAATATAGCTCAGTAACCGCTTGTAAATCTTCCCAGCCACGGAAACAGCTCTCAGCAGTTCTAATGATGGCGTCATAGACATGTTGAAGGACAGTGGCCGGCCAGCCGCTCTGCCGGCCGTAGCGGTATTGACGAGCCAGGCCGGCCACCGCAAACGCTGCCTGCTTGGGCCAAACCACCTTGCCGTGATAATGTTTTTGAGTTAAGCCAGGCGTGCTGGCAGCCACTAAAATTGGACCCACTGGCGTGTAAAAGTAATCTTCAGCCAGCATCCGGTCAGCAAAACTCAAGGTATCTTCCATTGACGGTTGACCATAAAAAAGATCATAGGATTCATCCAAGTGTGCCACTGACATGGGTCGTTCCGGCCGGCCGTGCAGCGCCAAACAATAGCCTGTTAAACCTTCAGCGAAATGTACCTGAAACATTTGTTTTTTCTCTTCCCATTCCTCAATCAGCTGATCTAACTCATCCAGCTGACTAACGCTAAAAAATTCCCGATAATTGCCAAGAATTTTTAAAGCTTGCGGATAAAAAACACAGTTCACATCATATGGGGCAATGGGTGTTTCTTGATTAGGAAAAGCGGCTAAACTATCTCGCCAATTACCCACCTCATAATACTCATCACTGCCTGACTTCTTTTTAAATGTGATTAAATGATAATTTTGTGCTTGTCTTAAAATATAGCGGCCAATGGCTTTTAATCGCCAGGCATTTTTGTTGTTGAGTAAAAACTTTTTTGACATCTGGTCAATGCCGAGGATATAGAGAGGTTCAATATCGATCATCTTTCTGTCTATCGGCGAAGTTTCTGCTTGCAGATGTCGGTACTCGCCCACGATATCCTCATGCCAACCCTGACCTTCTTCTCCTACGTGTTTCATTGACTGAGCATACATATAGTCAATTACGTCCTGTGATAAGTCTTTCGCCCCCAGTTGAGCCGACTCAATCCAATCTCGAGGAAAAACTGTGCCAAACTCAAAACTACTGGTTTTCTGAGACCTAATCAAATGAGCAATATGTAGGCCAGTTTCATGATAAATTTTTTGAACAAAATCGGGCAAATCCTCAAATGATGGCAAAGACGCATCTTGATTAAAAACAGGGGCCAATAATGTTTCGGAAATCTCCAAATTACTAATGGTTCGAATTATTAGTTCGACTTGGCCAGATCCAGTAAAACTTAGCTGCTGATTTTCAAGTTCATAATGAATCGAATGATCAAACTCCAAGATAGCGCCATACTGCTGAGGAATACTTTGCTCATTTTGGAACTCTCTCGAAAATGAAATTACTTGAGCGTGATCGAAATTTCTGGTCAAAATTGTTTTAGGCATGAGTTCTGCTATTTGAGCAGCTGAAAGTTTGGCATAGTTAGTTTGTCGCTGACTGCCTTCAGTAAAATTTCTGAGGGTTCTGATATCAGAAACTAAAGGGTGAGACAACAAGACCTGATTGGAGTTAAAACTGAGTGTCAAAATTAACTGATTGTTTTCTACCCGATAATCTTTTATTTCTATGGGAGCTTGGTTTAATACCCTAAAGCCGATAAAAAGATGATTGCCCGGTCCTGCTACTCGAAGTTGTTGATCATCGCTAATATCAAAGTAAAAGTTCTCGATGATATGAAACTCCATACCTCTACCATATAAAAAAACAGTCCTGGCGTAAGTCATTCTTACTTAACTACACTGGCGCCTTTACTAACCTCTTACAACCATAGCCCATAATTAATTTGAAGATTGAAATGCAGGCAAGGAAAGGTATTTAAATGACCTTACAGGAAGTAGTGATAATCTTGGCGGTCATTTATATATCTTTCTGGATTCTCATGGTAATCGGTATTGGTGTGATGGCATATTTAGCCTATCGGCGCTTTAAAAATATAAAACAAGATTTAGCAGCTAGGGGGTCAGCTTTATTTACTGTCACGACAGTTTTACAGCTGTTGCCATGGAAAAAATTGGTGCCGATGCTGGCTGCCGCTCCATTTTTAACAAAAATATTTCAGCTGGTTAGCAGGCGCGTCAGAAAAAGTTGATGATTTATTTAATGTATTAATTTGTTATAACAATAATAGAAAGGATGTTATGACACAAAACAACTCAAATACTATGAAAAAGGCCGGCGTCTCTTTAGTTTTAGGTATGGCTATTGGCTATATCGCTTCCTTATTCATTCCTAGTTCAACTCGGGAAAAACATAAAGAGACCTTGGAGGAGAAGACTCAGCAGTTAGCTAGTATTCTTAGAGAAGATGATCCAGCACAACGGGTCAAAGATATCTTTGAAAAAAATACTGCTCAAGTAAGAGAGAGCTATAACAATATTAAGGAAGAATTCATTAGTAAACTTGCTGAGTTAAAAACCTCAATTCAAGATATTGATCGCCAAAAATACCAGTCATTATTAGATAGTGTTTTAGATAGAGCAAAAGAGGACAAAGAACTGACTCAAGCCCAATTAGATCGAATGCGCCGTTATCTCAGGCAAGACTTCGAGAAAATTAAAAGCGGCGTAAAACGAGCAGATCGAGTTTAACCAGCTCTTTAGCTCGCTAAACACATCTGTAGGAGACTGGTTGGTTAAAAAACTAGTCTCCAGATTAAAACTAAAATTAAAATGGCAACGACGGTGCCACCAAGTCCCCTAGGAATTGGTACCAAAGCCAGAATAAAGTTGGCTAAAAAGAGAAATAAAAGAATTCCTAAAATTAGTTCTAAAATTCCCATTTTGACTCCCTTCTGTTTAATGTTAGGTTCACTATAGAAAAGAGAGATTTGGACTACGTAGTAGCAATGTAATAACCCGGTAAACAATATATTTAGCAAAATATTGTTCAAAAAAAGGAAAAAGCACCGATATGCTCTTACTATCCTATTACCACTCTTTAATTGATATTATAAGAAACTCCCTTAGTCTAGAAGATAGTACAACCATATTAAAATAACAGGAAAGGAACAAAGTGAATATAATTCTCTGGTTAATCTTTGGAGCGGTGGCTGGCTGGCTGGCGTCTTTAATCATGGGGACAAATGAGTCCCAAGGTATAGGCATGGACATCGTGCTAGGTGTCATTGGCGCGATGCTGGGCGGATTCTTATTTGAGACCTTTGGTGCTCAGGGAGTGACCGGTTTTAATGTCTACAGTTTAGTGGTGGCAGTGCTAGGTGCTCTCGTTCTGACTTGGCTTGGTCGGCAGATCAGACGAGCCAGTGGTGAGCGTTAGTTTATAGCTACGCCATTTTAGTTAACTTGGTCATTGATGCTGCCAGCCTCAAATATCTCTCTTAACCGCGAATCAGCATCAGTTCTCGACTGCGTGGAATTTATCTCAAAACAAGGCACCATTCGACTTAAATCATTTTCCAAAGTATCAATAGTGCGGCTATTTGTTAAAGATATGACTAATGCTACCAAACTAATGATTAAGGTGGTCTAGCTTAGCCAAACTTGGTTGCGACGTGAAGTTGCCATTGGGTATCCTCTCGTAAAAGTTTATTTAATCCTGAGTTTTATGAAGCATCGTGTTCTACATAATGAACATCATCATCTGGGTTGACTCCGAAACTGCGAAATATGAGTCGCAAAAGCAACAAGACATTAACAGCATTAACGATGAATTAAAAGATCTCAACAACCTGTTTGGTCATGAGATTCTTTCATTATAAAATAAATATATTGTATTCAATATGGTAAAAATACCATGATAAGACAATAATTAATCTTATTACATACCTATTACAAAAGCTTAGGCTGCTTCTTGTCTTAGGTCACTAGAATTAGATGGTTCATGGACAAAAATAATCTCTCTCATCGCAACCAAGATCAGGCCAGTCAAGCGGATGATAGCTCGATTAAATTAATTATTGGATTGTTGATTTTGGGCGTTGGACTAATTGCGTTAGTGATTATCACTTTCCGTCTAGTTAGAGGCATATTTTTACCTAGTTCGTCTGATGAAATGGCAATAGAAATTCAAACCCCCTCTAATCCAGAACCGACGGTTGATCCCGACTTGGAAAGAGATATGGAAAATCCAGAGATAAGATTGAGAAATATTGATGGGGTACCGCTTGATTGGGAAGAAATAAGAATTCCTGATCTTGATACAACTTTTCGCCGGCCGCCAGACTCTGAGGTTCGTACCCTCGATAATGGCATAGTGCTGATTGCCGATAGTTTACAAATGTCATTTATTAATCAAGTAGATTTAAGAGCGTTAAATTTAGAAAAAGCTGTTTCATATCGTAACTCATTGTCTGGAGACTATGGTGATGTGCTGGATGTAGAAATTGCTGCCTATGATGCGTTTCAATTTAATGCAACCGATAACTCACACGCATATGTGTTAGTTGATGTGGCCAGAGGCAATACATTAATGATTGAAATTGATGCGACTAATGAAGCTGGATGGGAGATGGCGGAAGATGTGCTGGCTAGCTTAAAGGAAAAACCTCGTTAGGAAGCGGTAGTGAAAATAGTCTTAGTTTGATTTACTCGATTATTACTCTTCTTTTACTAAAGCTTGATTTAGCTTATTTAGGATGAAGCTAACATATTACCAAGCAAAGGAAAGGTTTTTTGACATGAAAAAAACTATTGGTGGCTTATTTACTGACAGTCAAAGTGCTGGCGAAGCTATTGCCGAGCTGAAAGAACAAGGGTTTACTGATGAAATCTCATTTATCGCCAAAGATGAAGCGGGAGAGGTAACATCAGATACAGTGAAAGAGTCGGTGGCAGAGGGAGCAGGTATTGGTGCAGCCACGGGTGGAGCTTTAGGCGCTTTAATCGGAGTGATAGCTGGAACCGCTTCAGTGTTAATACCCGGTGTAGGTACATTCTTAGTGGCTGGTCCACTGGCACTAATATGGGGTGTTACCGGTGGAGCAATTGGTGCCCTCTCAGGAGGTGTTTTGGGAGCATTAATTGATGCTGGAATTCCTGAGGATAAGGCTGAAATTTATGAAGAGCGAATTATGGCTGGTGAGGTCTTTGTCACGGTTAAGGCGGAAGAATCACGTTTAGATGATGCTCTGGAAATCATGGAAGATCATGGTGTTTATGAAGTAGCGACAATTGAAGAAAAATAGTTGTAAAATGACAAAAGATAAGAACTTAGTTTTTAGAATTTGTCATGAAATCAAAAAAGAAGAAATTTTGGTATAAACTAAGGCGGCGGCGGCCACAACCGGCCGTCGTTGGCTTTTGGTTTGGAATAGTCTTGGTGATCATCAGCGCCAGCTACATCTGGTATCAGCGGCGGGTGTTGAGTTTTCATGTAGTACCAGCTAGTTTTGATGATCAGGCTGAGTTTCGCCAGCCTCAGCCAGCAACTATTAAGATCGCTAAATTAGGTTTAGAGCTGCCAGTGACGGAAACCTGGATTGAAAATGGGGTATGGCAGATTGCGGATGGGCAAGTGAGTCACCTAAATACCTCTTCCCGACCGGGAGAGAACAGCAATATTGTCATGTACAGTCATAATCAGCAACACTTATTCGGCAAGCTAAGCTGGCTTGAGCCAGAAGATGAAATTGTAGTAGAGAATGAGGCAGGGCTAGCGCGAACTTATTTGGTCAAGCAGAAGCAGGTGGTGACGCCCAATGACATTCAGTTAGTTTTACCGACCAATCATGAGCTCTTAACCCTTTATACCTGCACCGGTTTGCTGGATCAGCAGCGGTTGGTGGTCCAAGCAGAGCCAATTAACTAAATTAACACTAGCAAGCAGGGGCTATTTCTAGGCTATAATATGCTTCATGTCACCTGCTAATAAGACCGAGCTGGTCAGAGAAACCAGATTGAGTTCTTCTGGATTATTTCTACCAGTGGCCAGCGCCATCGTGGCCCTGGTGTTATTTTTTCTTGTTTTTGCATTTTTCAAAGGCTGGACATTCAACTTTTACGCCAGTATCTTGTTTGGTTTTTATTCATTAACAAATCGAATCTGGATTTCAGTGGTGCTGTTGGGGGTGACGCAAACATTTATCATGATGCCATTGCGGGCCATTCGTGTTTTTCATTCTCATGACATTAAAAAGTTTCAAGAAAAAATTGAAGAAGAAAAGACGAGTCAGGATCGGTTCACCACCGTCAAGAAGAAGTTTAAACAAGGCAATCTGACCTTTCTTTTCTACCTAGTCGACTTCATGACGCAGCTGACCTTATTTATCTCGATTGGGCGCTTATTTTTAACAGATTTTTACTCATCACCCATTAATCCTGACAGTTTAGCATCATTTATCCCTTATCCTGACTACCCTCTGCAGGGTTTAATGTTTAAACTTCCTTATCCCGTCATTACTCAAACTAAAACTTTAGGCATGAACGTAGTGTTTTGGGCTTGGCTGGGCATCCTCGTGCTTCATGTTCTAATTTACACAGCTCGATCTGTGATGCAGCGCACCGGTGCTAAACTACCATCAACTGAGTCTGAAAAACCAGCTAGCCAAACCAGTGATGCGGGAGCAGCGGTTAAGTATATTGGTGGCTCCTTGGTGGCTTTATTTATCATTGCCTTTTTAATATTGAGAAATTTACCAACCGCGCTGGAATTGAGAATTTTCACTGGGGATGTCAGTGTTCCCAACCGCACTTTAAATACCGTGACGGCAATAATGACTTTTCTAACCTTTTTTTGGTTTGGTATTCAGGATTTAATTAGAAAGAGTAAGCTTGCCAGACAGCAAGGAGTGCCGACTCGCATCATTGATGCCACCCAAAAAGAGATGCTCAAAGACTCGTTATTTAGTTCGGGCTTGATTGGTATGGGTGCTTATTTCATTACCAATATGATTCCATCAGCCTTTGAACTTTCAATTTTTACACTCGAAGTCATCTCATTACTGTCACCTTTCACCTTAGATAAGGCCATTCGCAAACTCAAAGAGTTTGGACAGATTAATCAGCCAGAAACAGAGGAATTGATTGAGGAAGAGCAAGCGCAGGAAATAGCTTCAGCTTAATCACTTAAGAGGCTGTATAATACCCACTTCGTGATGAAACAAGATAAACTTAGAAATATTGCCATTATTGCTCATGTTGACCACGGTAAAACCACACTGGTGGATGCGTTATTGAAGCAAACTCAAACCTTTGGCGTGCATCAGAAGGAGCTGGAACAAACCACCATCATGGACTCAAATGATCTGGAAAGAGAAAAGGGAGTCACCATTTTGGCGAAAAACACAGCGGTAGTTTGGCAGGATTATAAAATAAATATTTTAGATACGCCCGGCCACGCTGATTTTTCTGGAGAAGTGGAGCGAGTCCTAAATTTGGCAGACGGCTGTATTTTATTGGTAGATGCTGCTGAAGGGGTCTTGTCACAGACTAAGTTTGTTTTGAGATTAGCCCTGGAAATTGGCTTAATTCCAATTGTGGTGATTAACAAAATTGATCGTAAAGATCAGCGAGTGACCGAGGTGGAGCAAGAAATCGGAGATTTATTTTTAGATCTGGCTCAAAACGAGTCGCAGCTTGATTTTCCAGTCTTGTATGCCAGCGGTATTAGCGGCATTGTGGGTTATAAAACAGCCCAGCAGGCAGATTTTGCACTCCAAGTGGTTGACAGCGATGGTGTCCAGCCTCTATTTGAAACAGTGGTGGAACGAGTCCCAGCTCCGACTGGAGATCCTGAGCAACCGCTGCAAATCCAAGTTAACTCTTTAGATTGGGATAATCATTTAGGTAAGATTGTCATTGGCAGAATTTTTCAAGGAAAAATTTCCCAAGGACAGAAGGTGGTGTTGGTCAGTCATGTCCAGAAAGACATGCATTTTACTGTTGAGCATCTATTTACTCATCATGGTCTGCAGCGTCAGCCAGTAACTGAGGCAGCGGCGGGTGAGATTATTGCGCTCTCTGGTATCGCCGAGCCCTTGATTGGTGACACGATTGTTGATTTTACCGAGACACCGCCGCTGCCGACACTTCACATCAGCGAGCCAACGGTGAAGATGGGTATGACTGTTAACACATCTCCGTTTTCTGGCCGTGATGCCACTTACTCCACTTCTCGTCAATTAAAATCGCGCTTAGATAAAGAACTTGAAACAAATGTAGGATTAAAAATTGAGGTAGCTGAAGCCGGCGAGAGTATGACTTTAGTTGGACGCGGCGAGTTGCATTTAGCTATTTTGGTCGAAACTATGAGACGTGAAGGTTATGAGTTTGCTTTATCAAGACCAGAGGTGGTTTTAAAGGAAATTGATGGCCGCATTCATGAACCCTGGGAAGAGGTTTATATAGAAGTGCCTGAAGAATTCATTGGCATTATCAATACCACCATGGCTGAGCGCAAAGCTGTCTTATTAAACATGAGATCTTTTAAAAGTGGTGTTCGCTTTGAGTATGAGATTGCCACCAATAATTTAATTGGTTATCGCAGTGAGTTGCTGACCAGTACTTCTGGTCAGGCAATTATTAACAGCAATTTTCTTGAATATCGGCCGCGCACAGCTGTGGCTGAGTGGCATCGTGGTGGGGCAATCGTAGCTCATGAAACTGGGACGGCCACGGCTTATTCTTTAGAGAAAGCACAGCAGCGGGCGAGAATGATTGTTGATCCTAGTGAGGAAGTTTATGCTGGTCAGGTTGTGGGAATTAACTCCCGCTCTGAAGATATGGTGTTTAATGTAGTTAAAGGCAAAAAATTGACCAATATGCGAGCAGCCAGCGCTGATAAAACGGTGGTATTGGCGCCAGCTTGGAAACCCTCCTTAGAGCAATTTTTAACGATGATTGCTCCTGATGAGCTGTTGGAAGTAACTCCAAAATTTCTCAGATTGAGAAAAAAATAATACTAATTTCAGCGAGACATCTCCATCAGCTCAGATTTTAATTAACTCACCGACCTAATTTGCTTGCATTTCTGCATGCAGATAGGCTCGCACTTGATTCCAATCTTGTTTAGGTACGACGATGGATTGACCTGAAGCGCTGGTGCCGGGTGTGAAAACATTCTCGGTGCTTAACACAATTGTTTTAATTTCATAATTGCGGGCATTTATTAACGCAGGTGCAAGATATTTGACAATTTCTAAATCTAAATCTGTTTTGGTATGTTTAACCGCTAGTTCAAAAAAAGCTGGCAAGTTTTCGAAAGTTTGGAGAGAAATCAGCTTGGTTTTAACTGCAGCTAGCACCTCATGTTGACGCCGACTTCGGGAAAAATCTCCTCCAGCTGAACCATGGCGGGACCGCACATAAGCTAAGGCATCCTTACCTTCCAGCTGCTGCTCGCCAACAGGAAAGTGCAGGTGTTCGTAGCGACACTCAAATTGTTTTTCTAACTCAAAGCCGCTGTATTGACTGTGCAGCTCGGCTAGTTCTGCTGGAGACTTGCCGCATAGATTTAGCTCTTCTCCTCGAATCGGATACCATGGGTCATCGAGAACTTCAGTCACATTGACCGTAATGCCATCTAAAGTTTCTCCAATCAGTCTTTGAAAGCCAACAAAGTCGATTCCGATAAAGTAGTTGGGTGTAATTCCAGTCACCGTCTGCACCATTTCTTTTAAAACTTTGGCTTGATCAGCTTCGAGCGAGTAAGCAGCATTGATTTTATTAGCCTGACCGTTTGGTAGCTGTACCCATAAATCACGAGGAATTGAAATTAGATAAAGACGTTGTTGCTCAAAATCAAGATGAGCTACCTGAATAACATCGGTTAAGTGTCCGCCATCATGACCGGCTCCACCATACCCCAACAACACGGTGGTCAAGCTGGTTAAATCTTCTGGAGCTTGGGAGGTATCAACTTGCGAAGCAATAGTCAGGGCGGAGGGTGATGAGTCCACGGAATACATCCGCTGTTGGGCTAAATAAAAATATGAAGCGGTGGCAGAGCCAAGAGTAATAAAAATACTGCCAGCAATGATAAATTGCTTCAGATGTGCCAAAACAAAGTTTTTCATTTACCAGGGCATTGTACTGGGTAAATGAGTTAAATCCAACTAGCTCAGATCAAGTTTTATCCTGATGTTTGTCAATTTCTTCGAGAAGATTTTGCTTAAATCTGTCCCAGGCAATGGCCAGCGCTTTCAGCAAGCTATCGGCTCGTTCTTTAATATAAACATTAAGATCTGGCGCTTCTAATCTTAGTCGGACTTGATAAAAACGATCTTGTTCTAGATCAACGTTAGAATAAATCTGCGCCAGTTCGTTGTAGTTTTTAAATAAATTGTTGATTCGTTCTGCTTTTTTGACTAAATCAGCCTCATACTTATCTCGCATTTCTGCTGGAATAGCTCTGTCAAATTCAAAATTTAGTCTCACCATGATGCTTAGTTCAGCATAATCAACTCAAGTGAGAATGTCTAGGAAATTCACCAGCTTGCGACAAAGTTATTACATAAAACATTACACAAAACCTACCAATACTTATATTTAATAGTTATGATGATAGTTGCAGATGATATTTAAGGATCGGCGTGATGCTGGTTTACAGCTAGCTGAAGTGTTAAGTTATTTAGCTGGCAGAGCTGATGTGCAGTTATTAACTCTAGCCAGAGGCGGTGTTCCGGTTGGTCAGGTTGTAGCTAAAAATTTGCAGTTACCCTTCTCAGTTATTTTAGTCAGAAAGATCGGGGCTCCAGCTAATCAAGAGTATGCAGTCGGGGCAATTGCTGAGGGAGATGTTACCCTGATTGACTCTAATCAAGTAGAGCGGTTGCGAATTGACCAGACTGCTCTTCAGCAAATTATCGATCAAGAAAAACAAGAGTTAGCGCGAAGGTTAAAACTTTATCGAGATAATCAGCCGCTGCCTGATTTAACACAAAAAACAGCGGTGGTGGTTGATGATGGTGTGGCCACTGGCACTACCGCTAGAGCTGCCGCTCAATTTATTCGTCACCAGTTGCATCCAAAAAAAATCATTTTGGCTACACCCGTCATTAGTACAGAAGTTAAAGCCGAGCTAATAGATGATTTTGATGAGATTGTCGCTGTGGCAGAGCTTTCTCACTTACGAGCCATCGGTCAAGCTTATCAGGAGTTTGAGCAGGTGACTGATGAAGAGGTGATGAAGCTAATCAGCTGAGAGTTAGATAGCCGCCTGTTTCACTTGTTACTCAGCTCTTACTCAACTCAGTTTTGTTTCATAACTAGCATCAGTAGACTCGTTCTTAATATGACAAAAACAACACCTGGCCAATACATTAAAGGCCGCATTTATGTAGATGGTATTGATTTGCTGGATTTGGAGCATGTTAATGATGCTCAATTCAGTACTGAAAAATTAGAGATGGTGTTAGCTGAGTTGAAGAGAATGGGTTATGAGCCTAAGGCGGTGGTTGATGACAGCGTCCTCTTTGAGATTAACAATGAAGTATTGTTTGAAAATATTTTGCAGTTGGAGGATGTGCAGTTAGCCCCCATAAACACTGATATGGAATACTATATTTTAAATTTAGCTCAGGTGTTTAACTCAAAAATTGTCACTAATGATCTCTATGAAGAATATCAAGAAAAATTTCCTTGGATTGAAGAACGGCGGGTGACTGTGTCGATCAAAGACGGTTTAGTGCAGTTTAGCGAAAATCTAGACTGATGTATCAAGCACTGCTGGTGTGACATTAGTCTGTTAGAATCAAAGCATGGGCAAGACCTGGTACATATTTCGGCATGGCTTAGCGGCACATGGTCGTTATCAAGGTGAAGAAAAACTGACCGCTGATGTTTTGCCTGAGGGCAAGCCCGCAGTAATTGAGATGGCTGAGTATTTAGCACAATTTGAATTTGATTACTTTGTCTCCTCACCAATTCCCAGAACTCTGACCACGGCAGAAATAGTTAGTCAAAAGATCGGCTTGGATTTTGAGGTTGATGAGCGGATCAAGGATATTTATCTCGAAAGCATGGCAGAGCTCAGAGCTAGAGTTTATGAATTCTGGCAGGAGTTAGCGGCATCATCTCGCCAGCAGCTATTAATCTCTACTCACGGTGTAATCATAGCAGCTCTACGTCACTTCATCATTGATGGTAATTTTTCCGATGAGCAGGCTTATGATTTTCCTGACGTAGCTAGCCTACTCATTATTGAAGATGGTCAGCAGACATTTGAAAAAACTTTTTCATAAATCTCTCAAATATCCCAGCCCAACTCCTCAAAAATAACCCGAGGAGTGTTGGCTTCACGGTGAAATGCGCCGGCTTGATAACTGGCTTGAGCCATCTCTTGTAATTTTCCTGTCAAGAGGTCGTGATGAATCAGCTCCCACGGATAAACATTTGACTCGAGTGGTCGGCTGGCTCCAACTTCTTCTAAGTAGCGGCGATTAATGACTTCATGAGCACCGACATCCTTCAGAGTGTAAATGGGCAGACCCTCGGCAAGTGCTTCAAAAGTAATATCACCGCCAGCTTTAGTAATCATCACCTCCGCCCACTTCATGGCTTTATAAAGATTTTCAGGCTTATAAGTGTCAATCTCGACCGCACTGTCTGGTAAACCTTCCGTGACTCGATACTCTTTCAACTGATTGCGTAGTTTCATCGTTGAAGCTAGATAGGTGATATTCACCTTATTGTCATGTGCTGGTGCAGCAAAGGTGCTGAGCAGATTTTCCATTTGGAAACGGCCGGTTCCAGCACCACCAGAGATAATTAGTACATCGGTAGAATGTTCTTTTTTTAGATTAGCAATCCGTTTTTTAGCTCGCTGCTGATTATTTTTCAACAGGGTGGGATGAATGGGAAAACTGGCCACCTTAATATTGTTTCGATCGATACCATAACTAATTAAGATTTCTTTAGTTTCTTGCACTGGTACTAGATAAATAATATTTTTTCGCTTAATTGCCCAAATGGGGTGAGGATGAATGTCGGTCACGTACAAAAATACTTTTTGGTCAGGCAGGGCTTTAGAAGCAATATTGGCAGGTGTAAAGTGAGTCGAAACAAAAACCGTATTGGGATTTTGGCTGATAGCAGCTTTAAATCTCTGTTTGAGATCATGATTGGAGAGCAGGTCAAAACGTTGGGCAGGTTTGGCAAAAAAACGAGAGATGCTGTTAGGTGAGCTGAGCCGGTTCCAAAACTTTAAGTATAAAGGATGAGTGGAAATTCGATTATATAGTGAGTTCTTATCAAGAGCAGATTGGCCGGACGCATCGGCATAGATATCCCAGGCTTCTGTCTGAATTTTTGGATATTTATCCTTAATTTGATCAAGTAAAGCAATGGCTGGTTTCAGGTGGCCGAAGCCGGCGATGATATAAAGAGCGATGACTTTTGGAGACTTAGGTTTAGGCATAGTTTTGATGGTTGGTGCAGTTTAAGTATAGCAATTGTTTCAGTATAGTATAAGTAGATATGAATAATCTAACCTCATTAGCTAAATTAATTCGCTATTACATCCTTATGGCAACAGCCGAGGCAGGTTCAGGTCACGTCACTTCATCACTTTCGGCTGTTGAGTTAATGACTGTTCTATTTTTTGGAGGAATTTTTAAGACCAATCTGGAAAATTCTGCTGATCCTCGAAATGATCGGCTGATTTTTTCCAAAGGTCATGCTTCACCTTTGTTTTACGCACTTTATGCCGCAGCTGGCCAGCTAACATTGGCGGAACTAAAAACACTGCGTCAGTTTGACAGTCCGTTGGAAGGGCATCCCACTTCGCGCTTTAAGTTCACTGAGGCGGCCACTGGTTCGCTCGGTCAAGGTTTAGGGATTGGTTTGGGGATGGCGCTGCAGGCTAGATATTTGGCTTCTCATCAGTTCAAAACCTATGTGTTGCTAGGTGATAGTGAGATGAGCGAGGGTTCGATTTGGGAAGCAGTCCAGTTAGCGGCTCATTATCAGTTAAATAATTTGATCGGTATTATTGATGGTAATCGTTTAGGTCAGCGAGGCGAAACTTTACATGGTCATGATTTAGGCAAACTAGAAAAACAGCTCCAGGCGTTCAACTGGGCGACAATTAGCGTTGATGGACATGACTTAACGGAAATTGAAGCTGCTTTCCGTCAAGCTCATCAGGTTAAAGATCAGCCGGTGATGATAATTGCTAGGACAATTAAAGGCAAAGGAGTGTCGTTTTTGGAAGATCAGCCAGACTGGCATGGTAAAGCTTTGCGATCAGAGCAGCTACAGCAGGCAGTGACCGAATTAGGAGAAGTTGATCTGTCATTGATGGGGGAGGTGGAGCTGCCTCAATCTCAAGCAGCGGAAGCCGATTTGGCAAAAACTGCTCAGGCGGCAGCTACTCAGGCAGCAGCGACTGATCTAACAAAATTATTCGACGTCATCATTCAACCCGTTGATGGGAAGCTGGCTACTCGAAAAGCGTATGGCAATGCTTTGGCTAAATTAGGACTGAAATTTCCGGAACTGGTGGTGCTGGACGCGGAAGTGAGCAACTCGACTTATGCTGAGGTGTTTCAACAACTCTTCCCAGCCAGATTTTTTGAGATGTATATTGCTGAACAAAATATGATTAGTACCGCGGTTGGTTTGGCTCAGCGCGGGCAAATCCCGTTTGTTTCAACCTTTGCCGCATTTTTAACCAGAGCTTTTGATCAAATTCGCCTGGCTGCTTACTCTCAGGCCAATCTCAAAATTGCAGGTTCACACGCTGGCGTGTCGATTGGTGAAGATGGCAGTTCGCAGATGGGTTTGGAAGACATTGCCATGATGAGAGCGGTACAGGGGAGTGTGGTGCTTTATCCTAGTGATGCGGTTAGCACAGAAAAATTGATGGAAAAAATGGCTGTGCATCAAGGAATATCATATATAAGACTTACCAGAGCTGATACACCGCTGCTTTATGATAACCAAACTACTTTTGAGATTGGCGGTTGTCATGAGTTGCGAAAATCTGGTGATGATGTCATAACGATTTTAGCTGCCGGCATTACACTTCATGAAGCCTTAAAAGCTTATGATCTGTTGCAAGCAGAGGGCATTTCTGTGAGAGTCATTGATCTATACAGCATCAAACCTTTACCAACTAAAGAGTTGGTGCAGGCGACAGTTGATACACCAGCGATCTTAACGGTGGAAGATCATTATCCGGCGGGAGGAATGGGTGAGGCAGTGGCATCTTTCTTGGCAGAGAAACAAATTTTTCATCCCATCCATAGCCTAGCAGTGACAAAAATGCCTCGCAGCGGCAGGCCTGAGCAGTTATTGGCTGAGGCGGCTATTGATGCCACAGCGATTGTAGCCCAGGTAAAGCTGATGTTGAAACAAGAGCTGATATAATGACATCTATGCCTGATAAATTTACTGCCGTTTGGGTTTCACATAGCTCGATAAGTGACTTTTTGAAATGCCCTCGTGCTTACTACCTGAATAATGTTTATAAAGATCCCGCCACAGGTCATAAGATTCAGTTGATGGCGCCTGCGTTAGCTTTGGGTGGGGCGGTTCATGAGATTGTGGAAGCGCTCTCCAAGATTCCGACTGTGGATCGGTTTAAGACTCCGATTCTGGAAAAGTTTAGAACTCTTTGGCAACGCAAGTACACAGGCAAACAGGGTGGTTTCAGCTCTCCTGAGCAGGAGCAGCTCTACTTTCAGCGCGGTGAAGAGATGCTGCGACGGCTAATCGATCATCCGGGTCCGTTGGCTAACAAAGCTGTTAAAATTCAAGGTGATTTACCTCAATACTGGTTATCAGAAGAGGAGAATATCATTCTCTGCGGCAAGATTGACTGGCTGGAATACTTGCCTGATCAAGATGCGGTCCATATTATCGATTTTAAAACCAGTAAAACTGAAGAAAATGGTGAGTCACTGCAGTTGCCCATCTATCACTTATTAGTCAAGAATACTCAGCACCGTCATGTAGCGAAAGCTAGCTATTGGTATTTGGAACTGAATGATGAACCAACCGCCAAAGAACTGCCTGATTTGGAAGAGGCACATGAACAGGTGCTAGCAGTCGCTAAGAAAATGAAACTCGCTAGAAAATTAGATCATTTTAAGTGTCCGCATGGTGATGAAGGCTGCTATGCTTGTTTACCATTAGAAAGAATTATCAAAGGTGAGGCAGAAAAAGTCGGCGTGAGTGAGTTTAGACAAGACATTTATATCTTACCTAGACCGGCAGATACGGTTTCAGGTGAAGCAATAATTTTATGAGGCAGGGGTGAAAACAGTTACCCCATATCTCAAACTACTTCGTTTATCAGATCAGCATGTTTCATTGGGCTTTATCATCGCCGGAGCGATTGTGGCAAACGTCACCGCCAGTTGGCTGTGGATCTGGGGGTTGGCTTGTGTCTTGCTGTCTATGGTGGCCTATGTGTTAAATGAGCTCCAGGATGTTGATACCGATACTCATAGTTGGAATCCCATTCACTTGCAGTCTGCCCAAAGAAAAAAATAAACTCAAGTGTGGTTGTGGCGATGGTGATAAGTTTATTAACCATCAGTGCTTTTTTGGCAGGATGGGTGGGAATGTTGGGTTGGTGGGTATTGCTGTTGGGTTTGGCAATTGCTTACTCATTGCCGCCGCTGAGACTGAAGGGGGTGGCTGGTTTCGATATTTTGGTCCAGGTTTTAACCGCAACTTTAATACCTTTGCTGGCAGTCTTGTGGAAAGCGAATGTGTCGCTAGTCAGCGCCACTGCCTTGATAGTCATTCTATTTCTGATGATTTGGTCAATCTTTTACCCTTATCAGCTAGCAGATTTTGTAGCTGACCAGCGGGCAAAACTAGGGAATACTCATCTGAAATTAGGTTGGCAGAAAACTCTACAACTAATGTTAATAGTTAGTGTGCTCAGTGTGATTCTTTTTCCAATTTTATTTCAAAATCAATGGTGGAGTCTGCCCTTTGTTATCTTTACGATACATAGCGGCTACTGGTACTGGTACTGGTACTGGTTGCAAGTGACGCCTCAGCAAGCGATGCGCTCCATGCAAAATTATGTCTTAAAAATGAAGCCACTCTCTCACGTCCTCTTGTTTTACCTGTTTTTGCTGTGGACTCTTACACAATTCTTATAAATAAATCAACTATTGAACCGGCTGTTTTTGGGTAGTTAGATGTGTATTAATACATTCTGATCTATATTAGGTGGTTAATACATGAGCCATGAAAATCGCTTAGCAATAACTGAAACAATAAGAGCAATAGCTGGTTTAGGCTTGATCGCGGTGGGGCTTATTGAATTATCCAGATATCAGTTTCCAAAAAAAGCTAGATTAGAGGTAGTTAAATCAGTCGACAGATGTGAAATATGCGGTAGGGATAATCCCTATGATCAAAAAAATGCAGATAAGAAAAAGAAAACGAAAGGTCGCGGTAGGGGGAGGAAGTCAAAAAATGGTTCTCGTGATCCCAACCAAGGATTCGAAGCTCACCACCGTTGCCATGAAGCAATTGCTGGCAAATATTTGCCAAAATACCTAGTCCATCATCCCGCTAATGGTGTTAAGCTCTGTAGTGAGTGCCATCTTCAATATCATCTGCAATATCCTAACGAGTCATTTTCATATGAGGATGAATTGAAGATGGTGCAAGAGTTACTAGAATCAATTCTTTATTTTCACAGAACTCATCGTAATGAGTTGGAAGAACTCTATACATCACATGTGTTGTTAGAGCATCCTACCAAGATATTCAATGAAGCAGAAAAGACTCTGAGGCAGGTAAAGAGAGAGTTGAAAAAAATTGCGGCTGAGAATGAGGAGAAAAGTAGAAGGGATAGCTCGATAAACTATCCTCATGTGCTGCCTGTGCAGTATGGAGCTACAGATAAATAGCGATGTTGAGGTAGATCGATGCCTAAGGTAGCGTTCTTAGCAATAGAATATTAACTATTGAAGTCGGAAATCAGATTTTGTTTGATAGCAAAAATCTGTCTAGAAAAGAGTATTGATGGTTACAGTCACCGAATCAGAAATTCCAGCCTCAATTATTGAGGAAATTAATAAGATTGAGGTCCCACTAACCCTAGAAAAAGCCCATGAAATTTCCGACCAGTTGGAGAGAATTCTTGCCATTTTACTACTATTTGTAGCTCATCAGATTAACGAATTAAGTAATAGCGTGGGAACTGATAAGAAATGTTTGGTTTATCACGAAGGTGTGGAAATCAGAGTCACGCCTGAACAGATTGAACAGTCTGGAGTAAAAGAATTATGTGAATGGACAGAGGAACAGTTAAGAAAAAAAGAAAATAGGAGGAGAAGAAATAGAAGAAATAAAAATAACACCTCCGGAGAAATAAGAAGCCAAACACAGCCTACAACTACTCAAAGATTTAAAAAATTGACTAAGCCAGATTTTGAACTTGTTATTTTAGATAGTAATTTTAACTTATTAAACACCCTTTTTTTGGAGGTTACTACTGGAAGTACTTATATTCCACATAAGCAGGGGCAGTTGGGAGTGGCGATTGCTGCGGGATTAGAAGATCACTATCTACAATGCACTATGCATGAGGTGGCAATTGTTGCTGATCTCTTAATAAATTACTTTCCTCAGCTGAGAGAATGGTTTTTAGAAAATGATTTGCTTGTTCTTTTATTAGATTTTGAAAAATATAAACTGGCTAAATTTTTATAGCTTTTCCAGTGTTATACTAATAGCATGGCCGATGTTCATAAACACAAAAATCAGCGAGTGGGAGTGTTTGTTGATGTTTCCAACATGTATTTTTCTGGTAAAAACCTCTTCGACAAAAACGTTAACTTCAAAAATGTCCTAGATCAGGCTGTGAGCAAGCGCCAGTTGGTGAGAGCATTTGCTTATGTGATCGAAAGTGAGAGCGGTAAGGAAGCAGATTTCTTTGAAGCCTTGGAGCGCTATGGTTATGAGACCCGAATTAAACAACTGCAAGTTTTTAAAGGCGGAGCTAAAAAGGGTGACTGGGATGTGGGTTTAGCAATCGATGTGGTGAGAATGCTGCCAATTTTAGATGTGGTAGTTTTGGTGTCTGGTGATGGAGACTATGTTGATCTGCTAGATTACGTCAGAGCTCATGGCCGGCGAACTGAAGTGATGGCTTTTGAAAAAACCACTAGCAGCAGATTGCTGGCCGAGGTAGATGAGTTTATTGATTTAGGTGAAAATTCTCGCCGCTTTTTAATCTAATTATTTTCAATTTAGCTATTCAAAAAAAGGCAGTCGAAGTAAATTCGCCTGCCCTTTTTTAAATTTTTAACTAACGCTTAGATGCTGAAAGCCGCGTCTGAAAAGGCCCAGAAAGCATCATTACCGGCTTCATCAGCTACACACTCAGCTGCGATGGCAGATGGCATAGCTGTGGCATGAAAGCCCAATGGGAAGTGTCGGTACACCCAAGCAACTTGGTCACCATACTCTTCCATGGCTTGCACCATTGAGGGGTGAAAACTACGACAGTAAGGACACTCATAGTCAGAGTATTCAACTAAGACAACACTGGCCTCAGCATTACCGCGGATGTGATCAGCTTCACTCACTGGAACAAAACCATCAGCAATCAGCAGCGCTGCAGATTGAGGATCCGGCTCGCCGGTGCCAGTTAAGTAGCGATCAAGGACGGCCTTAACTTGTGGGTAGGGAAGAGCACCAGAAATAACCTCTTTCGGCTCGCCATCCACCACCACAATAGTGCCGGGAGTGCCACCAATGCCGGCAGCTTCACCGCCAGTCATCTGATCCTGGACTCTTTGGGCAATTTCAGGATTTTGAATACAAGTCTCATAAGTATCAGCTGCTACACCTTGATCAGATGCTAACTGAGCTAACACTTCTGTAGACAGAGCCGCTTGAGGAGGCTGTTGTTCAGTCGGAGCTTGGGCGGCAGGATTATTAGTGCCGCCAGCTTTGCTAATACGGCTATCTGTCCAGATTGAACCGGCAAAAAATCCAACTATTAAAAAGAGAATCGACAAGAAAATAATGCCAAAATTCTGATTAATAAAATCGAGTGTGCTGGCTAGAGAGTACGGACTATCATTATTAGACATGATTGATGCTTTCTATAAATTAATTGTTAAGCTACTACAAAGTGTAGTATTACTATTGATTACTTGTCAATGATTACTTACTTTATCATACTTATTGTCATATTGTGAGACGGAATGACTGGTTTGAGCGGTGAAAATAGCTGTAAATCGCGGCAATTGCGATTAATGACAGTTGAGGCTGTGGTTTCGGGACTGCTGGGCAGAGCTACTGCTGGAATGGCAGCAAATGAGGTTATTAGTAAGATCATGATGCCTACAGACCAGACAAGTTTAGTTTTCGAAACTGCATAAACAAAAGTACGGCGTAGTGTCATGAGCTGAATGCGCTGATCTAAAAAAGCCGCTGCTAGAGCTGGCAAAGCCAAGGATTGGGGCTGAATGGCTTTAGCTAAGGCTGATTTTAAATACAAATCTGTCTGCTGATGATTAATACAAGCTAAGTCAGCTTGATTTTCAAAAAACAGTTTGAGCTGGTGAAATAGGTCACCAAAGACTGGTAAAAAGAACAGTATATCGCTCAACAGCTGATTAGCTAACAATAAGCGCGGATGATGATGTTCCAAATGATGTTTTTCATGAAGAATAACTGCTTCTAGCTCTTGGCAAGTTAATTGATCAATTAAGGCTTGGGAAATAATTACCTGCGGATGTTGCCAGCCGCTGGTATAGGCCAGCACTTGGGGGTTATCGACCACTAAAATTTGTTTTGGAGACAAGTGATGTTTGCTCATCACGCTGAGAAGTTTACTGGCCAAAGGCTGATAGGATCTCTGGGCAACTAATCGTCGATGAGTCTGAAAAGTTTTGATCAAAGTGGCAGTTGCTTTTAAGACAATAATTAAGACTAATCCTTTCCAGATCACTTGTAAGGGAAACTGAAGCAAAGTCAGCTGGTCAATGGCAGTTGAGCAAAATGAAATAAATCCCATACATCAATTAGATTATGAACGTAATTTTTTAACTAACTCATGACGTTCCGCTGGTGACAGATGATCAACTTCATCAACAAAAGCAGCTATGGCTGGCTCGCCAAAACGATCAACCAGACTCTGGATAGTTTGTTTAACGACCAATTTGACAAACTGCGGCTTAGCTTTTTTGGCGGTGTATAGAAAACTGCGGCCGGATTTTTTTCTCACTAACACTGATTTATCAACCAAGCGTTTCATGATGGTCATGACGGTGGTATAGGCGAGTTTGTCACTGCTAGATCTGGTTTGATTAAGATCAAGCAGTACCTGTCTGACTGCCAGCTGGTCTTTTTTCCAGACAATTTCAAGAATTTCTTTTTCTAAAGGGCCGAGAGTGATTTCTTCCTGCATACTACGGATTGTAGTTGAGCAAAATAAAATATTCAAGGAGCGGCGGATTATTGCTAACCTCTTACTGAGTCCTTACTAGTTATCAGTGCCTTAGATCATAAAATGTTGGCATGGGTATCTTAGCAAAAATATTGGGTTTAGTATTGGTAGCGGGGCTAATTGGGATAATCTTTTTTCGCGATCGAATGAGTCAGCTCTTATTAACCATTAATCCCAACTCAGTTGAAACTGGCGTAGAGCAAGCTACGTCTACTGCCAACAACACACGTCGGAGCGGCGGCAAAATTATTGAGGCAAATAATGTGGAAGAAGTGGCTGCTAATTTAGCGATTCCTTGGGAGGTGGTTGAGTTACCAGATGAAACGTTGTTAGTCACAACTCGCCCTGGAGAGTTGGTCAGAATTTATCCCGATGACCGGACGCAAATTCCTGTTGAGGGGGTAGAACATATTGGTGAAGGCGGTTTATTGGGGCTGGAGCTGCATCCGGATTTTACTGAGAATCAGTGGCTCTACCTCTACCTCACCACCAATGTCAGCGGCGGTTTAAACAATCGGGTGGAGCGGTATCAGTTTAATGTAGCAGAAAATACTTTGGCGGATGCAACAGTCATCATTGATCAGATTCCAGGTGCCGTTAATCATGATGGCGGCCGAATTAGATTTGGCCCTGATGAATTGCTTTACATTACCACTGGTGATGCCGGTAATGAGGACAGCGCGCAAGACACCTCTTCCCTAGCCGGAAAAATTTTACGAGTGGCAGATGATGGGGCAATTCCTGATGATAACCCCTTTGACAACGCCGTTTTTAGTTATGGACACCGCAACGTGCAAGGGATCGATTGGGATGAACAAGATCGGCTTTGGGCAACAGAGCACGGACCTTCGGGATTTGAATCTGGTTTTGACGAGGTCAATTTGATTGAGATGGGACAGAATTATGGCTGGCCGGAAATTAGAGGAGATGAGGAGCAGACTGGTATGGTTTCGCCAGTCATTCAGTCAGGAGCGGATGAAACTTGGGCGCCGGCAGCATTGGAAATTGTTGACGATCAGTTATTTTTCGTCGGTTTAAGAGGTGAAACGCTTTATCAAGCAACCATCGATGGCGCCAACTTAACAAATTTTACCAGAAACCTAGTGGGAGAGTTTGGCCGGTTACGTTTACTAAAATTAATTCAAGACAACCGACTTTATTTGGGTACCAGTAATACTGATGGCCGCGGGTCGGCTAACGAAAATGATGATCGTTTATTTAGGATTTTTCTTGAGCTATAAAAACTAAGAAACACAGTGCATAAATAATTTGGTCATTAATGGGATTAGCAGTTGGAGGCTGAGACAAGTAAAAAAGCATCATCATTAACATGCCGCTAGCGGAAGCAAAAGTGACTAGTATGCCAGCCAGCAAAGCCAGACCAATGCCAATTTCACCAAATATGACTAAAAAATCTACCACTGGGTTGCCTGCCATCGTCGTAAAGATTGAACTGAGAGGGCCAGTAGCAGCTTGCAGGTAATTGGCTGCGGTAAATCCGCTCATGGCTTTAGTTATGCCAGATAACAAAAACAGTACCCCTAAAGCAATTCTTAAAATTAACAGTGCCTCTCCAAGTCGAAATTTTTTCATCTTGCACTCCCCTCTTATTTTTGATTTACTACATAATGTAGTATATAAATTAATCTTAAAAAGAAACAGTGATGAAACCACTTAAATTTATCATCGCCCTCTTCTCTGCCAGCTTGATCTTTTCAGCTTGCACGCATCTTAATTCTACTGAAACCTCTTCTACAGAGGTAGGGGGTGAAATTGACCAAGTAGCACCACCTGAAGAAGTAGTATCGCCTGAAGAAGTAGTAAGGGATGAAGTCGTTGCTTATGAGTTGACGGCAGTTAATTTCGAGTACTCCACTGACGATCTTACAGCTGCCCCAGGACAAGAAATGCAGGTTAGACTCATAGTTGAGGAAGGCATGCACGATTTCGTCATTGATGAGTTAGAGGTACAAACCGATGTTATGAATGCGGGTGAAGAAACTACGGTCACAGTGATGATTCCGGAAGATGCTGAGCCAGGCACCGAGTATCCTTTTTACTGCAGTGTGGGCAATCATCGGGAAATGGGGATGGAAGGAACGCTGACAGTTACAGCTGCTGCTGATAGAAATTAATGGTACGCTGCATGGCTTGGCTAAAACTAGGTCCGGTAATGTTATGACCGCCAGTTTGATATTCAAAAAATTCATACTCTCGCTGCTGTTGTTCCAGCAGTCGAGCTAAATTTTGGCTGTAGCCGACATTGACCACGTCATCATTGGTGGCGTGATGCAATTGAATAGCAGTCTTAATTTGATCAAGATAATTAGTAGGTGAGACTTGCTGCCAAAACGGACTGGCAGTATCAAACCTGCCATGCTGCTCAAATAAGCGGGCTCTTTCCTGATTGCGAGTGGAATCATTGCTGGGCCGACGGTATGAGTTATCACTAATGCCATGCTGGGCTAAATCATCATAAGTAAAGACAGAACCAGCCCAGATCACAGCTGCCGGAATATCAGGCTTAACTGCCAAGCTGCGCAACACCACATTGCCGCCCATGCTATGACCCCACAAGCCTACTCTTTCAGGGTTAACAAAATCACTACTTTGGAGGGCGGCATAGGCATTGAGCGTATCAATAATATAATCGCCTGCATAGTAAGCACCTTTAGCCTCTCCTTCTGATTGACCGTGACCGCGCAGATCAATTTTAAATACCACTAGCCCATTGCTGGCCAAGCTATCCACATAGCTTTCATACTTACTGGTAGTTTGGTACTGGGCAGGGGGAATGTAGCCATGAACAAAGACCACTGCCGGCCAGCCGCCAGCTGGCTCTGCTCCATTTGGGATGGTGAGTAGACCGTTAATGGTCAGACCATCTGACTCATAACTGGTTAAGTAACTAGTGTAATTAGGCTGGGAGGCAAGAAGTGTTCTCTGGGCAAGTTGGCTACTAAATTCTAGTTGTCGCAAATAGGGAATTGTCAGCGAGGCAAATTCTGATTGAGTCAAGGCTGATTGAGATTGATCAGACTGTCCTGGCTCAGCTTTCATCTCCATCATGGTGGCAGGATTGGCTTGACCAAGTAGCTGGGGTTGATTTGAACTGGCTGTTTTTTGCCAGTAAAACACTCCCCCACTTATTAACGCGATCAGGCAGAGAACCAAAACCAGGGGAAGTTTAATGAAAGGTGATTTTGATGGCGAACTCATGGTCATAGGTCAAGATTCTGTCTCCAAGTCGAGCCTTGGTTATATTTAACAGCCAGCTCTTGGGCTTGAAGGGCATTTTCAAGTTGATTCCGATCAGAAAAGATTTCAGCACGCAAGGCGTAAAGTTCAGAATATGCCGCATTCTGATCATTAAAAATGGCTTGCGTCATGGAAAGGACTTGGTCAGACTCACCCAGTTGATAGTAGGCCAAGATTGGCTCAAGCTGATACCACAGTGTGCGGCGCGGCAGCTGAGGGGCGACACGTTCGTAATTAACAACTGATTCCTCATAGTCTCCTAAATGATATTGGGCGACAGCTAAGTTGAATCGAGCAGAGGTATCATTAGGATCGGTAGCCAATGCTGTCTCTGCTAACTCCGCTGCCAGCTCCCAAGCCCTGTTGGAATCTACTCTTTCTCCTAAAATTGCTTCCGCTACTACCTTTTTTTCTGGTGGCACTAACACCAGAAATTCGTAGTTAAAATCTTTCCAGAGCTGCAAGTAGTCTGCTTCGGAAAAACTTAAGTTTTTACCCTGTAGAGAGTCATCCTGAATGATTATTTTTTCGGACTGGTTATACCCGATCACAACTCGATAGTGACCAATATCATTATTCGGTTCAAGCCAGGTGCGGGTAATGACCGGGATATCTTGGGCGATAAACTGCTGTATCAGTTCAATGTCCCCTGCCGGCCGGTGATAAGTCAGTAGATGATGTGTTTCCCCTAACTCTGCCAGCTCTGCTAATGTCACCGACTTATCATCATTATTTCCCTGCGGATTTTGATATGGCCGAAGTTCTTGACCAAGTTCAGCTTGAGATTGATTGATGCCGTAGTGTGATAAGGCCATGCTCAATGAAGCAGGACCGCAATTATTAAAAGTTTGAAAAACGTGGCTGCCGCCAGTCAGAATTTTTTGCGCTGGTATTTCTGGCAAAGGCGTAGTTGAAGGAGCTGGCGGTTGATTGGCGAGCTGTTCGGTTTGTTGCTGTTGCTTTTGCTGCTGATTATACGATTTTTCAGCAGAAATGATGGGTTGCAACTTGTGAGCAGTTGACGAAGTTGAAAATAAATAAAAACTTATTAGGGTGCTGGTGGCAACTGCTAAGATGATAGTTAGAAGTAGTTTTCTTGACATAAAGAGGAGACATTATACAAACTCTATGTGAGAGGAATGTATGAAATTCTTTAGAATTTACCGACGAAGTAAGCTTAAGAAATCAGTATTAAGCAGGTAAAAGATACCAGCCGCCTCTTCTCACACCTGCTACAAATTGATACAATAGTTAAGCTTTTGAAAAATCATGGGTAAGGTATTCCAAAACAAAAAAGATTAAGGAGTGTTCATGGCAAAGGATCTCAAAGACCTACAAGTAGGAGATCATATTGTGCGTTTTGGCGTAGTGCATCGCATTACAAAAGTAGAGATGGTACCCAACGCAGATGGTGAAGAAGACAAGATTGTTCATTTTGAGCCGGTGTATAAAAATCGGCGCAATGAGACCTTGCGCTTATCAATTCCTGTCAAGAATTTGAGCGATACGACTATAAGATTGCCAGAAAATATTACGGCGATACGTAATGAATTGAAGTTTCTTCGTGAAGGTGAGTATGAACCAACCCCATTTAATCGCATCAAGGTGAGAAAAATTATTAACACCAATCAATTGCGTGATGTTACGCAAGTGTTAAAGACGATGTGGGAAGAGAAGCGTGATAAAGATAAAAACTTTACCATTAGCAAACGAAATACATTTTTGATGGTTATGCGCCGTTTTCAGCAGGAAGTAGCGCACGTTTTAGACATCAGTTTAGAAGAAGCTGAAGAAATGATTACTTCAGCCCTTGATACTGGCTGGAAGCGTAAATCCAAATCTACTGCCTAAAATCCTACGAAATTCTCATTTCAGTCTTACAGTGCCGCGCTAAAGTTGACTTATTAGTATTAAACTTTAGCGAAAGGACTTTATGATGTCACTCATGACGACAAAAACCAATTCTAGCTATGGTCCAGGCCGAGATGAGGCTACTCCTCCTCAGGAAAGAGATGAAGACTCAATGAGCGGTCACATGCCATATCCTGGTACAGTTCCTAGTACGCTCGATGCCGCTCAAAATGTAGGCTTGTATACCGAGGAAGGTGATGATGAAGACGAGATGCCAATGGAGCTTAGCTTGGCTGACCAGGTCAGGCAAGCTGAGCAAGCCAGACGACGTCCTCCTCAGGAAGTTTTAGTAGCTAACACTGAAACAGGAGGAATGGGCGAGACTGGTGGGATGGACGAAACAGACGAGATGGATGACCTAGGAGAGAGTGAAGATGAGATGGAAGATGGTGAGCTGGGTGATGTGGGGATAACGGGTGAGGATGAGATGGGCGATGATCTGGCTGATGACGAGGATCTAGCTGATACTACTTTGTGAAGTCAAACCAGTAGTACAATACCTTCATGATCCAAGATCGTTCATATGGGATTATTCCCATCTATCATGAAGGCAACAAATTGGAGTTTTTACTCACTCAGCATCACCATGGACATTGGGCTTTTCCTAAAGGACATGCCGAAGATGGTGAAACTCCTCTGGCAGCGGCGCAGCGAGAGTTTGAGGAAGAAACCGGTATTAGCAGCTATCGCTTGTTTCAGCCGGAAGTGACTTTTGAAGAACACTATGTCTTTCAGCGGGCCGACGGTATGGTAGAGAAGACAGTGGTTTTTTATCCAGCTTGGGTGAGAGATCAGCGGGTTGAGCCGCAAGAGGAGGAAGTGCAGGCCTATGGCTGGTTTAATTATCGTGATGCCAGAGACAAGCTGACTTTTCCTGCCGGTAAAAAAGTTCTTCGCGAGTTCAAAAAATATCTTGACTCTTCAAATCTCTTAGATCTGTAATCCAGCTAGAGCAAAATTCAGTTGGAGACATTACCGCTAAATTAAGCTGATGAAAATTTTTCAAACTGACAAAATGTTGAAGAGGTGCTTCCTGGCAAAGAATATCTCCATGGATTAAGTATTTCTCTCCGCTGTCCAATACAGCTGGGACAGATAGATGATCTTGTTGGAAAGTTTGCAGATTGGCCAGTTCTTCTTGAAGAACTAATTGTGGATTGTCTTTAAACTTTTGTGCTGTGCAAAATTCATGCTCTGCTTCCCAAATTTGGACCACTGGCTTCGTTTCAGCAGCTAGCTCTAAACACTCATTAGTAATTTTTAAGTTATCTAACTCGAAAATCATGTTGGGTTTAGCACCAGAGGTGTAGGTTCGATCTATTAGCTGTTGATTCTTCTCAATTTCCTCTCTCACCTTTTCTAACTTTTCAGCATTTAAAGAGTTTTCATAGATAAGGTAATTCAAAAAGAACATGTCTGGTTCTGAGGTATAAACCACAACCTTTTGATCTCCTTGTTCCTGTGATAACCGAGAATATCTAGCAATAATTCTATTATCAAATGTGCCAGCATCCAGATGAGTAATTGGATAACGATAGAAATATTGATAGCTAAAATTTGCGACACTCAATAAATAAAGACTGATAGTCATCCACCTCAGCAAAGGTTTATCCCAGCCGCCCAAACTGCCAAATTAATGGACTGATGGCAGTTATCGCGGTAGAAATCAATGCTAAAGTACGATCTTTCCACAAGCCCCACATCAACCAACCAATCAATAATGGCAGGAGGAAGCTCATCACCGCTGAGGAAAAATGGGTGGCCAATAAGCCATTCTCAGTGACAAAAAAACCTAGACTCATGACGGTGGCAGGCAATTCAGCAAATTTGGGATGAATTGGTTTCAGCTGCCAGGGTTTGTTATTCATTAATCCCAGACCGGAAATTGCATATGCTTTAGCATTACTCGCATAGACCACCTCATCATGAGGAATAGAAGCTGGCAAGACAGATAATAAATAAAAGCGAGACCAAATTAAAAATATTAAAAAAAGACCTCCCATGAGGACGTCCTTAAAGCGTAACAACTTAATAAAGTTAACGAGTTGGGAAAGCTGCATGTTCACATCATAGCAGAAGCGGTTGTTTATGAGTGAGAGTTGGAAAAACTCAAACCACCAGCGGCCAATCTAATGTAGGAGTTAAAATTTCTGGTTTTTTGCCGACTACCACCATATATTCAAACATCACCCCTTTACTGCCATCAACAGTTTTTACAGTCCAGCCGTTATCTGTCACATAAACGCGGTCATCTCCGGGAACTACCTGATCTTCAACACAGATGACCATCCCTTCACGCAAAATTTGACCAGTTTTGGGTCGGCCAAACGCAGGAATTTCAGGTTCCTCATGCAGACTATGGCCAATGCCATGACCAACATATTGCTTGAGCACATCAAAACCTGCGCGATAGGCAGTGCGATGCATGACATAACCAATATCGCCTGTTCGATTACCAGGAATTGCAGCTTTAATGCCCAGTAGGACTGACTCCTTGCCGATCTGAAGCAGTTTCATATCTTCAGCAGACACTTCTTTTACTCCCACAGTGACACACTGATCAGTAAATAAGCCTTGATAAACAATGCCAAAATCGAGCTTAACCAAATCTCCCACTGCCAAAGCCCGACTGCGATCAGGGATTCCGTGCAGAATTTCATCATTAACAGCAATGCAGCTGTGATGCTGGTAGGTTAAGCCAGCCTGCTTCACTCCCTTAAATGCAGCTCTCACCCCATACTCCTGACAGAGTTTTCCAGCCAGCTCATCCAGTTCATTGGGAAACACTCCAGGAGCCACTCGATCCCGCAGTTGCGCTAGAATTTCAGTCGCAATTCGGGCTGCTTCTCGATAAGCGGTGAGTTGTTGATGAGAATTAATGATCATGTTGAGAGTACCGCTTAATCTTGATAAAAGGTGAACTGTCCATTTTGATAAATAATTAACTCAGTACCATCCTGAAGGGTGGCGGTCACAGTACGATCAGTAGTGCTGACGATATCAGTGTGTTCAGCTGAGTCGTTATAGCCAAGTTTTTCCCAGTCTGCAGTTGAGAGTTGGGCTGGGTCACCTCTAAAACAATCTTTATAGGCTCGGCCTAAAGCAAGATGAGTGTTACCAAATGGTCCGCCAATATTTTCATCGTAGAGTGTTTCTGCCATGACGTGGGTAATGCGGGACATCCGGGCGTCAGTTAAAGAGTACTCACCGATCTTGTTGGCATTGGGGCTTTTAATCATCTGCTGCAAAAATTTATTGCCAGTTCTGGCTTTAGCCTTGACGACGATGCCATTTTTAAACTCTAGATAAACATCACTAATGACATTGCCATAACGATAGAGAGGCTGATTAAATTTAATCCAGCCGTTGGTGCCGCGCCAATCAGGTGAAGTAAAGAACTCGAAACTGGGAATATTGCGGCCGCTGCCGCCGTTCCATAATCTTTCAGGTCCTAGTTTGACCGTAAGATCGACATCCTCACCTTTAATTTCCAATTTATCTATGATTAGCTCATTTAAAGTATCTTTTATCGCCGACTGCATCTTAAAGATCCGCCGCCACTCGGAAATTGGATCTTCTTTATCAAGGAAACAAGCCTGGATGATCTGCTGCCAGTACTTTCGGTAGCTTAACCCCACCACTGCTGCTTTTGCGGGCACACCCCATAAAGCTAAGGTCCAGGTAAAATTACCGCGATTTTCTTTGGCATCCCGCCAGTCGATATACGGTTTTTTAGCATCTCGAGCCAGGATAATTTTCTGGGGATCAACACCTTTCAGCTCGTAAGGATCTGGATCAGCGATAATACCTATTTGGTGATCAAATAAATTAACTTTTTCCTTAAGATATTTGTCGGGAAAGAATGTCAGTTGCTCGCGGTTAGCTAGTTCATAAAATGATCGGTCAAAGCCAGTGGGCAGCAATCTTATCATTGGTTGAGCGCCAGCTTGCAAGAGAACTTTTTGTAAGGCTAAAGCTAAAGGTTTGGCGACATCTGGGACAACCACTTCAACCACCTGACCTTTGGTTACACCCTGACCAGAATTGAGTGCAAAATTCACCAGTACATCAGCATACCGATATAAAATTTTGGCACTGGGTTGGTAATCTCGAGTTTGTTTCATACGGAACTATTGTACACCGCCTAATCTTGCTCACAACCAGTTAGAAGTGAAGCTCGGCTACAGTGTGACTGATAATTCAAGTGGTTTGCTGAAGCTGTTGGCAAATTTCTTCTTGCCAGGACTTGATTTTAAAACCAATGAAAACTAATTGGGAAGGTCTAAAGCCTAAGTTGGGCGGTGGCTGATCTAGCTCCGTTCTTGAGCCCACTTTATTAACTATCCGCATCTGTTCATTGGTTAGTTGGACGAAGCCTTTCACTCGAAACACTTGTTTGGGTAGATTAGCCATCATCTCCAAAAACTTCTCTTCACTAATTGGCTGCTGCAGTGAGCAAGTGAAAGTCTCAATTTGTTCATCTGCCAAATGATGAGCGTGGTCGGATTTATCATGATTAGCAGCGAGTAAGACATCAAGTTTAGTAGTACTCAGACCAAAAATAGCCTCGGGATTAACTTTCCCGGCTGGGGCTTCAATGATGGGTGAGTGATTATTTAGTTCACGAACATAACCTACTACGGCTCGTTTTTGATCTAAATCAACTTGCTCAACTTTATTAAAAACAATTAAATCGGTAAAACTGGCTTGACGCTGGGCGGTTAAACTTAAATCAGTGTAGCCTTGAAAATTAATGACATCAACTACACTAATTACTCCATCTCGATATAAATCAGGGTGGGAAGACACCATTAACGCAATAGCAGACGGATCAGCTGCTCCCGAAGCCTCAATGATAATTCGATCTGGGTGATAGGTTTGAACAATCTCTTCGGCAGCAGCTATAAATGGCCCAACTAAGGTACAACAGATACAGCCATTCAATAGCTCGCGGCTGATGATATTTTCTCCAGCCATCAGTTTTGCATCGACATCTACCTCACCAATCTCATTTTTGATATAGATGACTTGATGATCAGTGGCTTGCAAATGTTCAATTAAGGGCAGAATAATGGTTGATTTGCCTGAGCCGAGGAATCCAGTGAAAATAGTGGTTGGCACTGAAATTGACATATTTATAGCTTAGCCAACATAAATCAACTGCGCAAAGCGGGTTTTTTTAAATTGATCCTGATGAATATGTAATTTAAAGTCAGTCAGGGGAAGTTGCTGAATCAAAAAAGTATGAGAGTGCAAGTAATCTATTTCCAGCCAAATTTCACTGTTAAGCTGCAGATGAGGCGGAGCCTGAATCAACAGCTCCCGAATGTATTTAAGCCCGTCTTCACCGCCATCCAGAGCTAGGTGTGGTTCATAATCTTTAACCGAGCTTTCAAGATAAGGAATTCTGTCACTGGGAATGTAAGGCAGATTGGCTAAAATCAGATCAAACTTGAGATCGGTGGGAAATTCCTTTAGTAAGTCAGAGACAAGAAATTCAGCAGACAGTTGGTCGCCAATCAGCTGCTGCCAGTTATGCTGAGCGAGAGTGATAGCTGGTGCGGAAAGATCACTCAGCCAAAATTTTCCAGCCAATCCTTTTTCCAGAAGTAAGCTGGCTAAAGAAATGCCGATGACGCCGCTGCCAGTGCCGAGATCAGCAATGGTTGGGGCAGGCTGGCTTGGTTTAGCTGCTGCCTTGGCCTCAACTCTTGATAAGCCTAGCTCAACTAAAAGCTCAGTTTCAACCCTGGGAATTAAAACTTGATCGTTAATATCAAAGACTTTTCCGCCAAATTCAACTTTGCCAGTAATGTATTCGACTGGCATCTCTCCACACTTGGCAAGATCGATGGTTGCTGCTCCAAAGCGGCGGAGATGAGTTTCTTCGTAGGGGCTAAGTTGTCGAGTCACTGCCAAGAATCATATCATGCGTGCTAAAATTAAGATGCAAGATTACTTGAAAGGAAAATTATGTCACTTAAAGAACAACTGGTTGAAGAGATGAAGCAGGCGATGAAGTCCGGAGATAAAGTGAGGCTGGAAGTGATTCGTTATTTAAGGTCTATCATTCAAAATTATGAAATAGATCATGGCGAGCAGGAGGATGAAGGTGTGCAGCGTTTAGTTGCACAACAGGTGAAGCAATCAAAAGAGGCCATTGCTGAATTTAAAAAAGGTGAGCGCCAGGATTTAGTGGATGCAGAAGAGGCCAAGCTGGCAGTTTTAATGGAATACTTACCAGCACAACAAAGTGATGAAGAGCTAGAGCAGGTAGTGAGAAAAGTTATTGCTGACACTGGGGCAGATCAGCCTGGGCCAATCATTGGCCAGGTCATGGCTAAAGTTAAAGGTCAGGCGGATGGGGGCAGAGTAGCCCAACTGGTCAATCAGATTTTGCATGAAAACTAAAACAATTGGAGAGATTCTCCGCGAAGAACGAGAAAAACATGGGCTAACCATTGACAAGATGGCGCATCAAACCAGGATTCGCGCCAGTTATTTGCGCGCCTTGGAAAATAATCAATTTCATGAGATGCCGGCGGCAACTTTTGTCAAAGGCTACATTAAGACTTATGCCCAACTCTTTGGTTTTGATCACCAGCCTCTAATAGCTTTATTAAGAAGAGATTTTAAAGAGAGTGCCAAAGGCAGGTTGGTGCCAAGGGAGTTCATTAAGCCAGTTCTGAAAAAAAGACAGGTATGGAAGCCAGTGACGATGTTAGTGATCAGTTTGGCGGTCGTCTTTTTAGGACTAGCTGGTTATGTAGGTGCCCAATGGTACAGTCTTAATAAACCGCCGGAAATTCAGCTGGTTGCTCCTCAAGAAGATGAGGTAGTGGCAGCCAGAGTTAACGTTCGAGGTCAAACTAAGCCTGATGCGATTGTGACAGTTAACGACCAACCTGTTTCACTCCAGCCGGACGGCAGTTTCCAAGCTGAAATTTTTTTGAATCGGGAGGGCACGAGCACCATTACTGTTGAGGCTCAAGATCGTCGGGGTAAAAGCAGTCTGTTGCAGCGCACGGTCCGAGTGCAGTTCTAAAGTCAGTCTGATATAGTGATCATAAACAACTAAGAAAGGAAGTAATATGGATTTAGTGCCAACTATTTTTGCAGTCGCCTTAGTAGTGTTAACAATTGTGCTGTCGGTCGTGGGTATTCAGATGATGCTGGTTTTGTTAGAACTGAAAAAAACCATGAAAAAAGTCAATGAAGCCATAGACTCTGCAGATGCTAAAATTACCGCTATTGTTTCTCCACTCCAAAAAGTTGCTGGTATGGCGGCTGGTTTGGGAACAGGGATGAAAGTTTTTGAAGCCTTTGTCGGCTGGTTACAACGGGACAAGAAACATCAAGAAGCAGCTGAAAAATAAAGTAGGTCTTAATTAAGATCATGGAAAACAAAGATAGTCAGGTATTTGCGACTGGATTTGGTCTGGGAATGTTAACTGGAGTGGTTGGCTATTTTTTATTTGGAACCAAACGTGGTCAGCAGCTAAGAAAATCTCTATCCCAGGAATGGCAGCATGCTCAATCTCATCTTCAAGAACAAGGTGTATTGTCGAAATCTGCTGAGGAAAAAGAGCAAAGTTTAAGTGAATTTCTCAATCAACTCAAAAACCAAATTTTGACTGAACTGGATTTAGATCTTGATGATCAGCCAGTCAAGCCAGCTAAAAAGCGGACTTATCAAAAAAAGAAAAACCCTCGCCAGTTCACTGGCACCTGATTTTTGCTATAATCCCCTCATGACCCCAGATCAAAATCGACGCTTAAATCCAGACCAACTCCGTCAAGTGTATCTTAATTTTTTTGCTGATCGCGATCATCAGATTTTACCCTCAGCTTCGTTAGTTCCGGAAAATGATCCAACGACTTTATTTACAGGTTCGGGCATGCAGCCGCTCTTGCCTTACTTTTTGGGTGAGCCACATCCTTTAGGCACAAGGGTAACCAACTCGCAAAAATGTTTTCGTTCACAGGATATTGATGAGGTAGGTGACAATCGCCACACTACTTTTTTTGAGATGCTGGGAAATTGGTCATTTGGTGATTACTTTAAGCCAGAACAGCTCCGCTGGGTGTTTACTTTTTTTACTGAGGAGTGCGGTTTAGAACCAACTCGCCTCTATGTGTCAATCTACCGCGGTCATGAACAGCTGCAGATTCCTTTAGATACTGAGTCAGTTGAAATTTGGCAACAGCTTTTTGCTGAAAAGAACATCGAGGCTAAATTGGTGACGGATGGAGCTGTTAATGGTCTGCAAGGTGGCCGGATTTTTGCCTATGGTGATGAAAACTGGTGGTCGAGAGTGGGGGCACCCGATCAAATGCCAGTGGGAGAGCCAGGTGGCCCAGACAGTGAGGTCTTTTATGATTTTGGTTCTGAATTAAAATTTCACGAAAATTCTTCTTTTGCCGCTCAGCCCTGTCATCCCAACTGTGACTGCGGTCGCTTTATGGAGATTGGCAACAGTGTTTTTATGACATACCTCAAGACAGAGACTGGTTTTACCGAACTAACTCATAAAAATATAGATTTTGGAGGCGGCTTTGAGAGAATTTTGGCGGCGATGAACCAGGATCCGGATGTATTTACCACGGAGCTGTTTCAGCCCATGCTGACGTATTTAACTAATTTATCTGGTAAAGAGTACCAGCAATCTCCTCAGGTTACCCATGCTTTTCGGGTGATTGCCGATCACATGAAAGCAGCGGTGCACTTAGCAGCCGATGGTGTTTTTCCTGCCAATAAAGAGCAAGGCTATTTTTCACGCCGGCTGATTCGACGGGCGATTCGTTATGCTGATTTAGTTGGAATTGAGGGAGAGTTTGTCACTGGCTTAGTAGCGGTAGTGGCCGATCTTTATCAGTCAGCTTATCCTGAGATTAAGGAGCAATTAACACAAATTCAAGAGAAATTTGCTCAAGAGGAACAGAAATTTAGACAGAGTTTGCGTAAAGGACTGCGGGAGTTTGATAAGTTAATTGAACAAAGCTTAACGGCTGAACAAGCCTTTAAACTTTACGAAACTTATGGTTTTCCCTTAGAAATGTCGATAGAAGAAGCAACTCAGCGGGATATTAAGATGGAAACATCTTTAGCAGCAAAATTTGAACAGCTAAAGCATCAGCATGCAGCTCAGTCTCGCCAAGCAACTCAAGGTAAGTTTAAGGGTGGTTTGGCTGACAACTCTGAGGCAGTTGTCCAGTATCACACTGCTACTCACTTAATTCACGCAGCACTAAGAGCTGTTTTGGGGGAACATGTCGCTCAAAAAGGTTCCAACATCACCGCCGACAGACTTCGGTTTGATTTTTCTCATCCTGAAGAGGTTAGTGCTGAGCAGTTAGCTCGGGTAGAAAAACAGGTGAACGAGTGGATTGAAGCTGATCTGCCAGTGACCAGAGAGACGATGTCTAAGACTGCTGCTCTTGAGGCAGGTGCAGTTGCATTTTTCCTTGATCGGTATCCTGAGGAAGTGTCTATTTACACCATTGGCCAAGATTCTACCGCTGACTGGATTTCCAAGGAATTTTGTGGTGGACCACACGTAACTCGAACCAGTAAAATTGAGCCAATTGAGATTTATCAAGAACAATCCTCTGGGGCTGGGGTGAGGCGGATCTACGCCCGCATGGCGAAATAATACTTTCCCCATCTCACTAGAGGTGTAGTATAGTAAGCATATGGTCCTGCCACAGATATTTAATTCAAAAAAAGCTCAACCAGAGCTATTTATTACTATTTTAATCTCCGATACCAAGATTCAGTCTGCTTTGTGGCAGCAGTTTCAAGACGAGATTAAGATTATTATCGTCTCGGCAATTTATAGCTATGACGACGTGGAGCAAGCCCTGAGTCAAACTGATCTATCTTTACAGCAGTTGGGCAAGATGTCAGAAAATGTCAACAGAGTTATTTTTGGTTTGGAGCCAGGCTGGGTGAGTGAAAAAGGGGTAGTCGATGCCAAAAAACCGCTGTTAAAAAAGATTACAGAAGATTTAGAACTGCAAGCTGAAGGATTTGTGGTGACTACTGAGTCGTTGACTCAATATTTAGTGGTTGATAATCCGCGGCTGTCAGCTCTGTTGCTACAGTTTACCAAGCAGACCATTTCAATTAGTTTGATTAATCAAGGACAACTGCTTCAACAAACTCAGGTGGGGCGATCTGGTGACACTTTGGCCGATATGAAAGAGGCCTTAGCTAGACTGAGCTCTCATATGGGAACAGATTTGAAACTTCCCAATAAAATTTTGGCAGCTTCATTTGATCTAGAACGGGATGAGCTCCTGGAGCAACAGCAGCTGTTGCTGGAGTATGACTGGATGAAAGAGTATCCATTTATTCAGCCTCCGACCATCGATTTAATTGATAAAAGTGACATTATGTTGGCGGTGTTAAATCAAAAAAACAGTGCAGAAGGAACTCCAGCTCAATTTGCAGCCGGTATCGCTGCCAGCCAGGGGGAGGCAGCAGCAGTGCCAGCTGAGTCAGCTGCAGCTACCCCAACTCCTATTCCCGTAGCGGAAACATCAGCCCAACCAGTGGCTGTTAACCCTGATGATAACGTGGTAGAAACTGATTTTCCGACTAATTCCGTTCCAAATTCCGCCCAGCCAGAGTTGGCTATTGATGAAAGTCAGCTGCCGCGAGCCGCTGCCCAGATTAATAGCGGAGCTCAAAAAACTTCAGCTTCAAGTTTTGGCATTCCACTACAAATGAATCAACCACCTCAAGTAGATGGCAATGAAGATGATGAGAGCGATGAGCTGGTTACTGGGTTCAAAGGTCAATTTTTACAGTTATTAACCAAACACAAGCCTTTTGTGATTGGCGGGTTTTTGGCAGGTGTGATTGCCCTTTTCATAGCTAGTTACTTTTGGTTAGCCCAAGCCACTCAAGCTGTCGTGAAATTAGAATTAAATTCATCTTATTTGGCAAAAGAGGTAGATATTACGATTGCTTCTGACATCGCTAAGTCAAATCCAGAGGAACTGCTCTTAGCAGCCGAAGTATTTACGCACGAGGTGTCCGGCAGCAAAACCTCGGAAACCAGTGGGGTCAAGTTGGTTGGCGATCAGGCAAAAGGAAAAGTAAAACTGTTTAATAAAACTGAGGCTGAGAAGAGCTTTGAAGCTGGCACTGAGTTGAAAAAAGGAGATCTGGTTTTTACTTTAGATGAAACAGTTCAGGTAGCTTCAGCGAGTGTTAAAAAATCAACCAGTAGTGAAAGTAAGGAATATGGCAGTGCCGAAGCCTCAGTGACAGCGGTAGAGATTGGTACTGATTCTAACTTAGGCAAAGACACTGAATTGCAGATTGAAAGTTTTGATGAGGACACCTACTCTGCCACTGTTATTGATGGATTAAGTGGCGGTTCAAGTCGTGAAGTAAGGGTAGTATCAGAAGAGGATCGCCAGCAGCTGCTTCAAGAGCTGCGGCAGGAGTTAATTACTCAGGCCAATGAGGAGATGAATAAGTTGGTGGGTGAAGGTAATTCTTTAGCTCCTACCAATAACGCTGAGGTGATGGAAGCAGTGTATGACGCTGAAATTGGTAAAGAAGTCGGCTCCTTAACGCTTAATTTAACAATGTCTGTAAAAGGATTGCGCTATCAAAATGATGATATTATGCCTATCGCCGTGGTAGTGCTAACAGATAGTTTGCCGCCTGGTTATACGTTGGCTAATAGTGAGCCAAGCTTCACAACTGATACCAAGGAGTCAGCCAGCAGCTCAGCTTCAGTCAAGCTTGCTGCGAATTTTACTGCTCAAGCTCAGCCAGAACTAAATTTAGATGAGCTGCGCCAAAATTTAGCGGGCAAAACTAAAGAAGAGGCAGTAAAAATGCTGGCAGAAAATGAATTTGTCAAAGACGCTCAGATCAGTTTTTCGCCTGCATTTGCAGCTAAACTTACTTCTCGTTTACCTAAAGATCCTGCTAAGATAAAGATAGAGTGACAAAAAATCAGCAGATTCACCCGGACCAACTTGTTGAATTATATCGGCGTGCTCTTGAGCAAGGCATTCCTTTGGATAAGTTAGAAGAAAAAATTGCTCGAAAATTGGATCGAGTGGCCGTTAGCACTAAGATTGAGAAAAAAGAAGAGCAGGAACGAGTGAAGGAAGTTCGGCAGCGGTTGCCGAAAGCAGTGCGCTATGGAGCATTAACTGTGCCGGTTTTGTTTATTCTAGTTGGATTATTTTTATTAGGTAATGCCTTGTTGCCTATTGCCCAGTATTACACCACCACTTTACCTAGCATGTCGAAACCAAAGATGCTGTCGCCAATTCCTTATGAGGAAATTTTGGATGTGACGCCTTACGTGATTGCTCAGACAGATACCAGCGAGATGAATGTTTTAGGAAATAAAAGCTCCACTGGACCGATTATTTTAGACACCGAATTAGATTTTACCGACTTGGCAAACTGGTTTGAAGATGAACAGGCGGCCCTGTTAGCTTCAGCAACTGAAGCTGATAGTTATATTTTAGAGATTCCCAAATTAGAGATTGAGGAGGCAGAAGTGAAGATTGGTGGGACTGATTTAGATCAGAGCTTAATTGCCTATCCAGGTACAGCTGAGCCAGGGAGTCCTGGTGCGCCAGTGATTTTTGGTCATTCGGTATTGAGACAGTTTTATAATCCTTCTCCCAAAAATCCCCGCCGTTACAACTCCATCTTTAGTTACATCATGACTCTGGAACGGGGTGATGAAATTTTGGTAACCCATCAAGGTGCTACTTTTAAGTATGTGGTTAAAGATAAATCAGAAGTGAAACCTGAAGATACATATATTTTAGCTCAGCAGTATGACCATAAATTATTAAAACTTGTTACTTGTGTTCCAGAAGGGACTTATTTAAGAAGAGGAGTTGTTACGGCTGAGCTGGTAGCAAACTAACAGTTGAGCGGAGTACTTGCTAACTATGAAAAAAATACTAGCCATTGATTTTGGTACGGTGAGGGTGGGTTTAGCGATCAATCAAGAACTATGGGCTGAGCCATATCAGATCATTGCCAACGATGAGCAGTTGTTTGATAAGTTAAAGGAAATTATTGCTGAGGAGCAGATTGAGCTAATTTTAGTCGGCTTGTCTGAAAACGTCATGGCTGAACAGACTAAAAAGTTTGCAGCCCAACTAGAATCGGAAGTTGATCTGCCACTCAAGTTTACCGATGAAACACTTAGTTCGGCTCAGGTTCATCACAAGCTAATCAACTCGCCGATGAAAAAATCCCGTAGGCAGCAGCCAATTGATCACTATGCCGCCGCTGAATTTCTGCAGGAGTGGTTGGAGATCAATCAAGATCAGTTAGAAATCGATCTGGACTAGTTGGCAATTAATCTGGAGCTGGTATACTTTTCCCATGATATTGAAAAAAAGAATTATCTTCATTATTTTTGGCCTAGGACTGCTGGCTTTAGCTGCGGGATTTATTCTCTTAAGTCAATTAAAGCGGCCAGTCACATCGCAAAATGCTGATCCAGTGAGATTTACTGTCCCTCGAGGTCAGGCTACCAGTGTCATTGCTGATCGGCTTCACGAGGCTGGATTAATCAGACACCCATTAGTTTTTCAAATTGTTATCAAACAAAAAGGTTTTAGTGGCAAACTTCAGGCAGGTTCTTTTGAGATCTCGCCTGATATGACTCCCGTAGAAATTGCTGAGCTGATGACTCAAGGCACAGAAGATATTTGGGTGACCATTCCGGAGGGTTGGCGCCGAGAGCAGATTGCCAGCAGCTTGGCAGAACATGAACTGCCGGCATTTGACGAAGCGGAATTTTTAAGTTTAACCGTCCAATCTGAGGGCAAATTATTTCCTGATACTTATCTTTTTGCTCGAGAGTCAACTGCTGCCACTATTCAAGCGATATTATTAAATACATTCGAGAGTAAAGTTACTCAAGGTTTAGCAAAAGAAATTGCTGCTGCTGATCAAGACATTGATCAGATCCTAGTGATGGCCTCTATAGTGGAGCGTGAAGCCAGGGGATATGAAGAGATGAGACATGTGGCTGCCATTTTATGGAATCGAGTTGAGCTGGGGATGCCGCTCCAGGCTGATGCCACTTTACAGTATATTAATGGTTATGATGAGGAAACTGACAATTGGTGGCCTCAGCCATTAGCTGCAGATAAATCACTTAACTCGCCTTACAACACTTATCTTAATCCTGGACTACCACCTCGACCGATCTCAAATCCGGGTTACGACGCGATCAAAGCGACGCTTAATCCTATCTCCACTTCAGATCTTTACTATTTACACGACCGGTCAGGTGCGATACACTACGGTCGAACGTTAGAAGAGCACAACGCAAATGTACAAAGGTACTTGCGGTAGGTTTTGTTTACTGTTATAATCCTCTCGTTTCGCCAGACTAAGTAACGATCATTTCAGGAATCTTTTGATTACAATCAAGAAGAAGAACGCAAGCTCATCATAATTAATAGAGAGCACTTTCGAGGTGGTCTCTTTTTGTTGTGGTCCAGTGATGAGGAAGATATTAGCCAAAACCACAACAGTTAAGTAGAGAAAATTGTTAATAACTAAGTAGTAAGGAGTCGACATGGCCGGGAAAAAGCGAGTAAATTGGGGCAACGACCACGATATTTTACCTAAGTTAGACCTGATCCAGCTGCAGCAAGAAAGTTACCAAAGATTTTTAGATGATGGCATTCGAGCTGCATTAGATGAAGTTAATGGTGAAAAAGATGGCATTGAGGACTTTACTGGTAAAAACTGGAAGCTGAAATTCGGTGACTATCGCTTTGATGAGCCCAAACATACTCCTACCCAAGCCAAGCGCAAGGCTGTTTCTTATGATATGCCGCTCTATGTTGAAGCCACTTTAACTAATAAGAAAACCGGCACTACCCAAACCCAAGAAGTCTTTTTATGTGACCTACCCAAGATGACTCAGGTAGGCACATTTATTATTAATGGCATTGAAAGAGCTGTGGTGACACAGCTCGTTCGTTCTCCGGGTGTCTTTTTCTCTGGTGATGAGGAAGATGCTTCTGGTCAGATGTACTACAAAGCAGAGTTAAGACCCCTGCGTGGTTCCTGGATTGAAATCACAGTTGGTAAGCGTGATGTGATTTCTGTCAAAATTGACCGCCGTCGCAAGATGCCGGTGACTACTTTACTGAGAGCCATGGGCTATGATTCCAACGAAGAAATTTTAGAACTGTTCTCAGATGAGAGAGAGTTGGATGAGTACGATTTAATTCAAAAAACTTTAGAAAAAGATGCCACTGAGTCAGAAGCTGAAGCTTTAATTGAGCTCTACGAAAAAATGAGACCGGGTGAGCCAGCTGTGCTGGATACCGCCCGTGAGTATCTAAGCCAGCTCTTTTTTGATCCTCGCCGTTATGATTTGGGTTTAGTTGGCCGCTACAAACTTAATCGTCGCTTGAAGCAGGAAGTTAAAGAAGATGTAACAGTGTTGAGCCGATTAGATGTGGTTAATACCATTAAATATTTAATTAAAGTGCAAAATGGCCTGGGCAAAGTTGATGATATTGATCACTTAAGCAATCGTCGTGTTCGCCGAGTTGGTGAGTTAGTCAGACATAATGCCATGAGAATTGGCTTAATCAGACTGGAGCGCTCTATTCGAGAAAAAATGTCTTTAACTAAGACTGATGAGACGCTGACTCCAGCTTCGTTAGTTAATGCCAGGCCGTTGATAGCCACTATCTCAGAATTTTTCCGCCGCAATCGGTTATCTACTATTTTAGATCAGACTAATCCTTTAGCAGAAATCGACAACTTGCGTCGGTTGTCAGTCATGGGTACAGGTGGTGTAACTAGAGAAAGAGCCTCATTCTCAATGCGTGATATTAACGCTTCTCAGTATTCTAGAATTGACCCAGTCCGATCCCCAGAAGGTCCAAACATTGGTTTGGTTACTTATCTGGCTTTATATACACACGTCAATAAATATGGCTTTTTAGAAGCTCCCTACCGTAAAGTGGAGAACGTTAACGGCAAAATGAAATTGACGGATCAAATTGTCTACATGAGTGCCGATGAGGAAGAAGATTGTCATATTACTCACGCCTCAATTGATATTGATGAAAATGGCTATCTCACCGAAGAGTGGGTGCCGATGCGGTTTATGAATGAGTTTAAGGAAGGTCCGGTTAAAGATGTGGAGTACATTGATGTTGTGCCACGTCAGGTGATTGGTACTTCTGCCTCATTAATTCCGTTTATTGCCCACGACGAAGCTAACCGGGCTCTGATGGGCACTCATATGCAATGTCAAGCTGTGCCACTGATTAAACCACAAGCTCCAATTGTTGGTACGGGTATGGAAGAAGTGGTGGCCACAGCGATGGGTCGAACTGTCCGGGCTAAACACGGCGGAGTGGTGGATTATGTCGATGGCAGCAAAGTGGTGGTTAAAGTTAATCCTAAAGAATTAGAGAAGATTGACAGAGATCGCTTTAAAGACGATGAGCAGATTGATTTAGATGGTGATCTGGAAATTTATCACTTAACTAAGTTTGAGCGAACTTCACAAAGCACCAGTTACTCCCAGCGGCCAATTGTCCAGCTTGGAGATAAGATTAGAGCGGGCGATGTGATCATTGATGGACCTGCTTCAGATCAAGGCGAGCTATCACTGGGGGCTAATCTACTGATTGCTTATGCTTCTTTTGAAGGTTTGGGTTATGAAGACGCGATTGTTATCTCTGATCGATTGGTGAGGGAAGATACTCTGACCTCGATTCATATTAGTGAACATCGAGCGCGAGTGATGGATACCAAACTCGGAGCTGAAGAGTTAACTAATGACATTCCTAATGTTTCTGAAAATTATTTAGCTAACTTGACCATGGATGGTATCGTCCGAGTCGGTAGTGTTGTTGCCTCAGGTGATATCTTGGTTGGGAAGATTGCTCCTAAGGGAGAGACTGAACTATCACCAGAAGAGAGGTTGTTGAGGGCCATCTTCGGTGAGAAATCAAGAGAAGTGCGAGACACTTCTCTACGCTTGCCCCACGGTACCACTGGTACTGTCATTGATGTTCAGGTTCTCGATCGGGATAAGGGCGATGAGCTGGATCCAGGGACTTTACAAGAAGTCGTGGTCAAGGTGGCTGAAACCCGCAAAATAACGGTTGGTGATAAGTTGGCAGGACGCCATGGAAACAAGGGTGTCATCTCTAAGATTGTGCCTCAGGCTGATATGCCTCATCAAGAAGATGGCACGCCGATTGATATTATCATCTCTCCGCTTTCCGTTTTGGCTCGTATGAACATGGGTCAGTTATTAGAAGCTAATTTAGGCTGGGCAGCCCAGAAAAAAGGCTTTAATGTGGCAGTGCCGGCATTTGAACAGGTTGATGAAGAAAAAATCTGGAATGCATTAGAGGAGGCTGGTTTACCGAGATCTGGTAAAGTTCAGCTAATTGACGGCCGCACCGGTGAGAAATTTAAAGAACAGACCGTGGTTGGCATTGGTTACATTTTGAAGCTAGTCCACATGGTTGAGGATAAGGTTCACGCTCGCTCAACTGGACCATACTCTTTAGTGACCCAACAGCCTTTGGGCGGTAAAGCCCAAATGGGTGGCCAGCGTCTGGGAGAGATGGAAGTTTGGGCTTTAGAAGCACATCGAGCTGCTCATACTCTGCAGGAAATGCTGACGATTAAGTCAGATGATGTTCAGGGTCGCGGTCGAGCATTTGAAGCGATGGTTAAGGGCGAAGATATTCCTGCTCCAACTGTACCTGAGTCTTTCAAAGTGCTGGTCAGTGAGTTGAATTCACTTGGCTTAGAGATTATTCCTCATGAAGTTCAAGAGGAAGTGATCGAGACTACACCTACCACTGAGTTGATCATTGATGCACTTGAAGATCAAACAGCAGAAGTTGAACCAGATCAGGCGATTGTGGTTGGTTTAGATGAGGTCGTGGAGGATCTCATTGAGGATGATGAAGAGGTTGAAGCAGAAGTAGCTGAGCTGAGTTCAGAATTAAATGACACAAAGGATGAGGAGTAAGACATGTCAGATCAATTACATAACATTGTTGACTTTTCCGCTCTTGAGATTAGGATCGCTGATCCCAAGACTATCGAGTCTTGGTCTCATGGGGAAGTTAAGAAACCAGAAACAATTAACTATCGTTCTCTCAAAGCAGAGAAAGATGGTTTATTTGATGAAAAAATATTTGGTCCAATCAAGGACTATGAATGTTACTGTGGAAAATATAAGCGAATTCGCTATAAAGGCATCATTTGTGATAAGTGTGGAGTTGAGGTCACTCATTCCCGCGTCCGCCGTGAGCGGATGGGTCATATTGGTTTAGCTGCCCCAGTAGCTCATATTTGGTACTTCAAGGGTGCTCCATCCAAGTTATCTTTACTGCTTAATATTAAGCCAAAGGCCCTAGCTTCCATCATCTACTTCTCTCAATATCTAGTTTTAGAGACTGATAATGAGGCTAAAGTTCAGGTAATTGAAAACTTAGCGGTAGCTTTAGAAGAATCAAAAGCCGAGCTAAAGGAAAACACCAAGCAAGCCATTGTTGAGGTTCAGGACAAACTTAAGGAAGATAAGAAAAAATTAAAAGAACGCATTAAGAATAGTGAAACCTTGGAGCTGAAAATCGAAGAGGTAGAGCTGAAAGCTAAACAAAAAATTGCCACGCTGAAGGCTCAGCTTGATGAGCAGATTGATCAGACTGAAGAGATCTACGACACCGTCAATAAGATGGTTAAGAAGATTAAAAAAGGCACCATTTTGAGTGAGGATGAGTACATCAAGCTGTTGGATTATGATGCAGCTGATCACTTGCGTGTCGGCATGGGCGCAGAAAGCGTCTTGGAATTAGTCCAGGAGATTGATTTGGATGATTTAGCAGAAAAACTGCGTCAGCAGATGGAAGAAACCAAGGGCACTAAGAAAGTTAAGATCATCAAGCGATTGAGAGTAGTTGAAGGCTTTAGAAAAGCTGGTCTCGATCCTGCTTGGATGTTCATGACTATTTTGCCAGTCATCCCGCCCGATCTTCGACCAATGGTTCAGCTTTCTGGCGGTAGATTTGCTACCTCTGACTTGAATGATTTATATCGCCGAGTCATTAACCGTAACAATCGGTTGAAGCACTTAATTGAGTTAGGAGCTCCTGAGATTATTCTCCGCAATGAAAAGAGAATGCTCCAGGAAGCAGTAGACTCATTGATAGATCAGACTAACGTGCGTCGCAGTCGCCGGACCAACCGTCGTGAGCTGCGCTCTCTATCGGACATGCTCAAAGGCAAGCAGGGTCGATTTAGACAGAACTTGCTGGGTAAGCGGGTTGACTACTCTGGCCGGTCAGTAATTGTCGTTGGTCCTGACTTAAAGCTAAATCAATGTGGACTGCCTAAAGATATGGCTTTGGAAATGTATAAACCTTACGTGCTGCGTGAGTTAATTTTGAATGGTGTGGCACCAAACGTGAAGAGTGCTCGTCATTTAATTGATCGTCGTGAGCCGGAAGTTTATGACATTTTGGAAAAAGTGACCGAGAATCACCCTGTAATTCTAAACCGGGCTCCGACTTTGCACAAACTGGGTATGCAAGCTTTCTTCCCCATCTTAATTGAGGGTAAGTCAATTCAGCTGCATCCTTGTGTCTGTACAGGTTATAACGCTGACTTTGATGGTGACCAGATGGCAGTACATTTGCCATTAACCAAGCAGGCTCAGCAAGAAGCAATTGATCTACTGATGGCTAACAACAACTTGTTAAAACCAGCTAACAGCGAGCCAATTACTGTGCCTAATAAAGAAATGGCGATGGGTGTTTATTATCACACCATTATGGATGAGGCTTTGCCTGAACATCCAGGTATTTTTGCTTCTGCTGATGAAGCCATGCACTTTTATCAGATTGGCCGAATTGATTTGCGTCAGCCAATTAAAGTTAGACTGAAAATTCATGGTGAAAACAAAATTGAGCGAACCACTGTTGGTCGGATCGAGTTCAACCGGTTGTTGCCTGTTGAATTTGGTTTCTACAACACTGCTGTTGATGCCAAGATGATTAAAGAGATTGTGACTGAGGCGATTGAAAAACAACCTCAGGATCGAGTGGCTCAGTTAATCGATGACATCAAGCAAACTGGTTTTGAAGCGGCCACCAAATCTGGCTTATCAGTCTCAGTCACTGATTGTGAAATGATTGATGAAAAAGATGAGATCATTGAACAAGCTAACCGTCGCGTGGAAGATATTCAGCAAAATTATCAAGAAGGTTTAATTACCAATGAAGAGCGGAAAAAGCTCACTTACCAGATTTGGATGGAGACCACTGATGTGGTAGCTGATAAAACCTGGGAATCTTACTCCAGCAAAAATGCGGTTAAAGTTATGATTGATTCCGGAGGTACTCGTGCTTCTAAAGATCAGGTGAAACAGTTGGCAGCTATGAGAGGTTTAGTTGTTGATCCGTTAGGAAATATCGTGGAGATGCCGACCAAATCTAACTTTAGAGAAGGTTTGTCAATTTTCGAGTACGTGACTTCAGCGAGAGGTTCAAGAAAAGGTCTAACTGACTCAGCTCTGAAAACTGCTGATGCCGGTTACTTGACTCGAAGATTGGTCGACGTCGCTCATGATGCCATTATTAGAATGACAGACTGTGGAACTGACCAGGGTATAGAAATTACCAAAGCAGCTCGAGGCAAGACTTTCGAAGAGAGTATTGTGGGTCGATTTGCTCTGGAAGATATTACTTCAGGTAAAAAAGTGGTTGTGGCTGCTGGGGAGATCATTTTACCCCGCCACGCCCAACAGATTGCTGCTGATGACAAGATTCAATCAGTTGAAGTCAGATCTCCGCTGACTTGTGCTGCTACCAAAGGACTTTGTGCTCACTGTTATGGTTGGGACTTTGCCACCAGAGATTTAGTTGAAATCGGGGTTCCGGTTGGTGTAGTCGCCGCTCAGTCAATTGGTGAGCCTGGTACTCAGCTAACAATGCGGGTCAAGCACACTGGAGGTATCGTTGGTTTAGACGTGACTCAGGGCTTACCTCGTGTTGAAGAGTTATTTGAAGCCAGAACACCTAAGACTAAAGCGGTTATTACCGAGTTGTCTGGTCGTGTAGCCATTGAAGAAACAGAAGAAGAGGTGGCGATAACCATCACTACTATTGGATCACCCAAAGAGGAAGTCACATATCGAGTTTCCCCGAATCTGCCGCTCTTGGTAGATGACGGCGATTTAGTCGCAGCGGGCAGCAGATTAACAGCAGGCAGTGTTGACCTGGATGAGCTACTCCAAATTCAAGGCTTATTGGCAGCTCAGCACCACATTGTGGAGCAAGCTCAAAATGTTTATGAATCTCAAGGAATTAAGATTCATGACAAACACTTTGAGGTCATTGCCAAAAAGATGGGTGATAAAGTCAAGATTGAAGATGCCGGTGACACTGATTTCTTAGCAGGTGAGATTGTGGAGCAGAGTCGATTTATTGAGGAAAATGAATCCGTCATGGCTTCCGGTGGTGAACCTGCCGGAGCGAGAGTCATGCTGCTCGGTATTACTAGATCTGCTCTTTACACCAGTTCTTGGCTATCAGCAGCTTCATTCCAACACACTAAGAGTGTTTTAACCGACGCTTCAGTGAGGGGAGCAGTAGACTATCTGGAAGGTTTGAAAGAAAACGTCATTATTGGCCGCTTAATACCGACCACACCAGAGAGAGCAAGGATAGAAGTATAAATTAAGATGTGTTACAATCACTGACTCATTATGCCAACAATTAATCAACTAGTACGAAAAGGTCGATCAGCTAAGCCGGACAAGATTAAGTCCACTGCTTTGCGTCGCAGTTTCAACACTATCAAAAACCAACCAACTAAAACCACTAACCCGCAAAAACGCGGTGTGTGTACTGTGGTCAAAACCATGACCCCGAAAAAACCAAACTCAGCCTTGCGGAAAGTGGCTCGTGTCAGACTCTCCAATAAAATGGAAGTGACCGCCTACATTCCCGGAGAAGGTCATAATTTGGCCGAACACAGCATTGTTTTAGTTAGAGGCGGCAGAGTCAAAGACTTGCCAGGTGTGAAGTATCATATTGTCCGCGGTGTCTATGACTCTCAGGGCGTCAGTGGTCGAGCCTCCAGTCGTAGTAAATATGGTGCTAAGAAAAGTTAAGTGAGAAGTTATGAGAACAAGAAGATTTCCCTCCAGAGATATCGAACCAGACCTCAAGTATGGTTCAGTTAAATTAGCTAAAGTTATTAATCGCTCCATGCTCGATGGTAAGAAATCTGTGGCAGCAACCCAGGTTTATGAAGCTTTAGATAAAGTGGCCCAAGAAACCAAGCGTGATGCTTTAGAAGTTTTTGAAGAGGTCATGGAGAAAATTCAACCTCGCATGGAAGTAAGAACTCGCCGTGTTGGTGGGGCTTCTTATCAAGTGCCAGTGCCGGTTAAACCCAGAAGAGCTTTTGCTTTAGCAGTCCGATGGCTGGTTATTGAAGCCAACAAACGTCCTAATCGTGAGTTCCACACCTATGCAGACAAGCTCGCTGCTGAGATGCTGGATGCTCTCAATGAAACAGGAGGTGCGATTAACCGCCGCGATACTTCTCATCGGATGGCGGAAGCAAATAAAGCATTTAGTCATTTCCGTTGGTAAAGAAAGCTGCCCATGTCACAAACTCAAAACAGACAACTACCCTTAGATCGAATACGCAATATTGGCATTATTGCCCATATTGATGCTGGTAAAACGACCACCACTGAACGAATTTTGTTCTATACTGGCCGGACTTATAAAATTGGTGAGGTCCATGAAGGTCAAGCCACCATGGACTGGATGTCACAAGAGCAGGAGCGCGGTATTACCATTATGTCCGCTGCAACCACTGCTTTTTGGACTCCTTATTTTGACTCTCATCTTCCTAAAGAAAAATACCGGTTAAATATTATCGATACTCCTGGTCACGTTGATTTCACTGCTGAAGTTGAACGCTCTCTGCGGGTTCTTGACGGAGGAGTAACTGTTTTGGATGCTTCAGAAGGTGTTCAGTCTCAGTCGGAAACTGTCTGGCGCCAAGCTGATAAGTACAACGTCCCTAGAATTTGTTTTATTAATAAGATGGATAAATTAGGTGCCGACTTTTTTGCCACCATTGAAGACATCAAAGAAAAATTTGGTGTGAAACCGGCGGTGATGGTTTTACCAATGGGCGCAGAGGATAAATTTGCCGGTGTTATCCAGCTTCTCGAGAGAAAAGCCCTTTTTTGGAAAGATAGAGCTGCTGATACAGAGCCGGAAGTGAAGGATATTCCAGAAGAATATCAGGATCGAGTGGAAGAGCTTCGGTTGCAGTTAGTCGAATCAATTGCTGAAACTGATGAAGCTTTAATGGAAAAATTCCTCATGGAGGAAGAGATCTCTGTGGAAGAACTGAAGGTGGCGTTGAGAAAAGCAGTCATTAACTATGATTTAGTCCCAATTTTAGCTGGTTCTTCTTTGAAGAACACCGGCATTCAGCCGTTGTTAGATGCGGTGGTTGAGTACCTGCCTTCTCCTATGGATATTGATCATATCACTGGTCATCTGCCTACTGATCCAGAGCAGGAAGTGGTTAGAGCTTTAAAGCCATCTGAACCTTTTGCTGCTTTAGCTTTTAAGATTCAGACAGATCCTCACGTTGGTAAATTAACCTACGCTCGGGTTTACTCTGGAAGAATTGAATCTGGCAGTTATGTTTACAATTCCTCATCCGATCAAAAGGAAAGAGTGGGTCGTTTGCTGCTGATGCATGCTAATGATCGAGAAGAAATTCCTTACGGTGAAGCGGGCGAGATTGTGGCCATTATTGGTTTAAAAAATACTGCTACTGGTGACACCTTATGTGATCAAGCTCATCCGATTGAGTTGGAGCGAATTACATTTGCAGATCCAGTTATTTCTTTAGCAATTGAACCGAAGACTAAATCTGACCAGGAAAAAATGGGTATGGCTTTGGCAAAACTGTCAGAGGAAGATCCAACCTTTTCTATCTCTGTTGATCATGAAACAGGTCAAACCATCATTGGCGGTATGGGAGAACTTCATTTGGAGATTATTGTGGACCGGATGAAAAGAGAGTTTAGCGTGGATGCTAATGTTGGCAAGCCTCAAGTTGCTTATCGTGAAACTATCAAACAGGAGGCTGAGGGTGAGGGTAAGTACATCAAGCAAACTGGTGGACGTGGTCAGTATGGTCATGCCCTAATCCGCATTTGGCCAAAAGACCGAGGTACTGGTTATGAGTTCAGCAATGATATCACCGGTGGTGCAATTCCTCGTGAATTTATTACGCCGGTAGATAAGGGTATCCAAGAGTCCATGGAGCGTGGTTTCTTGGCTGGCTACCCAATGACCGACTTAGCAGTGTCACTTTATGATGGCTCTTACCATGATGTTGACTCAAGTGAGTTAGCTTTTAAGATGGCTGGATCTTTAGCGATTAGACAAGCTGTTAATAAAGCTAATCCGGTTTTGTTAGAGCCAATCATGAAGATTGAAGTGACTACACCCGAAGAGTTTATGGGTGATATCATCGGTGATCTTTCTAGCCGGCGTGGCCAGATTCAAGGCACCAATCATCGCGGTAATGTCGTCATTATTACGGGTATAGTGCCATTGGCTGAGATGCAAGGCTATGTTACAATTCTAAGGAGCATGACTCAAGGTCGTGCTACTAGTGTATTGCTGCCCAGCCATTATGATGAGGTGCCAGCGAGCATTACTCAAGAGATTATTAGTGAAAGAGAGCCTCGGGGCTAAGCAGGAGTATTTAATTTCGTAGTTCAAATTAGTAGCAAAAAACATTTATTTATAAAAGGAGACCTTATGGCTGAAGACAGCAAAAAATTTCAAAGAACTAAGCCGCACGTTAATATCGGCACCATTGGTCACGTTGACCATGGCAAAACCACATTAACTGCTGCTATTACTCAAACATTGGCTCAAAAGATACCAAGTGACATCAACAAGCCTTTGCAATACAAAGACATTGACAATGCTCCTGAAGAGGCAACTCGTGGTGTGACCATCAACATTTCTCATATTGAGTATGAGACTGAGGCTCGTCACTATGCTCATATTGATGCTCCAGGTCACGCTGACTATGTCAAAAATATGATCACCGGTGCCGCTCAGATGGATGGTGCAATTTTAGTGGTGGCTGCTAATGATGGACCTATGCCTCAAACCAGAGAGCATATCCTCTTAGCCAAGCAGGTGAACGTGCCAAAAATTATCGTAGCCTTAAATAAAACTGACATGGTTGATGATGCCGAACTGCTTGACCTGGTCGAGATGGAGGTGCGCGAACTCTTAACCAAAAATGGTTTTGATGGCGATGAGGCACCAATTGTCCGCGTCAGTGCCTTAAAAGCTTTGGAAGGCGATGCTGCTGCTAGTGATCAAATCATGGAATTGATGAACACCGTTGATTCATACATTCCTGAGCCTGTCCGTGAGCTTGATAAGCCATTCTTAATGGCGGTGGAAGATGTTTTCTCCATCAAGGGTCGTGGTACAGTCGTGACTGGCAGAATTGATTCCGGTGTGGTTAAGGTTGGTGAAGAAATTGAGATTGTTGGTATTAGAGACACCAAGAAATCAACTGTCACTGGTGTGGAAATGTTCCGCAAGATGCTTGATCAAGGTCAGGCAGGCGACAACGTCGGTATTCTCTTAAGAGGTATTGGAAAAGAAGACGTTGAGCGCGGTCAAGTTTTGGCCAAACCAGGCTCCACCCAACCTCATACTGAGTTCGAGGCTGAAGTTTATATCTTAACCAAAGAAGAGGGTGGCCGTCACAAGCCATTTTTCACTGGTTATCGACCTCAGTTCTACATCAGAACTACTGTTGTAACTGGTGAGATCGGTCTGCCAGAGGGCGTTGAGATGGTCATGCCTGGCGATAATGCTAAGATGAGCGTCAAGTTAATCGTCCCAGTAGCTATGCGCGAAGGCTTAAGGTTTGCCATCCGTGAGGGTGGTCACACCATCGGTGCCGGTGCAATTACTAAAATTGTAAAGTAAATTAGTATAGAATTTAGTGAAAACCCCGCTTAGGCGGGGTTTTCATTTCAGAGAAAGTTTGTTACAATAAGAAGCTCTGTACAACCAGGCGAAAACCAGATATAATCTCGCCTTGTTGTTTAACAAAGACTAGAAAACAAATATGGCAAAGAGTTCTGAAAATCAAGACTCATACAAGATTAGAGTCCGGTTAAAATCATATGACCATCGGGTGATTGATGAAGCTGGACGCAAAATCTTAGAAACAGCTCTTTCTACAGGGGCTAGGGTGAAAGGACCAATCCCACTACCGACTCATCGGAAGTGGTTTACAGTCTTGATATCCCCGCACACTGATAAAGATGCTCAAGAGACCTTTGTTATTAGAACTCACAAGCGATTGATCGATATTGTCAATCCGACGAGTAAAACCATTGACTCGTTAATGCATCTGGAATTGCCTGCTGGTGTAGACATCCAGATCAAGATGTAACAATAAGAAAGAATGACTGTATTGAGAACAATTTATCAACACTGTCTGAGAGATTATGTTAAAAACGGTTTTTGCTACCAAATTAGATATGACCCAAGCCTGGTCTACGACCGGGAAGAGGTTGGCTGTGACCAAATGTCATGTTGGTCATAATTTGATAGTTAATAAACTTGAAACTTCAGTTATTAATAAACAAGATCAAACTAAGCAGCAAAACGTAGCTATTTTCGAGATTGGCTACGGTGACAAGAAGCTCAAAAACATGTCAAAACCACTCCGAAGCAGACTGCAACAGAGTGGTTTTTCTGAAGGTGTGAAGCAAATTAAGGGTGTAAGAGTTATTTTAGATGAGTTAGGTGAAGAGGAAAATTTAGATCAACTTAAAGTCGGCGAGACGATTTCTTTAGCCAATGTATTAGAAGTTGGCGATGTAGTAGCTGTGCAAGGCGTCACCAAAGGCCGCGGTTTTGCCGGTGTGGTTAAACGCCATGGTTTTGCCGGTGGACCTCGAACTCACGGTCAATCTGATCGATTAAGAGCTCCGGGTTCAATTGGAGCGGGAACTGATCCAGGTAGAGTTTGGCCAGGAATGAAGATGGCTGGTCATTATGGGGTTGATAATAAAACTATTCGCAACTTAACCGTTCTTCATCTCGATCAAGAATCAGGTGAAGTTTGGTTGAGCGGTCCAGTTCCAGGACATTTAAAATCCATTATTAAAATTACTAAGACCGGACGTAAAAAAGAAGTTGCTTTAGATCGAGCCGCTTCTGGACTCCCAGAAGAAAAGCCCACGGAGGCACCTGCAGAGACACCAGTAGAGACGCCAGCAGAAGAGAGCAGCAATCAATAAAGGCAGTTGAAGATGAATTTAACCACGTACACAAAAACCGGCAACGTCAGCAAAACTCCTCTCACCGTAAACGAGGCTATTTTTGATGCGCCAGTGAATGAACAGATCCTGGCTCAAGCCATTCGCGTTTATTTATCAAATCAGCGTCAAGGTACCAGTAAAGTTAAAACCAGATCTAATGTTGCCCGAACCAAGAAAAAATGGTTTAAACAAAAAGGAACTGGTAATGCTCGACACGGTTCTAGAAACGCCAATATTTTTGTTGGCGGTGGTGTGGCTCATGGTCCAACTGGGCTAGAGAATTGGTCAAAGAAGCTGACTCAGCGCATTAAGCATCAAGCTTTAATTAGTGCTTTAAGTGCTCAGCAAGATCAAATTGCAGTGTCTGATGGTTTACAAGATCTGTCAGGCAAAACTAAAGATGCCGCAGCCTTTTTAAATAAAATATCAGCTGAAAATGAAAAAGTTTTAGTAGTAATGACTCAGTATTCAGATGAAGCATTTCGCAGCTTACGCAATATTGAAAATGTGTTGCTGACTAAAGTAACTCATCTTAATGCCTACGAGGTTGCTTTTGCAGACAAAATTATCTTCACTAGCGACGCAGTTAAGGAGTTAGAAGCCAGACTCAGCGGCAGTATTAGTACTAAGCAGAGTCAGTAAAGAATTATCATGAATCCGCACATCATTAAACAACCAATTATCACCGAAAAAAGTCTGAGCTTAGCTAACTCACAAAATGTTTACACATTTGAAGTTGAGCCCTTAGCTAACAAGCACCAGATTAAAGAAGCAATTGAAGCTCTTTATGGGGTGACAGTTGAGAGTGTTAACACCACTGTCCGCAATGCGCAGACAGCTAAAACCGGCCGCCGCCGCTTAGAAAAGAGCATTGGCCGGAAGAAAAAAGCTTTAATTAAAATTAAAGATGGTGAAAGTATTGAGTTATTTGATGTTTACAGCGAGTAAATATGCTAAAGAAACAAAAACCAACCACTAGCGGTAGAAGACACCAGGTTAACACTGATCGCTCTGATCTCTATAAAGGTGAGCCGGAAAAATCTTTAGTAGCTAAAGGCCACAAGAAACGCCAGGGTCGAGGTGCTAAAGGCCGGATTACTGTCAGACATCGTGGCGGTGGGGTGAAGAAAAAGATGCGAATTATTGACTGGAAACGTGATAAACACGATATTCCAGGCCGGGTGGAGCGGATTGAGTATGATCCCATGCGCAGCGCCAACATTGCTTTAATTATTTATGCTGATGGTGAAAAACGATACATCGTGGCTCCGACTAACTTACAAGTTGATCAGACCGTGATTGCTGGTGAAAAAGTTGAAGTGATTGATGGCAATGCCATGCCGTTACAAAACATCCCGATTGGTATTCCCGTGCACAACATTGAGATGAGACCAGGCAAGGGCGCTCAGTTAGTCAGGGGTGCTGGGACTGCGGCTTACCTGCAATCAAAAGAAGGTAAATATGCTACGATCCAGATGCCTTCTAAAGAACTTCGATTGATAAACCTCAAGTGCTACGCTACAATTGGCCAAGTTGGAAACTCCGATTGGAAAAATCGCAAGATCGGCAAAGCTGGTCGGAAGCGGTTAATGGGTATTCGGCCCACAGTCCGTGGTACTGCTCAGCATCCAGGCAGCCATCCTCATGGAGGTGGTGAGGGCAGATCCGGAGTTGGTATGAAGTATCCGAAGACCCCATGGGGTAAACCAGCTCGAGGTAATAAGACTAGAAGTAAACGAAAAACCAATAAGTTTATCGCGTTCAGGATAGAAGAAAGAAAGCGTAACAAAGGTAATTGATATTATGTCAAGATCAAGTAAAAAAGGACCATACATCGATCCGAAACTGCTTAAAAAAGTGATGCAGCAGAAGGAAAAGGGTGATAAAAGCCCGATTAAAACCTGGGCTAGAGACTGCACAGTGGCGCCTGAATTTGTGGGTCACACCTTTTTAGTTCATAGCGGCAAAGATTTTAAAGAAGTATTTTGTAGCGAAGCGATGGTGGGTCATAAGCTAGGTGAGTTTGCGATTACTCGCAACTTCCGTGGTCATGGCCGCATGGTAAAGAGAACACTTACTAAGACCTAAGGTGAAAATGAAATTAATTGCATTACAAAAAAACGTGCGGCAGTCACCCAGAAAGGTCAGGTTAGTGGCTAATCAAGTCAAAGACCTGGAACTGGAAACAGCCTTGCGTCAGCTCGCTGTCATTGAGCGTAAAGCGAGCTTGGTCATCTTAAAAGTGATGAAGCAGGCCATTGCTAACGCCATGAATAATCATCAGTTGCCTTTTGATCAGCTGGCGATTAAGAGTATTGAGGTTACTCCAGGAGCAACCTACAAGCGTTGGAATGCAGTTAGCCGCGGTCGAGCTCATGAAATCATGAAGCGCACCTGTCACGTTAAAATTGAGTTAGAAACTAAGCAGGCTGAAGAGAAGAAAGCTGAAGCTAAGAAACCAGTTAAAGCAGAGGCTAAGCCAGTCGATAAGAAGCCAGCTAAGGCAGAGGCTAAGCCAGCCGCTAAGAAAACAGCAGCTAAAAAAGTTAAAAAAAGTAGCGAGAAGAAATAATTTATGGGACAAAAAGTACACCCCACCGGCTTTCGTTTAGGAACAACTTTCAGCTGGAAGTCCCGCTGGTATGCGGATAAAGCTGATTATTCAGACCGAGTAATTGAAGATTTCAGGCTGCGAGAATATCTGGATGAGAAGTTAGCTAATGCTGGAATGGCTGAGATTAATATTGAGCGATCTTTAAAAAAGATTCGAATTGTCTTAACAGTTGCCAGACCAGGTGTGGTGATTGGCCGCGGTGGTGTCAATTTAGAAGAAATCAGAAAAGATGTGGAGAAGCTACTGAATGTTTCTAAAACCACTCGAGATAAAGTTCAAATTGATTTACAAGTTAATGAAGTTAAAGATGCTAATTTAAGTGCTAAATTAGTCGCTGAGAGAATTTCTCAGCAGCTAGCTTCACGTTACCCTCACCGTCGGGCTGTCAGCCAGGCTTTGGAAAGGGTGATGCAAGCTGGCGCAAAAGGTGTTAAAATCCAGCTTTCCGGTAGAATCGGTGGAGCGGAAATTGGTCGGACTGAAAAGTATTATGAAGGCAGTATTCCCACTCAGACTTTGAGAGCGAATATTGATTACTATCATGAAGCCGCCAATACCCGGTCTGGTTATGTCGGCATTAAAGTATGGATTTATAAGGGAGAAGAAGAAATCTAAAGGTCATTATGTTGCAACCGAAAAAAACAAAGTTTCGCAAGCAGTTTCGGGGAAAGATGGCCGGAAATGCCCAGAGTGTCAACCAGATTTCTTTTGGTGACATGGGATTAAATGATAAAACTCGATGTTGTTTCTAATCTCGGCAGATTGAAGCCGCCCGGAAAAAGATTACTTACATGACTAAGAGAACTGGTAAGTACTGGATTAGAATTTTTCCAGATAAACCAGTTACCAGCAAACCCGTGGGGGTGAAGATGGGTTCAGGTAAGGGCGATGTTGACCGCTATGTGGCCGTGGTCCTGCCAGGAACAGTTTTAATCGAATTAGGCGGAGTGCCAGATGAAATGGGCCGAGAAGCTTTGAGAAAAGCCTCTCACAAACTGTCAGTTAGAACACAGATTATTGAGAAATAAAACATGAAACGAAACGATATTAACTTACTACACGAAAAAACTCTCGCTGAGCTGCAGGAGCAGTTAGTTGAGTTAAATCAGCAGTGGGCGAAAGCCAAGCTAGAGTTGAAAGTAAATAAGTTAAGTGATCTGCGCAGTCCTTCTAAATTAAGAGATGACATTGCCCGGGTCAAGACTATCATGAGAGAAAAAGAGTTATTAGCAGCAGTAGAAGAGTATGTGCAGCAGATCAAACAAGGGCAGGCAGCTGCTCCTGCTGAGGCAGAAGGCAGTCAGGAAGCATAAGTATGTCAAAAAAACAGTTACATGGCACCGTGACCTCACTCGCTACTGAAAAGACAGCGCGGGTAGAAGTAAATCGACAATGGCAGCATCCTTTATACCAGAAACGGGTTAGCCGCGGTAAAAATTATGCCTGTCATTATGAAAATCTTGAGTTAGCTTTAGGTGATGAGGTAGTGATTGAAGAATCTCGACCTTTAAGCAAAACCAAGCGTTTTAGAGTTATTGAAAAAATAGAAAAATAGTATGATACAGTTAAGATCAACACTAGATGTGGCTGATAACAGCGGAGCTAAAAAGCTGCGAGTGATTCAGGTTTATGGTGGATCCAAGCGACGTTTTGGCTATGTTGGCGATATGGTGAGTGCTTCAGTCATTGAAGCACAGCCTCAGGGTCAGCTAAAAAAGGGTGAAATTGTGCGGGCAGTGATTGTGAGAACCAGAAAAGAGAAGCGCCGCCCCAATGGTGAATATGTTCGATTTGATAACAATGCAGCGGTGGTGGTTCAATCCCGCAATAATCTCGATCCGATTGGCACCAGAGTTTTTGGACCAATCGCTCGAGAAGTTAAAGACCAGGGATACAACCGGGTAGCCAGTTTAGCTCCGGAGGTACTATAACTATGAAATTTAAAGCAGGCGATCAAGTTCTAGTCACAGCTGGTAAAGACAAGGGTAAAAAGAGCGAAATTGTGCGCGTTATCCCTCAGCTTGACCGAGTGGTAGTTAAAGGTCTGAATCTTTACACCAAGCACGTTCGTCCACAAGGAGAGCGCTCGGGTGATAAAGTGACTTTAGAGCGGCCATTGCCTACTGCCAAGATTGCCATTTTAAACGAAGCCGGTGAACCGGATCGGATTGGCTATCAAGTGGCTAAAGATGGTACTAAAACTAGAGTCTTTAAAAAATCTGGTCAAGCTGTGCCAGAACCAAAAACAGCTGCTAAAAAAAATAATCAGAAAAAATAAAAATATATGAATCGTTTGCAAAAAAAATACCAGCAGGAAGTGGTGCCGCAGTTGAAAAAAGAATTCAACCAGAGCTCAGTATTTGCTGTGCCGCGAATTCGCAAGATTGTGCTCAATGTTGGCGTGACTGAACCCAAAGAAGCTCGCGCTCGCTGGCAGAAGATGGACAACATTGTGGAGCAGTTTAAGATTATTGCTGGCCAAAAGCCAATGGTGACAACTGCTCGGCAATCTATTGCCGGCTTTACGTTAAGAGAAGGTGATCCAGTGGGAGCGATGGTGACTTTAAGAGGACAGCGAATGTGGGAGTTTTTAGACAAACTTATTTCCATTACTCTGCCTCGGGTTAAAGACTTCCAAGGTGTCTCAAGAACTGCTTTCGATGGCAATGGCAACTACAGCTTAGGATTAGAAGAACAGATTGTTTTTCCTGAAATTGATTACGATAAAATTGATCAAGTGAGGGGCTTGCAAGTGGTGATCGTGACTGATGCTGATGAAAATCAGCCAGCCTTTAGATTACTGGAACTGTTGGGCATGCCCTTTAAGAAAGAGGAGAAGTAAATATGGCTAAAACATCAAAGATTGTCAAATCAAATAAATTAAAGCAGAAAAGAGCTCAGTACGAGGAAAATTTCTTGCAGCAAGATCAGCGCAAAGAAAATCGCGTCTCGACTAGGGGTAAGAATCGGTGTAAAATCACAGGTCGTCCTAGAGGTTACATGAGTTACTTCGGATTAAGTAGAATCACGTTCCGTGAGTTAGCCAATAAAGGCGAACTCCCAGGCGTAGTAAAAGCAAGTAGGTAATTAAGCATGAGTAATGATCCAATAGCAGACATGCTGATCAGAATCAAAAATGCGCACATGGCTGGGCATAAAGAAGTGGTGATGCCACATTCTAAAATGAAGCTAGCTATCGCGCAGGTTCTTGAAGAAAATAAGTATGTCGAGCGAGTCGAGGTAATTGAAAAAGCACCTCAAAATGAAATTAAACTGGTGCTGCGCTATGTCGGCAGCTTGCCAGCTATCACTGAGGTAAAGAGAATTTCTAAACCAGGCAGAAGATTATATGCTTCCGTCAATGAAATTCCCGAAGCTCTCGGTGGATACGGAATTACGATTGTTAGTACCAACAAAGGAGTCGTAACAGGACAGGTCGCTCGACAGAATAACGTCGGCGGTGAAATCCTGTGTCAGATTTGGTAAATATGTCAAAAATAGGCCGCAGACCCATTAGCATTCCAGATCAAGTTTCAGTTGCAGTATCAGATGAACAGATTCTGGTTAAAGGACCCAAGGGTGAGCTGAGCGTGGTGGTCTTACCAGGTGTTAAAGTTGAAGTTAAAGATCAGGAGGTGACCGTATCTCGGGCCAATGAAGAAAAACAGACTAAAGCTAATCATGGCCTCATCCGCAGCTTGATTCACAATCAAGTACTTGGTGTATCTGAGGGTTTTAAAAAGACCTTGAAGATGGTGGGAACGGGTTACCGGGTGCAAGCCAAAGGAACTGGGGTGAACTTACAAGTTGGTTATTCTCATGATGTGGAATACCCCGCACCAGCTGGTATTAGCATTAAAGTTGAAGGAAACGACACGATCGTGATTGAAGGCATCGATAAACAGCAAGTTGGTCAAGTGGCTGCTGAAATCAGAGCGATCAAACCTCCTGAGCCTTATAAGGGTAAGGGTATTAGATATGAAGACGAAGTAGTGAGAAGAAAACAGGGCAAGACGACCGCTGCTTAAATAGAAATTCGTTATGGCAAACATTAATCATCATCAATCACCAGTCGACAAGAGAAAAAGCCGAGTGCGCAGTAAGCTCTTTGGTACTGCTAAGCGGCCGAGGCTAACAGTCTATCGCTCCAATCATTACACCTACTTACAGGCAATCAATGATGAAAAAGGTGAAACAGTGGCAGCCGCCAGTGACATTACTCTAAAAGATCGAGTTGGCACTAAAACTGAGCGGGCGATAAAATCTGCTCAAGAAGTAGCTGAACAACTGAAAAGTAAAAAGATTAAAAGTTTAGTTTTTGACCGCGGTTCCTATCGATATCACGGTCGGGTCAAAGCAGTGGCCAATGCCTTAAGAGCAGCTGGCTTGAAATTTTAGTAAAGGATCATATGGCTCAACCTGTTAATAAAGAATTCGAAGAAAAGGTCATCCAAGTTGCTCGCGTGTCTAAAAAGACTAAGGGTGGTAATACCTTTGGTTTTTCTGTAGTGATGGTAGTGGGTGATAAAAAAGGTAAGGTTGGAGTGGCTAAGGGTAAAGCTCCCGATGTAGTTTCTGCTATTCGCAAGGGTGTTAAAAAAGCTAAGAAAAGGATGATTCAGGTTCCAATTGATGGCACTACTGTTCCTTTTAGTGTCAATGTCAATCAAGGTGCAGCTCAAATTATTTTAAAACCAGCCCCTCGCGGAACAGGAGTGATTGCTGGCGGACCAGTTAGAGCCGTGGTGGAAGCAGCTGGGATTAGAGATATTTCCAGCAAAATTTTGGGAACGAATAATAAAGCCAGTAATGCTTATGCAACTTTTACCGCTTTAAAGGAAATTGCCGATTTAGTGAAAATTAAAGGAATTACTTTAAAGTCAGTGGCAGATGTAGAGAAAGAAGAAAAAGCTAAGGAGCAGGAGCTGCAAGAGCAGGCTAAAAAGAAGTCAGAAGAAGCTGCCGAGGCTGAAACCAAATCAACCAAGCCAGCTCAGCAGAAAGCACCAGCTAAGAAATAACTATGTCAATTTTAAATCAACTCGCTAGCATTAAAGAAAATTCTAAAAAAAGAGTCGGTCGAGGTTATGGCTCAGGTAAGGGTGGTCATACTGCAGGTCACGGTACCAAAGGCCAGGGCTCTCGTGGAGGATCTAAGACGCCTTTATGGTTTGAAGGCGGTCAGCTGCCATTAGTCAGACGTTTGCCGATGTTAAGAGGTAAGGGTCGCTTTAATGTGGTTAATCCCACTGCTCAGCTAACCTTGTCAGAGCTAAACAATCTTGATATGGAAGTAGTCACTTTAGCAGCTTTAATTGAGGCTAAAATCATTGATAGCCGATTCAAGAAAGCCAAGATTATTAAATCCGGCACAATTTCTCGCAAGGTCACAGTGGAAGGCATTGGTGTTACCGCTGGCGCACGTCAAGAGATTGAAAAAGCAGGTGGTTCTGTTAAGTAAATTAAGTTAAGATAAGTACTGCCGATATGCAGCAATTCTTTAATCTGATCAATCGAATTTTCGCGACGCGTGACTTACGCCGAAAAATACTATTTACCTTGGGAATTTTTCTTGTTTACCGATTTTTAGCCCACATTCCGGTGCCAGGAGTTAATATTGGTCAACTGCAGGCTATTTTTGCTTCCAGTCAGTTTTTAAACATGCTTAATATTTTCTCTGGGGGAACTTTAGCCAATTTCTCCATAGCTGCGGTGGGTATTAATCCCTACATTACTGCTTCGATCGTGATGCAGCTGGCTAGCATGGTCTTTCCGCAGTTAAAAGAGATGCAGAAAGAAGGTGAATCAGGTAAGGAGCGTGTTAATCAATATACGCGGTTATTATCGGTTCCGCTGGCGGTGGTGCAGAGTGTCTCGGTCATTGCCTTACTTAACTCACAAAATCTCATCGATATGGGTAATCCAATTGCTTTAGTTGGCTTAATCACCAGCTTAGTAGCTGGTGCCATGATCATTATGTGGCTGGGTGAATTAATCTCAGAATATGGTATTGGCAATGGCATCTCCATGATTTTATTAGGTGGTATTGTCAGCCAATTCCCCCTAGCGTTTGCGCAAACCGCGGCATCATCAAGCTCACAGCAAACAGCAACTATGCTGACTTTTGGAGTGGTCGGTTTAGCGATGATTGCCTTAATTGTCTTCATGAATGAAGCCGTTAGAAAAGTGAACATTCAATATGCGCGACGGGCTCGTGGCAGTCGTGTCTATGGCGGCCAGACCACTCACTTGCCGATTAGGGTTAATGTGGCTGGGGTGATGCCGATTATTTTTGCGGTATCGATCATGATGCTACCCTCTTTCTTATCAAGAATTTTAATCTCTGCTGGCAATGCACAGCTGGTACAGATTGGTCAGGTGCTCGCCATTTGGGCCAATCCCACCTCTGCCCCTTACATGATCTTTTATTTCTTGCTGGTCTTTAGCTTCACCTTTTTCTCAGCTTTGTTATTCTTTAATGCTGAAGAGATGTCCGGTGAACTGAAGAAGAGCGGTGCTTTTGTCCCTGGTATTAGACCTGGCAGTCCCACGAAGAAGTTCCTGGAATATATTGTGACCAGAATTAGCTTGGCTGGAGCGATTTTCCTAGGTTTCATTGCCTTGACTCCTTCATTTGCTCAGCTCTTTACTGGAGTTGGCAACCTAGCGATTGGTGGAACTTCCATTTTAATTGTTGTCTCGGTCATTTTAGAAACGTCAAAACAGGTCGAAGCGCTACTTGTCGGCCAAAACTATGAACGATACATCCGCTAAGGATTTAGCTGCAATTGCCATCAGCTGTAGCCGCATTTTTCTTCTTGAATTATCGATAAAAAAAGGTATATTACCTAGGTCATAGTAAACAACAGGGGAGCGTTTATGAAACTTATTTTGATTGGAATCCAGGGAGCTGGAAAATCCACCCAAGGCAATCTACTCTCCAAAGCTTTACAAGTTCCTTATCTATCTTCCGGTCATATTTTTCGGCAGATGTCAAAAGAAAACCGCTGGATCAAAGAAATTTTAGCTTCTGGCCAGCTGGTTCCCGATAAAACCGTCTTAGAGATCATCGAAGGCTACCTGTCCAAGCCAGAGTACCAGGAAGGCTATATTCTGGATGGTTTCCCTAGAACTGTTAATCAGGCAAAAAAATTCCATAATGGCATTGATAAAGTCATTTTCCTGGAAGTTTCTGATAAAGAAGCTTTATGGCGATTGTCTGGCAGAGAGTCTGAGCGCGAAGATGAGACTTTAATGGCCATCAGAAAACGAATTCAACTCTTCCATCAAGAGACCAAACCAGTGATTGATTATTTTGCCGCTGAGGGCAAACTTTTAACTGTGGATGGCGAGCAAGATGTTGATGGTGTGTTTGAGAGCATAATGGCGGGCTTGAATCTGCCAGAAGTAGCGTAAAACCGTCGCTCAATAAAAAAACAGCCTTTTTACTTCAAGCCATGACACCAGATGTATAATTTGGTATAATATACGTTCTGTACCAGTTACAGATAATTAACTATTATGGGAAAAGTACAAGATCATAAACGAGCAGCTAAGGCCAAGCGCCAGGTCGATCAAACCGAGACTCAGACAGTCAGTCCGGACCGAATTGAGATTGAAGGTGAGATTGAGCAGTGTTTGCCTAACACGATGTTTAAAGTGAGAGTCACCCAGGCTCCCATTGAAGCTTTGGTGGGCAAAGAGCTCTTGGGTACTTTGGCTGGCAAAATGAGGCTCTATCGAATTAGAGTTATGCCTGGTGATCAAATCAAAGGTTATGTCTCTAAATATGACCTCGGAAAATGTAAAATAACCTATAGAACAATCAAAACTACTTCGCAGTCAAATTAGTACTTTTCTGATTTAGAAGTATGAGGTATAGTTATGCCCTGTTTGAAGGACAAAAGGTAATTATGAAAGTTAAATCATCTGTCAAAAAACGCTGTAAGGACTGCAAGATCGTCCGTCGTCAGGGTGTAGTGCGGGTGATTTGTAAAGTAAATCCTAGACACAAACAAAGACAAGGATAAATATTTATGCCACGTATTGCCGGTTTTGACATTCCAGATGAAAAAAAGATCTCTTATTCCTTAAGATACATTTATGGTGTTGGCCCGCAGCGAGCTGATGAAATTGTCAAATTAGCTCAAATTGATGCCGAAAAAAGAGCTAGAGACCTTTCTGGTGATGAGATTAATCGAATTGCTAAACAGCTGGAAAAATACACTATCGGCGGTAATTTGCGCCGAGTTGTTCGTGATAATATTGAGCGATTAAAGAGAATTAGCTCCTATCGAGGCGGCCGACACCGTTTTAATCTGCCGACCAGAGGTCAGCGAACTAGAACTAATGCGCGAACTTTGCGCGGTAAGCGGAAGACAGTTGGCTCACAAGCCAAAGAGGCATAAGCGTAATTGAAAGAAAATAATTAGACTATGGCAAAACCAACTAAAAAAGCTCCCACCAAAAAGATTTCCAAACAAGTTCCTGAGGGCAGAATGTATGTTACGGCGACTTTTAACAGCACTTTAGTCAGCATTACTGATAAAGAGGGCAATGTTTTGGCTTGGGCATCAACTGGTGAGTCAGGTTTTTCTGGTTCTCGCAAGTCGACTCCTTATGCTGCTACCATTACCGTTGAGAATGCCATCAATAAAGCTAAGCAGTTTGGAATGAGAGAGCTAGATCTTTACATCAAGGGCCCAGGTCCAGGCAGAGATGTGGCTTTAAGAGTAATTCGAGCCCAGCGGATCAAACTTGGCATGATCGCTGATATGACACCCGTGCCTCACAATGGCACCAAATCAAGAAAACCGAAACATAATCGTTAATATTAATTGAAAAGATTTTAGAACAAACTATGGCAAGATATACCGGACCCAAAACTAAATTAGCTCGTAAAGTCTCAGAAGACTTGGGCTTAAAGACCAACTCGCTCAAGGTAGCACGCAGATTGATGGTCAGACCAGGTCAGCATGGTCATCGCGGCCGTCGTCGTTTATCTGACTACGGTACTCAGCTGCAGGAAAAGCAGAAGCTGAAGTATTTGTATGGGATTTTGGAGAAGAAATTACAAAAACTTTATAGTGAAGCTAGCAAAAATCCAACCGCGACGGGCTCAGCTTTATTAAGTTTATTAGAGCGTAGACTGGATAATGTGGTTTATCGGTTAGCTTGGGCTCCCACTCGGGCTGCAGCTAGACAATTAGTTTCTCACTCTCATGTCCAAGTTAACGGTCGTAAGATGAACATTCCTTCTTATGAAGTTAAAGTCGGAGATGTGATCAGCATCCGTGATCGCTCCACCAAAATTCCTTATGTGAAGGAATTATTGGCTGAAGAGACTGGTTCCACGGTGGCTTGGCTAGATAAAAAAGGCCCCGCTGCTCAAGTGAGCCGGCTGCCAGTTAGAGAAGATATTAATGAAAGAATCGACGAGCAGCTCGTGGTTGAGTACTACAGTCGGTAAAATTATTTATTAGGAGTATTAAAAGTATTAACCAGGAAAACAGACTCCGCTCACGCGGGGGGTGAAACAAGGAGAAATAACAATGCAAAACTTAACTGACTACCCAGTCATGAACCCAGTCTTTGAAGTGACTGAGACCAAAACTGAAGGTAACACTGCTACCATCGAGATCGAGCCGCTAGAACAAGGCTATGGTCATACCATTGGTAACGCTTTAAGAAGAGTTTTACTGACCTCATTACCAGGTAGTGCCATCACTATGGTAAAAATTGATGGAGTTGATCATCAGTACACCACTTTAGAGGGTATGGCTGAAGATGTGGTGGAGCTGATCTTAAATTTAAAACAAGTCCGCGTCAAATCCAGCACCACAGAAGAGAAAGCGAAAATTTTCTTAGATGTGACTGGTCCCGCTGAAGTAACTGCAGCCGATTTAGAGCCAGAGTCGGCTTTAGAAATTTCTAATCCAGAATTACATCTGGCCACTTTAGCTAAAGGTAAAAAACTGAAATTAGAAGCCACAGTTGAGAATGGGATTGGCTATGATGTCGCTCAAGACAGAAAAGCTGAGTTAATTGGGGAAATTCCCGTTGATGCCTTATTCTCTCCAGTCATTAAGGTTTCTTATGATGTGGAACAGACTCGGGTTGGTCGTCGCACTGACTATGACAAAATTGTGATGGAGATTGAGACTGATGGTACCATGAGTGCTTTAGAAGCAGTTGAACATGCTGCTCGCATTTTGCACCGTCAGTTCAAGCAAATCTTTGAGCCAGTCTTACCAGAGCCAGAAGATATTGGTCCTGATTTAACTCCAGAAGAAGCCGAAACTTTAAGATTAACCGTAGAAGAGTTGGAGCTGCCAACCAGAATTGCCAACGCTCTCCGCAAGGGTGGATTCAAGTCGGTGGGTGACTTAATCAGCACTCCCCGCGCCACTATTACCAAGGTCAAGAACTTGGGTGAGAAGAGTGTGGAAATAATTGAAGAAGCTCTGGAGAAGAAAGGCGTTAAGCTTTCTGAGGAGTAATTGATATGAGACATCGCGTTAACAAAACTATCTTTAGCCGTGATACCAATCATCGTAAAGCCATGATTAGAAATGGTGTACGTAATTTGGTAGAACATGGTGAGATTCAGACTACTAAAACTAAGGCAAAAGAGTTTCAGCGTTGGGCAGACAAGCTAATTAATACTGCTCAAGAAGGCAGTTTGGCAGCCCGTCGTCAGCTGCACTCTTTTTTTGGTAAGCGGGATGTGGTGAACACTTTAGTTGACAAAATTGCCCCAGCCTACCCTGCGCGTAAATCAGGTTTTACCAGAATTACCTATGTGGGTCGTCGTCGAGGTGATAATACGGAATTGGTTAAGCTGGAGTTAATTAACAAACCAGCAGAGCTAGGCAGTTTAGCTAAACCAGCCAGCGCTGAAAAAGCAGCGCCTGCTAAAAAAGCTGCTACTGCCAAAGTTGAGGCCAAGGTTAAGCCAGCCGCCAAAAGCAAAACAGCTGCCAAAAGCAAAGCCGCTGCCAAGGCCAAGCCAGCCGCCAAAAGTAAGGCCAAAGGCAAAACAGCTAGTAAATCGAAAGCAAAGTAAAGTTTTATGAAAAAGATGAACACCTTCATGCAGAAATCAGCCGATATTGAGCGCCAGTGGCACTTGATTGATGTTGATAATAAAATCTTAGGCCGTACTGCGACTGAGATTGCTCAGCTGCTCATGGGCAAACACAAGCCAACTTTTACTCCTCATATTGATGGCGGAGATTTCGTGGTGGTGATAAATGCCAAAAAAGTCGCCCTGACTAGAAATAAACCCCAACAGAAAGTTTATCGGCGAGTTTCCCAGCGGCCCGGTGGTTTGACTGAAGTGCCGTTTGCTGTAATGATCGAGAAACATCCCGAAAAAGTAATTGAAAGAGCAGTTTACAATATGCTGCCTGATAACAGACTGCGTGATCCTCGGATGGCTAGACTTAAAGTCTACCCCGGCAGTGAACACCCTCATCAGTCTCAATTAGGCATTAATGTAGAGGATAAATAAGCTATGGCAAAAAAAATTACCAAAAAAGTTAAACCACAAAAAATCATTAAACGAGCTCAGCGCCAGCAGCATCAGCTGCAGACACAGCAGACTGAGCAGAAGAAGTATGAAACTCCTAAAGGTACATATGTGGAGGCTGTCGGCCGGCGCAAAGTGGCCTCGGCTCGAGTGCGGATTTATGAAACTAAAGATGCTCAATATATCGTTAATGATCAGTTAGCTACAGATTACTTTAAAGGTATTCCTTTAGCCGTTAAAATCTTTCAAAAGCCTTTTGAATTAACTGGTACGAAAGACAAATTTTCAGTCACTGCCATGGTTGATGGATCTGGTATTAAAGCTCAATTAGACGCAGTAGTGCATGGTATCTCCAGAGCATTAGTCGAGTTTGATCCTTCTTTTAAGCCATTTTTGAAGGCAGAAGGCATGCTTACTAGAGATGACAGACTGAAAGAAACTCGAAAGCCAGGCCGCGGTGGTCGAGCTCGAGCCAAACGGCAGTCTCCAAAACGGTAAACTTCTCTAACTTTGGTTTTTTGATTCAGACAGCAGTGAAATTAACTGCTGGCGCTAGAGTAATGTTTAAGACTCCATCGCCACAGCCATAGGCTGGCCGTTAATATGCCTACACCGATAACCATGGCTAAGCCAGCGCTATAGGTTGGTTCTAGATTAAGTAAAACCTCAGCCGGGATGGTGATCATCATGCCCACTGGGATGATAAAAAACAAAGCTAATCTCATCGGTTCTAAATAAATTGAGACGGGAAATCTGCCTAATCTCATTAAATCTCGATACATCCAAATCACACCTTCTACCTCAGTTGTCAGCACTCCCACTACTAAAACTATAATATGAAGAGCAGTGGCAATTAAAAACGCATTTGCCAGTAAGACCAAATACCACAACACAGATGACAAAGACACCGAAATCTGCAGCGTAGTGGCGATGTAGATACTAACTAAAGTCGTTGGAATGAAGAAAAAAGCATCATTGATGTCTGGTTGGCCGGTTAAGGCCCGAAAAAGCGGACTGATCGGCTTAGCTAAGTCAAAATCAAACGTGCCAGTCCTGATTTTTTCCCTAAACTCATAAACACCGCGGTAAAAAATTTGAGAAAAAGTATCAATAAATTGATAGGTTAGATAAAAAATTAGCACCTGATCGGTGGTGTACTGGTTAAAATGTGCAATTTGATCTCTAATTAAAAAGAGAAATAATAGTGACATTGAAACACGGATGGTTTTGCCAATAAAAAAGAGAACATTACTGGCTCGATTTACAAAAGCCACCTGCAGGGCGTTTAAGGCAGTGATGGTCCAGATGGTCCAATATCTTTTAAATAGTTTCATTTTGTATCAATAGGCCAATTTATTGACCAGCAGCAGTGTAGTCGCGCATTCCCTTTCTCCAGATAATGATAGTCATAGTTCCTAAGATGATCAGCCAGCCAATTAAAGCCAAGCTATTTAAAATTATTTGTTGAGGACTGAGTCTTTCTAAAAAGATCTGAACCTGAGCATAAGACAGATAGGGGAAGGGAGTTAAATAAACCGCTTTTTGAATAAATTCCGGCAGGATATCCAATGGGTACAGCTTCCCGGCAGTAAGATCAACTAACATAAAAAACAGAAACTTTGGTCCCCAAGCATCTGGGCTCCAAAAACCTATGGCGCCAAAGAGTAATGAGATGAAAAAGTTGAGCAAGATGCCGAGACCGATCCACACCACGAAAATGAGTGAGTTAACTAGACTAGGCAGCTGTAAAACTGGTTGAAAAATAAGATAAAGCAGGAAACTCTCTCCCAAGACAAAGACAATATTCGTAATTTTATCAGCGACGTCTTGAATGCCTAAGTAGGCAAATAAATTGACCGGTTTAAGCAGTTCAAAACTAATGTTACCTGAGTAGATGTTGCCAGCCAGACCATTGAGTGACGTTGCTAAGATGAAACTTTGCAAAATTGAGATGAGGAAGATGTAGGTAATCATCTCGGAGCGCTGGTAATTAAAGACAGTCCCTTGCTGTTCAAAGATGACAAACCAGACAGTCAGCGACATGATTGAGCTGAGAAAGTTTCTTAACCGCCACATGATGACACTGGTACGGTAAGTTAAGAATGTGCCCCAGGTGAGTTTGAGTGTGAGCAGATATTTGTTCATTGGCCTTCAAGAGAGTAAAAATGACAATCTTCAGCCATGGCTGATAGCACCTGGAGTGTTTTTTGTCTCGACTGATCCATTCTATCAGGAGTCCAATTTGTTGATTGCACTCCCCAAAGCTTAATTAAGTTTGAGTCTTTAGGTTTCATAATAAATCCATAGTCTTCATCTGTTCTTTCCCATGTTTGCCCAGTTGCTAATAATTCTCTTGATAGCTGATGAACTATTTGCGAGTGAATAAAATCATATGAGTTGAAAATTGCCAAGTGATTCCCCAACCGAACGAAACGCCACACCAGATCTGGATTTAATAAAATTTCATTAAGACTTTGCTCATTTAAGATAATAAACGATTTAGCAGATTTAATCTCAGGAGCAATTTTTTCCATGACCAGCCTTATATATTTTAATTCTTATGCTCAAAAACTTCCCGAATAATTGCTTCAATGGGCGGTTCTTCAATGTTTAAGTCTTCAACTGGCAGCTGCTTTAAGATCTGACTGGCAACATCCGCGGCTTTTTTTCTAGGCACTAAAATTGTCGCTGTTGCGGCAGACCCATGTTGAGCGTAGTCTTTGACTTGACCAAACTTATTCAGCTTCTCTATATCGATAGCTTCAGCAAAGACAAGAGATAAAATTTTATTTCGGGCAAATTTATCAATAATATTTTGCAGTTTGCCATCAAAAATTAGCTGACCAGCCTCAATAATAATCGCCCGATCACACAATTCTTTGACATCATCCATGTAGTGGCTTGTCAAAATAATAGTGGCATCAAATTCTTCATTGTAAGCTTTGATAAAGTCACGGAGCGCTTTCTGCATAACTACGTCTAAACCGATAGTTGGCTCATCTAAAAACAACACTTTCGGATTGTGAAGTAAGGCTGCGATCAACTCGCACTTCATTCTTTGACCCAATGAAAGTTTACGTACTTGGACGTGTAGGATATTTTGCACCTGCAGCAGCTCGACTAGCTTGTTCAATGTTTGCTGAAACTGCTCTTCAGGAATTTCATAGATGGCTTGATTTAGTAAAAAAGTCTCCATTGGCGGCAGATCCCACCATAACTGATTCTTTTGTCCCATAACCAAAGAAAACTGCTTTTGGAACTCTGGCTGCCGGTGCCAGGGGTTGTATCCCAGCACACTGACCTCACCGCCAGTTGGATAAAGCAGTCCGGAAAGGACTTTCAAAGTGGTTGTTTTGCCCGCCCCATTTTGACCAATAAAACCGACCATCTCGCCCTGTTTTATCTCAAAGGAGATGTTATCGACAGCCTTAACAGTTTCATACTCGCGTTTAAAAAGAGATTTAACAGAACCCATTAATCCGGGCTGCTTTTTATAAACCTTAAAATAGCGCTCGAGCTGGTCAACTTTAATTGCAACTTGATTTGACATAACCTGTCTATTGTAACTGATTTCAGCCTTATTTCTGAACTAGTTAGCAACTCCTGTGTAATTTTTAATTGATAATTTGAAAAATATTCTGGAAATAATGAGCATGACAAGCGTGATGACTAAAAAGTACAGCACCCACCAGTAACTTGTTTTACCTAGCAATACCTCGCTGGGGATGGAAGTAATGATACCAATGGGCAAAACAAACGTAAATAAAGTGGAAATCAAGCCGGTATAAACGGAACGCGGCACCTGCCAAGCTCGGCGCAAAGAAGGCAACACTTCATTAATATTTTCCAGCTTTTCTACATAGAATGAAAAAGTGGTAATGATAAACCACAGGGCATAGACAAAGAAAAAAGCCAGCAGCATCACCAGAATAAACATGATTGTTTGTATCAAGGTTGGCTGATAGTTAAGCAGACTTAGTCCCCAGAGCAGCATGCCAAAACCAATGAAAAAGCGGAAGATGTTGTTGTAACTATTATTTTGCGTCATGAGCATAAACTGAGCATCAATCGGTTTTAAGAGCAGTTGGTTAAACTCACCATTGAAGACGGTTCGGCTGTAATTGCGCATATTGCTGGCAAAAAATGACCAAGTAAAGGCATCTAAAATGGTAAAAACCGCTAAGATGATATACATTTCATATTTGGTCCAGCCACCGATATTGCCGCTGACACTGACTAAAATATCAAAGAAGAAAAAATTAAAGCCTGTCCAGAGAGCAGAGACAAAACCCCAAAAGAAAAAGTCAGCTCGGTATTCAAATGTTCTCATCAGGTGAATGAGTCTAAATCTCCAAAAAATGCGCCAGTATCTTTTAATAGTTGTCATTAACATAGTTTTAACATTAACCTCCATGTGAGGAGTAAGCTAGCTTAGCTTTATTCCAGACTAAATGAGTGGCGAGAGCCAGACCTAGACCAAATAAGCCTAAGTACAGCCAATCTCCTCCTGTTAACCAGTAATTTTCCTGAATCACCGCCACAGGCACGGCAAATAAGTATTTGAAGGGCAAAGCATTCACTACGGTCTGCAGCCAACTTGGCATCATCACCACTGGAATCATCCAGCCGCTGAGCAGAGTGACCAACAGCCATTTAAAATGCTCCAAACCTTCCGCGTACTCAAACCAAAATCCCACCATCACAATCATACTGGCAATAAAAAATTGAATCAGATAGTTGATGATGATTAACAAGACAAAAATGACTAACTGTAGCCAAGTAATCTGGGAAAAAGTCAAATGTGCCAACTGACTGATCAGCAAAAAGACAAGGCCAAAAAATGGTAAGGAGAAAGATATGTAAAATAACTTACCACCTAGGTCACGTAGGAGGAGTTCTTTTAAGTAACTCAGCGGCCTAATCAGATAAAAATCAATCTTACCGGCTCTAATCTCTTCCACGCGCCAGTTTTCAAAATGAGTGCTGGAGAGAGCATCAATCAGAGTCACCAAGAGATAATATTCAGTAATGGTGCCTAAGCTGAAGTTGGCCACTTCAGTTTGAGACTGAAAAATACTCAGCCAAATGAAAAATAAGATGAAAAGCGGAAATGTATCCAGCAACAGCCATAACATCACTTCGGCTCGATATGCTACTGAGGCCATAAAGGAACGCTGGATGAGTTGCCAGTATTTATTCATGCTTAATTATATTTAATTGCTAATACCCTAATTGCCTTATTGTACGAAAAAAGGCGACTGTTGTGGCCGCCTTTTTAGTTTTAAACTATTTCAGTGAGGTTTACCACACAGCTTTTTTGAGCGGTTTACCAACACGGAAGTTGACCACATTGTGAGCCTTAATGGTCTGGCGATTGTCCTCTTCACCAAAAGGCACCACTTCTTTATCGGATACGTGGCTAACATAAAATGTGCCAAAGCCGGAAATTACGACTTTTTCACCTTTTTGTAGAGAGCGAGTCATCTCCTCAAACATAGCTTCAACAGCATCCTTAGCTGCTTTTTTGGTGAGATGGGCTTTTTTCGCCACAATATCTATTAATTGAGACTTGGTCATGAAACCCTTTCTATTGAAATAGACTACTAATTATTTCTCAAATTGACAGTGTCTTAGAGTCTATCGGTTTTAACCGATGTGTCAAGTAGTGTCATGACTATTATGAGCTATTTTCATAGTAGTTAGATGTAATGATATATCTTTAACATCATCAAACTAGCTCCTAAAGTATCAAAACCCACGTCTCTCAGTGAGGCTGAGCGGCCGGAAACTAACGATTGATGCAGCTCATCACTGACGGCATAAATGATCACTATTGCCAGTGGTAGCCACCAATTTTGATATGAGGGCATGAGTGATGAGTCGAGTTTTTTGGCATTAAATTTAATTAAAAATCCAGCTCGCCAAATTAACAAATATAAAACACCAAAAACAAACAAATGAGCTGATTTCTTAAAGAGAAAATCTAAAACTGATAGTGAAAAACCAGGCAAAATAGACTGATGAGAAAAAAGGAAAATCATCCCAGCCCAAAGAATGGGCGGCAAAATGGCATTGAGATAGGTTGAAATTGGCCGAGTCATGAGTGATGAAAACGATGTTGATAGAGTATTTTTAGCTGCCAGCTGCCGCTACCCAGCAAGATGGCACCACCCAGTATAACACTTAGATAAGGGAGAGCGGCAAGCAAGGGGCGAGTGGTGGCGGCCGGATTGGAGAAGGTGATGGCAGAGTTGGTGGGTGGATGACGTGCCAACTGACCAAGAGTCAGCTGGTTAAGAGAAATCGATGGAGATGGGTAGGGATGAGATTTGAGGAAGGAGGTGGAGGTGTTTGCTAGCTTAGTTGGAGGGGAGACTGAGGGGTTGGGGGTGGTAGAAGCTGATGAGTTTGAGGCATCCGCAGCATTGACATTAGTTGAAGTATTGGTTTCCTCCTCATCATTATTTTCAACTGTTGATAAGTTGCAGTCAGTGTAGTGAATAGTTTGGAGCTGGTGCCCCAGCTCATTTTCTAGATAGAAAGTTTCTTCTTGATTGTTAAGAAAGCTGTTCGACCAGGAAAGACGTTGGGGGCTGTTTGCGTCCAGATTAAAGTTGATTAACCTGGTCTGGTTGGCTGCGTCGCGTATTTTCCAGTTAGTCAGCAGGTGGGAAACTGAGTCGTAGTTGGTGAGCTCAATCCACTCAGGTTCACCACTGGGCGGACAAGGCTCAAAGTCCGTGATACGGATGTGATGATGAAACGAAGTGTCAGAAGGAGGGAATGGTGAGGGAGAAGGTGTGGATGAAGGAGAGGGGGATGACGGAGGTAGAGCTGATGGTGTGGGAGAAGGAGACGGCGCAGGTGCTAAATTAGCTAGACCAGGAGTGGGAGCAGTTAAGTAGAACTGATTTTGAAATAATGACCAGCTGAGATCGGTCTGGGTAGATTCATACTGCATCGAGTCAATTATTTGGCCGGAGGCATCTTTAAGCATCACGCCATCAGCCGAGTTATTTAGTTTAGCAGCATTAAGATAGATGAGCAGGTGCTGATTGGGGTCGAGAAAAGTAAGTTCGGGAAAGGTGTAAATTACTGAGGGCGATGACAGCACGTCTTCTAGCCACCAGTTAGATAGATCGAGAGGAGCAGGGTGGGGATTATGCAGCTCAATCCATTCTTGACCAAAGCTAGGCGCGGGGTGGATTTCGGAGAGGTAGAAGGCGGAGGTGGGTGGGGGAAATGAAAGATGGTGGATAAGAAATATCAAAATGAAACATGATTGCACTACAGTTATCCAGAAAGACATGTAAGTAATTTAACAGTCATCATATTAAGTTAAGTGTAAAATGAGGAAATAAATTAAAAAAAAGATAGAATGATATAATAGTTATATGTCTGAACAGAATAAAAGAGACCAGCTAAAAGTAGCAGAGCAACAGCTGCAAACTATTTATCACTATGCTTTAAATAATGGCTGGAAGGGGGAAGGTCGGTTTTCAGCAGATCAACTTAGGCGAATTGACAAGGGATTTGCAAGGTTTGTTTTAGCCATGAATTTATTTCCTCAATTGCTTTTAAATCCACAGTTTATCGATGCCATTATTCCTGATGATGAACAACAACAAGACTTAATTGATATACTTAGAAGTTATTGGGATGACGTGGATGATTTAGTCTTAATCAACTTAATCTACCAGCAGATATCTCAGGAAATTGACAGACAGCAGCCGGTGTCTCTACTGAGACTTAGCGAGTATTTATATAAGCATGAACACACTAATTTTAATCACGTTATAACTCCATTAAGCAAGAGCGGCTTGATAATAAAAATTTCAGGGGATGATTACCTTGATGCTAATTTTGCTGAGCTAATTAGGCAAATGGACACCTGGGAAAAATATGAGGAGAATTTTCAATCAATTGGCTGGCCACGTCCAGAAGGAATAGGAGAAGCTCGCTTTAACATCTTAAAAAGATATTTAGCTTGGCTTGATCAGCAATCGTCTCAAGATGAGTAAACAAGAAAATATTCGCATACACTGGAAATTTGCTGGGTTGGATACGGAAACAAACCAGGAAGTCATTACAGCGGAAATTGATATCATAACCAGAGATATTCCCCCTAATCAACTTCTGGAGCTATTCAAATTAATTTATCAACAGCTGACAGTAGCATGCTTAAGTCAAGTTAGCATGGCTGAGTTTTGGCAGTTGGTCGCAGGAGAAAATCCAGATAAAGAAAGTAAAAAAAGAGCAACTGGACTGATTAACGCTTTAATTAGATATAAGTTGGCTGCTAAGAATCCCCCAGACATTCCTGATGGACCGAGTGCATATTACTTAAAAAGAGAGGTGTTGGAGTTACTGTTTAGCACTAATTCGCTGAAAGAGTTTAAGCAGGCTTTGCAGGAGAGAGGATTCGAGAATGGCGGCCAAGGCATTGGTGAAATTTTATTTGAAGAATTAAGAAAAGTCGTTGGGGTTGCTTGAATTACCCGGCCCAGTAGAATTGAGTGAAGCGCGCAAAGTAAAAAAGCTGTAGCCCCATCAATAGCACTAACACAATATTTCGCCATTTCTGTGACTTTTCAAACAACTTTGCCCAATAAATAAATACAGGAAAAATTACAATTATAAATCTTGAGGCTGAGTCAAGATTGCCTGTAAACAATACAGGCATGATAAGCAATATTGAGTAAATCCCCAAAGGCAAGCTTATAGAGCTAAATTTATTTTTAATTACTGCTACGCTTGAAGCTAGTACTGTTACCACGGCTACTTGATCAAAGGGAGTTATCATTGGCCAATAGCTACTGGGTGAAATGAGAGATTTAATAGGATCAGCCACCTGTTTTCCCCATGCATTTTGCACCTTGACTGATGCCAGCCAATCACCAGTCAAAAAGTAAAGATAACTGAAGAAAAGTAGCATCCCTGCTGGCATTATCAGAAAAGAAATAGCTGAATGATCAAAATATTTTAGCTGATAGTTTTTTTGTTTCAAGTATATAAGTGCTAAAACTGGGATCATCATGATGCCCACTGGCCTGGTTGCAGTAAGGAAAGCAGTTAATAAGCCCGCTTTGCCCCAATAACCTTTGTAGCCTAGAAAAAAAATTGAGACGGAAAGTAATAGAAAAAGTGATTCAGAATAAAAACTGGAAAGAAAAAAGCTGGTTGGAAAGACCAGCATCAACCAAATAGTATTTTTAGCTAAGCATTCACTTTGAAACAAATTTCTAACGAGTTTATACAGCACTGCCATCGTTAGTATTAAAAATAAATTAGATAAAACTATGCCGATAAAAATAATCACTCCATCACTCATTAAAGACTTTGGAATGATAAATGTTAAAAGTTTAATGAAAAAGGGATAAGCTGGATAAAATGCTAGATTGCTCATGGTATAAACATCCTGCACCATGCGATAGCCTTCTTTAACAATTGCTAAATACCAGCCGCTATCCCATCTAGCCCACATATCAATTAATCGAAATGGAGAAAAAATCCAACCACGTGCAGCGATTGAGGGCTCAGGTTCATATTGAAATGGTAAAAGTAATGGTGAAGCCAAACCAGCTATGACTAGCAGCAACCTAGTAATCGCATAAGGCATCAAAATAGGCTTGACCATTCCAGGTAACATTTCTTTTATCGCGGATGCAAATTTATTTAAATTATTCATCGCTAGTTTTAGTGTAGTGTTTTTTAACTAAAATCGGTACTGCAATCATTAGTGAGAGAATACTCAAAGAGGAAATTAGCTGAGGCAGATAAATTATTATTAACCGTCCAGAGTCATTTACTTGCCAAGCATTAGCCCAGCTATTGAGCCTGAAATGAGGCATTAATTGTAAGGTATCGAGATCAAGTGCTAGCCACATATCATCATAAGATTCATCAAAACCCAAGTAGCAAGAATCAGAGCTTTGACAGTGATAGGAAGCAAATCGAAGAGTGCCAATTTTTAAGTGAGAGTTAATTTGAAGCTGATTCGCAAAAGTAAGATTGTTTTCTGCAGTTAACGGAACAAGTCTCAGGCCTGAAATCTGGTCAACTGGAAAAGCAGCCAGGTAAATATTCTCCAACTCGGCTATACTTGGTTTGCCAAATGATCTAGTTTCCCAGTTAAGAAAGAAGCGATCTCGTGAATCAGTGGAGTTGGCTTGTAATACCACCACCTCGTCAAATTCTGGCTTAGTAAAGATATAATCCTCCGGGATAATCTCTTCATCATCATAGTTGACAAAGAATTTTAAACCCCTGCCTTCAACATTTTTACCCACCACCCTCATCAAGTATGAGAAGGCAGTAGAGTGATAGTCCAATTCATAGCCGCTACAGTTGACTCCATATTGATCAGCCTGGTATTTTACTTGACCGCTTTCAGTACTGGTTTGGGTTGTGCCGCGTTTGGGCACAGAGCAATTTGAAGAGTCTCTTAAAGGCAAGTTGAGCTGGGTTGTAGGAAAAGAGGAGGTAATTTTCAGCTGATCTGTTTGGCCAGTAGCAAACTGGAACTCTTGGGAAATTAGCTGCCAGTTTGGCTGCATAGTGCTTAGTTCAACTAAATTACTCTCATGCAGTAGCAGTTTACCTGCAGAGCTGTAGTTAAGAGTACTTGGCTTGATAATATAACTAATCTCTACCGGATCATTGACACTTAGCTTTAGCACCGGCTGGGCAACTGAATTAGGATCTAAAACTACGCCTGTATCACCGATAAATAGGACAATAGCTGCACCACTTTCTTCAATAAAAAATTGCTGGTTTTCAAGATGTGGCAGCTGATATCGATGTGCGACCGACTCGATAGTTACTTGAGGAAACTCAATTTTAATCAAGTTTTCTTGATAAGTAACTTGGGCGGGGGTAATAAGGTTGCCATCAGTGATAGAGTTACTCAAGAAACCGGTATACGCTCCTGCAGGAAGAGACCTTGATACAACTGTTTTGTTTTTATCAATCTCGACCTGAGTAAATTTGGCATAAAGATCAGCAAATGGATACTGAACTACATTATGCTTATTTTGATTAGCATCACCTATTCGTTCTATACGCTGCCGATCAACTGTCAAGTAATCTCCATAATCAAGATATTGATGATCCACTCTCAATCGATCTGCTGTAGTTGTAGTCAATGTTAGTTGGTCGGGAATTAATAAGGCATTTTCACTCTGCTCATCAGTTCTTTCATAGACTGTCAAAAAGTTCTGGCGCCAAACTTGTTTAAGGCCAGCTTTACTCACAAATTGATGGTCGCGTTGGTAATCATATGCTGCTTTACTTTCAGCTTTAATCTTGGTCTCGTCAATAATAATCAGATCAACCTCATATTTTGCCAGCACTCTTTGAAATAAATCTACATCCTGAATGTCGAGAGCATGTTCTAGTTCGTGAATAAAATAGTCAGAGCTTTCTACCCAGCGGTCAGTATCACGGTTTAGAAGTGGTTGGGGCATCCCAAAAAAGTAAAATCCCATACCTTGATACCCATTACCGGGCTTAATGAAACTCCAATCATAGTACTCCCAGCCAACATGAGAATATTGAGGTAGTTGTAGGGTGCGCAAATGGTGGCTGCGACTGTTTAAATAATTAAAGAGCTGTTTATACTCTGCTGGGAACTGTACTTTTAAGTTTTCATTCAAAAAATGACCAGAAAAACTTGGCCAAGCAGTATAAATAATAGTGCCAGCAGCAAAAAGTAAAATTGTTCCGCTTAATGTTCTTCCTGACAGTAAACCTAACTTTTTATTTCTAAGCCACATCACTAGCACTTCAAAAACCTGGGTAAAGAGTAGCACTGAGGTAAAAGTGTAGAGAATGGACAGCTTAGTAAAGGCATTGCGGAAAGTTTCCTGGAAAGTTCGGGATTGATAAAACCAGTCAAAGATTTTTTGGGTAGGAAACAAGCTTTGCCAAATAAAAATTACAGCGAAAAGATAAAATGAAAGTACTGCCCATCTTTTATTGCCCTTTTCTTGAGCAGCTAAAGTCAAGATAAAGCCGAGTAAAGTAAGTCTACCCAGGTTACTTAGCCAGAAATTGACATCCAGCTGGGACAAGTGTGGTAACCACTCGTCAAAAATAAACTGAAATTCGCGATCAGCTATCGAGTAATCTTTCCAAGTAAATAAGTAGTGAGTATTGCGGATGAAATTCTGATAGGTACTAGCTTCGCTAATACTGGCAATAGATTCTGGAGCAAAGAGCTGGTTTTCGCGGCTGTCTTGTACATACTGTGAGTGAGCAAGGGTGTAGTACACATTGGGAGCGATCCAGTGAAGGTTGAGGGCCAGAGTCAGCAGCCCTACAATAAAACTGAAGCCGGTAGCTTTAATTACGCTGCGGTCCTGTAGGGAGATAGCGAAAGCGTACATCAAGGAAAAGAGTGTGCCCAGGTAAAACAGAGTGGGAGTATGACCGCTGGGCGCGATGAGAAATTGAACCAAGATGAATATTAGGGTGTTTTTTAGATTGAACTCTTGAGCTAGTTTGTGAATCGCTAATAGCAAAAATGGGAGAAAGGCAAACTGAATAGTAAACAGCTCGAATGCAATGTAAAACTGTTGCAATGTCAGAATGTGGAGCATGTAAAAAAGAGCGCCCAGAGCAGCTAACCAGCTCTTGAAAGTAGTCAGGTTTTGGTTGATCCAGATTAGGTGGAGATACAAGTACATGCCGATACCGCCCGTTAAATACATGCCGAAGATAAATACGTAGCGGACTAGATTATCAGGCAAGAGGAGCTTGAGGATGAAGAGAATGGGTAGCCGAGTCAGTTCTGATAGATGAGCCAAACCCGCTGGTGCGCCTGGTCCTTGGTGTTCTAGCCACGCTCCTGATAGCACTCGCTGGGCATATAAACGCAAGTTAAAAGTAGCGAGAATGTTATCCCAACCAGCGTAGTGGGTGGTGGGATCAATATTTTGGAAAGCAATGATTAAGCCCACTAAGATCACTACCAGCACAGGAAGGTGAGCTTGTTGTTGACTTAGCCAAGCTTTTAGTCTGCTGGTGAAGGTGGTTGGAGTTGTCATGATTAGAGTTAGTAGGAAAGGGTGAGCAAAAATTTTTACGAGAGTTTCTCAGCGTTATGATATGGTTAATGTAGTAGATAAGTAGATTGATTCTTTTATATATAGTAATTTATATAGGTTTATTATTGTGTGACAATGGGGCGGCGGAGTGGGCCGCACCTCATG
>CAZYRN010000006.1:0-68459 GCA_964650185.1 uncultured Pseudomonadales bacterium
CCAGTCCGTCAATTTGGTAGAAGGTCTCATCTTGTTGGGGGTCAGTTGTGACCGCGACTCTGACATGATCGCCTGGCTTATATTCGGTGTAGGGAGCGATCAGGGAATTTTCACTGACATTTTGATTGATGTTTTCGATGATGGCGGTTTCGCCTGCCAATTCTTTATTGGTAAATTTGACTTCCAGTTTTTGAAAATTGGTCAGCTCATCATGATAGGTAATTAAGCCGGCTTCCTGAATGGAGATCACCTCACCCTCAACCATTTGGGTGGTGGCTTCTTCTTGGTCAGCTGCTTGCACTTCTGTCACAAAGCACTCGGTCAGTAGTGGGTGAAAAGAGATGAAGACGCCAATTGCCAATCCAGTCAGACTTTTTGCCAATCCCCATCGTCTTTTTACGCAGAATTTAAGCCTCATTTTATTATCCTAACATGAGTAATTCAGGTTTAAAAATGAGCAGCAACCCAACTGTTAACAATAATATGCCACCGATCCAATGTGAGTAGCGCGAAAATTTTCCATCCAAGCCAATCGCCTTCAAGGTGGTCATGGCAATAAAGAAAACGGCTAGATCATCAATCATGAAAATGAGAATGTAGAGACCTAGGTAAGCATAGCGTTGCCAGCCAGGCAAATTGCTCATGGCTAGGACTTGAGTATAAACTGCTGGCAACCCGGCCGAGCAGGCCAACTCCACGACATTAACTGCCACTGCTAAAGCCATAATGCCAAGCGCTGCCAAAATTATACTTTTTTGTAATGTGAACACCTTTAATTTTTCAAAGACGAGCCGGCGCTTTTGATTTTGCGATACTTTGCAGGCACCAGTTGGATTGCTGATGGCTTCTTTTATGTAATAACCGCCAGCTACTAAAGATACCAGTCCAATTACTACCTTTATCCAGCGTAGATAGCTAAAGTAGGTGAAGAAATTAAACCAGGCTGCTAAAAAGAGAAAGTAAACCCCAGCTGAGGTTATCACAAACAAACTTCCCAAGAGCCACATTCGTTTTTTATCTTTCATGTTCAGCAAGAGGCTAATTAAGAAGATCAGTGTCCACATGGCGCAAGGATTAAAGCCATCGATAAGCGCTACTAAAATTGTAAAAAGGGGCAGTGACAAGTTGTTAGCTGATATTTCTCCAAAAATAGGCAGAGTGACTTGGCCGGGTTCACTTTCATTAATTGAAGTAGTAGCTTCAGCCGGCAGTGAGACATCGAGCTGTTGTGCCACTTCTCGTCTGAGTGCGGCACCGGTGGTTTCATCTGAGCTATAGCCAACTAAATATTTGTTGCCAATCACTGTAAAAGGTACGCCTTGGACTTGAACGCCGAGCTCCTCAGCTGTGTCTTCCATTAGATTTTGACCTTCAGCATTATAGAAAACTTCGTAGGCTTCAATGTTTAGCTGAGGAAATTCGTTTTGGATTTTTTCTAAAAATAATGCCTCTTGGTGACAGTGTGGGCAGCCTTCACCCCAGAAAAATTTTAAGGTGACTGGATTGTCGAGAACTTCTGAATTAGTGGCTGAGTTTGAGCTAGTGGCAGTTTCTTGTTCAATCTCAGCCGCTGAGACTAGACTGCTACTGCCAAAAAAGGCTACCAGGATCAGCACTAACAATGGAATAATAAATCGGCGCCAATTCATGAGAAGTTTGTTTTCTTAACTAATCTGTTTTCAGTTGGTAAATTTTTTGCTCTCCCTGATCATAATACACCTCGTAATTAGGATCACCAGCTAATTTGCTCACTAAGCCGGGAAAATCTTTAATGCCGAGGAAATTATTTGGTTCTTGACCATCTCTGGTATCAATCACGATGTAATCAGGGGCAAATTTTTGGTAATTATCCCGCAAAATATAGACTTGGCGATGAGCAAGTTTGCCAGCTAAGTTGTGTTGAGCCATCACCACTCCCTCAGCAGGGACTTCAGCTAAGAGTCGGTCAAGAAAAACGAAATTTTGGGTGTGTTGATAAAAAGCTGGATTGACAGCTAGTAAGGCGGGAGAATGAAACACAAATAAACTTAAGCCCAATGAGCAAGCGCTCACACCCAGTGGTATCAGGTTGATCAGTTGAGGCTTGGTGAATTTAATTTTAGCCAAAACTGGAGTTAACCAGGATTTAAGTCGGCGCCAGCCGATCATGCTGGACAGAATTAAAGTCGGCGCAATCTCGGCATTGTAATGCATACCCAAATCGGAGCGGCTGCCTTCACTGATAAATCTGCTGGCCCAGTTAGCTAGCACTGGCGGTAAAATATCTGGCGCAAAAATCGGCAGAAAACCATAACTTAACAGTGTCTGCCAAATTGTTTTTAATTTAAAGGGATTAATCAGTTCAGACCAGCTGAAATTTGATGATGCTTCTGCTAAGTAGCGATAATCCAGGCCGCTGATACTAGGCATGACAAATTTAATGATAATTACGCCATAGATCAGAGAAATTAAGGTGGTGATTATGCCTAGCAGCCGCCATTGGTGAGCATGTTCGTTAGCGGCACACCAATTTTTGACTGTTAAATAGAGTCCAAAAAATGCCGGAATGATGAAAGTCGTCTCTTTAGTCAATAAAATTGCCACCCAACTGACTAGATATAGCCACTTCTTTTTGGTTACTAAACCGTAGAAAAAAATGCTCAGCGGCAACGGTAATAAAGTGATGGCATGAAATTCAGTGATCAGCGCATTATGCAGTCCCACAAACGAAAAATAGATGATGAGCATAGCTAATGACTCAAGCCTATTTTTGAGGATTTTTTGACTAGTTAAGTAGACAAAAATCCCACTTAATGTGACTGCCAATGCCTGTACTACCAGCAATACTTCTGGTTTGGGAATTAACATCACCAGTGGACTGATGATAAAAATCAGTGGATGAAAATGGTCTCCTAAAATATTCTTTCCTTGAAAGACAAAGTGATCAATAATGGGAGGCTTGCCTTGAGAAACAGCGCTAATAGCTTGGTAAAAAATGCCAAAATCATAATACCAAGTTGAGTACTGCCAAAAGCGGTGTAGTGACACAATGGTAAAAATGGTCATAAAAATGACGCTTAGGGAAATGACCGCGACCAGGTCAAGCCGCATTGTTTTAAATTTTGCTAGGAAAGGTTGGGAAATCATGTCTGCTCTACATTGTAATACAGATTGCTTTGCTAGCTGAGAACAAGATTTAGCTTTACAATAGCGCTATGAATCGGGATTTGCGACTAATATTGATGGGAGTGGGATTAGTAGCGATGGCAGCGGTCAGCTGGCTACTGGGCAGAGCCATTTATTTTTACACTCAAGGCAACATGCTGGCCATGCTTGATGCTGAGCCAACTTCTATTTTATCAATTACCCAGCCCATGGAGAGTGCCGGTGAAAAGGATGAGCCAGATTTGCTGGTTCAACAGCCGATCAAACTACTTTTTGGCGGTGATTTGATGTTTGACCGCAATATTAGAGCAGCGATGACCCGAGATGGAGTCGATCAACCACTGCGTGAGCTGACGAAGTTGTTTAACCAGTATGATGCGGTGATTGCTAATCTGGAAGGTCCGATCACAATCAATCCTTCGCGTAGTTTAGGTTCAGTACCAGGCAGTACTGATAATTTTTTCTTTACTTTTGAACCAGAAATTGTGCCAATGCTGGCTGCGAATAATTTGCGGATACTTAACTTAGGCAATAATCACATCACCAATTTTGGTCATGACGGGGTTGAGCAGACTAAAACTGCTTTAGCTAAGGATGGTTTGAGCTACTTTGGCTTCACCAGTTTAGAAGTTGAACCGGCGGAGAGGGTTCATTATCAGCAGTTTGGTCAGCACCAGCTGGCTTTTGTCGGTTACAACCAGTTTGCGGTGGGTGGTTTTGAAGCGGCGTTGGCGGATATTGCAGCGGCAACTGTAGCAGCGGAGCTGGTTGTGGTGATGCCTCATTGGGGTAACGAATATGTACCCGAGGCTGGGGCGGTGATCCAAGAACAAGCGCATCAATTCATTGACGCTGGCGCAGATTTAATTATCGGTGGACATCCTCACGTCGTGCAGCAGCAAGAATTGTATCGAGGTAAAAAGATCTATTATTCGCTGGGAAACTTTGTTTTTGATCAATATTTTAGTCCAGAAACGCAAACTGGGTTGTTGGTGGGTGTGGAGATTGCGCCAGATGGACATCTAATTTTTACAGAGATGTCGATTATGATGCTAGAAGACGGCCGGACGGTGTTGAGAGAAGCAGAGACAGCAATTTAATTTAAGCTCGAAGCTTTATTTAAGGCAAAATTTCTCCTAACAAGTCTTTTATTGTTAATAGCAAGCAATTTTTAGTATAATACCGGCCCTTATGAAAGCGCCTAAAGAGAATATTATTATCATTTCTGATGTAGACGACGTGTTGGTAGACAGTCTTCGAGCTCATCATGCTGCTGCTGAAAGACAAGCTCAGGATCGTGGGTGGGAAGTGCCTGGGATTAAGTTGTTTTGCCAAGCAGGGGGAACGGTAATTTTAGAAAACTTGCCTGGATTTCTTGAGTATCATCAGCAAAATTTACTCTCGCCCGAGTTTAATACCAGTTTGGAACCATTAGCTGATGCACTCAGTGCTAGAGATTTTTTAGCAGCCACCTTAGCTTTGTACTTAACTGCACGACCAAATTCACTCAATGAGGTTACTAGAAAACATTTAATTGGATTGGGTTTTCCAGATAGACCAGTAATTGGGCGGCCAGATTCAGTTTCAATGGAAAATACTGCCCCTTGGAAATATGCTGAACTTGCAGCCATAGCTGAAGGCTTAAATCGTCATAACGGGCCAGACAGGCAAGGGTTAACAAGAATTATATTTGTGGACGATAGTTATAAAACTGTTCAATTTGTAAATGACAAGGGGCACCCGCTTATTAATGCTTACACGTATGAAGGCTTGGGAACTCCTCAACATGGTGAAAGAGGTGTTTACCCCATTAACTGGCAACAAATCATGATGAGATATAAAGGTCAGTTAAAAGCGGTCATTACAGGTCATTACCCGTCAGTGATGCACCACCTCACTCCGTTCCAAAGTAACGGTCACCATAATCGCCCAAGCCAGGCACGATAAAGGCGGCGTCATTGAGATGATCATCAATCGCACCTACAAAAATTTTCACATCGGGAAACTCGCTCTTAATCGCCTTAATTCCCTCTGGTGCTGCCAGCACTGACACCACCCTCATCTCCTGCGGTTTTTCTGGGGCAATTTTTCTCAGCAGTTGAGCAATGGAGCCGCCTGTCGCCAACATGGGATCAGTGACAATCACCACTGAATTGTGATGAATGACTGGCATTTTCCAGTAGTATTCAGATGCCACGGCTGTTTCTTCATCTCTTTCCATACCGACAAAGCCAATTTTAGATTTAGGCAGTAAGTGCATGGCACCGAATAACATGGCAATGCCTGAACGCAATACCGGCACAATAATGACCTCATTGGCCAGTTTTTGTGCCTCAACTTTGGCCAGCGGCGTCTCAATTTCAACAGTTTTCAACTCCATGCCGCGAATCGCTTCGGTAAAGAGATAATGACAAATTTTATCGGAGTGGTGGCGAAATTTTTGAATGCCGGTGGCTTTGTTGCGCAGGTGTGCCAGTGAGTCCGTCACAAAGGGATGTTGAACTAGTATTGCGTCATTCATAGCTTGCTCCTACAATTACAGCACCACTTAAGTAGCACTCTTTTACAGAAAGATCCAATGCCATACTATCCCATTCATGAAACCGAAAACAAGCAAGTCGTGATTTCTTTAGGCGGTTCGCTGATTGTGCCTGATGAGGTTAACACGCAATATTTGGCCGAATTCCGCCAATTTATTTTGGAACAGTTGGAGAAAGGTTGGCGGTTTATTATTACCACGGGCGGTGGGGCGCCTGCCCGGACTTACCCCCAAGCTGCTCGTGAGATCATGGGCGGAACTATTACTCGTGATGACCAAGATTGGCTGGGGGTGCATGCGACTAGATTTAACGCTCACTTAATTAGAACTCTATTTAGAGATCAAGCTCAGCCGACCATCATTACTGATCCTGAACAAGATGAGCTGACTGAGGCGCAAATTATTGTGGTCTCAGGCTGGAAACCGGGCTGGTCGACTGATTATGTGGCCTGCAAAATTGCCCAGCGATTAGACGTCAAATACTTGATTAATTTATCCAATATTAAACAAGTTTATGATGATGATCCACGCCAAAATCCGGCAGCAAAACCGATTGACCAGATGAACTGGCATGATTTTCGAGCAATGGTTGGTGATGAGTGGACTCCTGGTATGAACTCTCCCTTTGATCCCATTGCGGCTCAACTAGCTGAAAGTGAAGATCAGACGGTAATTGTTTTGGAAGGCACTAATCTGGAAAATCTGAAGTCTGCTTTAGAAACTGGCCAGTTTGTCGGCACGGTGCTGGCCAACAGCTAAGTTTTCAGCTCAGCCTCAGTCTCAGCCTCAAGCACCGGCCTCAGCTCCAGCTGAGTTTTCTCCCGCTACTTCTTGGGCTCAGTCTGCCGGCGCTCAATTTTCTTAAGTGAGTACATCAGCCGTTCATCTAAGTCTATTTTCTTAATGCGGGCTAAGCGCAAAATTGTCAGCAAAATATCGCCCAGCTCTTGTTCATAAGTTTCGTCAGCTTGGGCGGCCAAATTAGTACCTTTTCGGCCATGTTCTGCCAGATAAGCCCGCGCCATCTCACCGACTTCTTCCACCAAAGACAAAATCATGATGGAGCCAAACTCTTTGGAGTCACGTTTGCCTTTATCCACTTTGCTGAGATATTTAAAATACTTGCCGAAGGGGGTGCTAAAATTGTCACTCATAGTCCTTACATTATAGAGTAAAATAGATCTAAATGTCACAAATACAACAAGTTAAGGCCGCCGTCGATCTGATTGAGATTATCAGTGAGCGGCTGGATTTGAAACGCTCCGGGCGGAACTGGCGGGGTTTGTGTCCATTTCACAGTGAAAAAACTCCCTCTTTTTTTGTCAGTGAAGAGATGCAGCGCTACAAATGTTTTGGCTGCGGCGAAGCTGGTGATGTGTTTACTTTTTTAGAAAAATACGAAGGGATGACTTTTAGTGAAGCCCTCGAGTATTTAGCCGAAAGAGCCGGCATTACTTTGCAGGATTATCGGCCGACAGCTGCTGATGCGGAACGAGTCAAACTTTTAGAGATTCTAGATTTAGCTAAAGAGTACTATCATTTCCTGCTGACTGAACACGAAGTGGGCCAGCCGGGACGTGATTATATGAAGCAGCGCGGTATTAACCAGGAAACTGCCAAACTCTTTCAACTGGGCTATGCCATGCCGAAGTGGGATGGATTGGTGAAGTATCTGCACTTGAAGAAAAAGTATGACCAAGAGCTGTTGGTAAGATCTGGTTTGGTCATTAACAGTCGCGGCCGTTATTATGATCGGTTTCGTGGCCGGTTGATGTTTCCGCTGAAAAATCATCGAGGGCAGGTGGTGGGTTTTTCCGGACGGATTTTAGATAAAGCAGCCAAAGAAGCTAAATATATTAATACACCGGAGACGGAGTTGTATCACAAGGCCGAGTTATTATTTGGTTACAGTGAGCTGCTTCAGTTTATTCGCAAGCAAAATAAGGTAGTGGTAGTGGAGGGTGAGCTGGATGTAATCTCTTCGGCTCAAGCTCATGTTAATAATATTGTGGCGGTGAAGGGCTCGGCTTTTACTGAGCATCACGCACGCTATATTAAACGAGTGGCGGATCAGGTGTTATTTGCACTAGATATGGATCAAGCTGGGGTGACTGCCACTAAACGGGCTATTCCCATTGCTCAAGCAGCTGGCCTAGAATTGCGGGTAATTACTTTAGGGCAGATTGGCGGTGAGGGAGCAAAAGATCCTGATGAGCTGGCCAAAGAAAATCCTAAAGCCTGGCGGGAAGCGACGCGAACTTCAATTTCGGCTTATCAATTTTTGATGGATGCAGCTTTAGCAGCCCATGATCCGAGTACGCCGGAAGGTAAGCGGGAAATTATCAAAGAGCTGGCAGAACCTTTGGCGGAAATTGCTCATGAAGTGGAGAAAGATTTTTATGTCAAACAGCTGGCAAGTCTGCTTAAGGTCAAACCGGCGGTTGTAGAGCAAGATATTTACCAGCATGGTCAAGCGCCAGCTAAGAAAAAAAGCCGGTCCCGTTCTCAAGAAAATGCGACCGAACCAGAAGATTCTCGTCAAGCCAAGTTGGAGCGTTACAGCTGGTTCTTATTACTGCACAGCCAGCCCGAGCTGATGAAGGAGCGGTTGAAGAAGTTGAGTCAGTTAGAGTTTTACGATCATCGGTTGGAGCTGATTGCCGCCAAGTTAGCAGCCGTCGTTGCGCCACCATCACTGGAGGTATGGTCACAGACTTTGCCAGAAGATTTGCAGGAACTTTTGTTAGATTTATATTTACAACCGCAGTATCAGCAGATTAAAGATGAAACTGAGATTGATGAAGAGTGGCAGAAAACTTGGCCAACGGTGCAGGCAGCGCAAATTCAACGCCAAATTGCTCAAATTACTGCTGAGTTGGACGCTTTAGATCAAAAGGATACTAAAACTGAAGCAGAAGAGAAACAAGTTCAAGAGTACTTAGAGAAAATAGTGATGCTACGCGGAAAAATCAAGTAAGTCCTGATAGAAATCTTTGCCAAAACTTCCCTTGACACATACCCCCTAGGGGTATATATTAAAGTCCATGTCAGATCAAAATGACCAAGTGATTGTCCAGTTAAAACGAGTGCGTGGCCAGTTGGATGGCATCTTAAAGATGTATGACAACGGGCGGGCTTGTGTGGACATTGTTCACCAAGTCATTGCCGCCCGTAGCTCACTGGGGCGGGTGGCGCGTGATCTGCTCACCAATGAAGCGGCTAATTGTACTAAAGAACGCCGGCTGGAAGATTTAGATGATATTCTCAAAGAAGTCTTTCGGTATTAAAGTAACAGGTAGCAACCAAATACAAATTGGTTAACAAAAATTAGGAGACAATATGTCAGATCAAAATGGAGCTCAGCATATTTCGAACGAAGAGTTCAAACAACTACTTAGCAATGAAGAGGGTTTGCCAGTTTTGGTAGACTTTTTTGCCGAGTGGTGCGGTCCCTGTAAAATGGCAGCGCCAATTATTGATAAATTAGCCGATGAGTATGATGGCAAGATGATCATTGCCAAGCTCAATGTCGATGAGAATAATCAAACCGCCGCTGAAAATGGGGTGATGAGTATTCCGACTGTCATCATTTACCGTAATGGTGAAGAAGTTAATCGTCAGATTGGCTTCCCTGGTGAAGACGGCTATCGGCGGATGATTGAAGCTAACTTAGAGGCTTAAGTAGCGACAACTAGCAACAACAAGAAACAACTAGCAATAGCAACTAGAGAAGGAGCGGATAATGGAACGTGTCAAAGTAGCGATTATTGGCAGTGGACCGGCTGGTTACACGGCGGCTCTCTATAATGCTCGAGCCAATTTAGCACCAGTTTTATTTGCTGGCCAAAAAAGCGGCGGCCAGCTGATGTGGACGACGGTGATTGAAAACTATCCTGGTTTTGAACATGGGATTGAGGGTCCGAAGCTGATGATGGAGATGCGGCAGCAAGCCGCTCGCTTTGGCGCGGATATCCGTGATCAGTACATTACTGCGGTAGATTTTTCTGCCAGACCTTTCAAACTGTGGACTAGTATTCCTGAGGGAGCGACTGGTGAAGAGTTTGAGAGTGCTGATGCAGCAACTTTGAAGAAATATCAGCAGCAGATCAGGCAAAATGAGCCGGAAATTGAGGCAGAAGCAGTGATTGTAGCGACTGGCGCGGTGTCACGGCGGCTGACTATTCCGGGTGAGTCTGAGTTTTTTGGTCGAGGTGTGAGCACTTGTGCGGTCTGTGACGCAGCTTTTTTCAAAGAGAAAGTCACTTTTGTGGTTGGTGGCGGCGATAGTGCTATGGAAGATGCGCTGGCTTTAACTAGACATGCTAAAGAAGTGCACATTATTAATCGCGGCGATAAGTTGCGAGCCAGCAAAATTATGCAGGAGCGGGTGTTGGCTAGTGAGAAAGTTAAAGTGTGGTGGAATACCCAGGTGAAAGCGGTCCTGGGAGAGCAGCTGGTGACAGGTTTGCGGCTGGTTCAGGATGGCAAAGAACAGGAAGTTCGGGCTGACGGCATGTTTTTAGCGATTGGCCATAAGCCAGTCACGACCATTTTTGGTCAGCAATTGGAACTGGATGCGCAAGGCTATGTAGTCACCCGCCAAAGTGCTTCTCAGCCAGGTGTAGTGGCAGCGCAAGCGGCGCTCAATGAAGAAGGTTTAGTATCTTTACCCACCATGACCTCAGTGGAAGGCGTTTTTGCTGGCGGTGATGTGGTGGATATTTGCTATCGGCAGGCGATTACGGCTGCTGGTCAGGGTTGTGCCGCTGCACTTGATGCAGAGCGATGGTTGGAAAGACAAGTCAGTTAGACAGCAGTCAGTTAAGTCAGTTAGACAAACGAGCTAGAAAGGCCCAAAAATATGAATCAGCACCAGATTGCGATTAAGCAGTTAGATCAGGTCGTGGAGCAACTGCGGCCGGCATATAAAAATCAGCCGGAGCAGTTTGAGCGAGCCGTTGAGCTGTTAAAACAGCCTCAGCAAGTGATGGAAGCTGAGCTGGAGATCGAGATGGATGATGGCTCTCAGCAAAAATTTACCGCTTTTCGCGCGCAGCATAATAATGCCCGCGGACCTTACAAAGGCGGGATTCGTTTTCATCCGCAGGTAACGAGAGAAGAAGTGGTGGCCCTCTCGACTTGGATGACTTGGAAGTGTGCGGTGACTGGTATCCCCTACGGCGGTGCTAAAGGCGGGATAGCGGTTGATCCCACCCAATTAAGTGAACAGGAGCTGCAGCGATTAAGCCGGGCTTATGCCAGGTTTGTCGCCCCCCAGGTGGGTCCTTGGGTTGATGTCCCTGCTCCAGACATGAACACTAACGGTCAGATTATGGCGTGGATGATTGATGAGCTGCAGCAGCTGCAGCCGACCGCTCAAGAAAATCTCCTAGCTGCTTTTACCGGCAAGCCCATTGAGCTAGGCGGTTCTCAGGGCCGAGAAGAAGCCACTGGCTTAGGCGGTGTTTTTGTTTTAGAAAAATTCATGAAGAAAATAGGCAAAAAACGGCCCCAAGATGTGACCATTGCGGTCCAGGGCTTTGGCAATGTCGGCTACTGGTTTGCTTATCATGCTGATCGGCTGGGTTACAAGATTGTGGCAGTGTCAGATTCTCGAGGCGGTATTTATGTCGAAAACGGCTTAGATCCGGCTAAAACCCTTGAGTGCAAGCGCGATCATGGCCAGTTAGGTGAGTGTCATTGTGATGATCAAGGTTGCAGACTGGGCAAAGGCCAGCCACTGACTAATGATGAACTCCTCGAGCTGGAAGTGGATGTGCTAGTGCCGGCAGCTTTAGAAAATGTCATCAATCAGGAGAATGCGGCCAAGCTTAAGGCTCATGCGGTGTTGGAGATGGCTAATGGTCCCACTACCCCTGAAGCTGATCAAATTTTACGCGATCAAAAGATCACTTTAATTCCAGACGTCTTGGCTAACGCCGGCGGAGTTACCACCTCATATTTTGAGTGGGTGCAAAATCTGCAGGGTTACTACTGGACACATGAGGAAGTGGTGAGTAAACTACAGCCGCTGATGGAAACTGCCTTCGAGCAGGTCTGGAAAATTCAAGAGCAGTATCACGTTGATGGGCGGACCGCCGCTTACATGTTAGCCGTCAAAAAAGTGATTGATGCCATGGTTCTTCGAGGCCGGGTTTAAAAAAACCCTTCTATCCTCTATAATAGATAGATTGTAAACCTTATTATGGCCCAAAAAAAAGATTCCTCCAAACTACCCAAAGCACTGCAGGAAGCAGTCAAAGAGCTAACCGCCACCGCCAAGGGGCAGGGTTATGTGACTCAAGACGAAGTCCTAGATGTGTTTGTTGAACCAGAAGAGTATTTAGCAGCCGTTGATGATTTTTATGACACCATCATTCAAGAAGGGGTCGATATTTTCGAGTCGACCTCAGTTGAAGATAGTGATGATGAAGGCTCCGATCTAACTCGAGAGCTGGAAGAGTTGTCTTCACTTGAAGGCAGCGGCGTGTCTGATCCCGTCCGGATGTACTTAAAAGAGATTGGCCGGATTAATCTGCTGACCCGAGAAGAAGAGATTAGATTAGCTCAGCAAGTGGAAGTGGGAGATGCGAAAGCCAAGCAGCAGCTGATTGATGCTAACTTGCGGTTAGTCGTGTCTATTGCCAAGAAGTACATCGGCCGCGGCATGACCTTTTTAGATTTAATTCAAGAAGGCAATAAAGGCTTAATTAGAGCCGTCGAGAAGTTTGACTGGACTAAAGGCTTTAAGTTTTCTACTTATGCAACGTGGTGGATTCGCCAGGCGATTACTCGGTCGATTGCGGATCAAGCCAGAACAATTAGAATTCCCGTCCATATGGTCGAGACGATTAACAAACTGATGAGGACTTCAAGAAAGCTGATGCAGGAGATTGGCCGCGAGCCGACCCCAGAAGAGATTGGCGAGGTGATGGAGATGGATGAGGAGAAAGTGCGGGAGATCTTGAAAATTGCCCAGAATACCACTTCTCTGGAAGCGCCGGTGGGCGATGGAGAAGATGACAGCACCTTAGGCGACTTTATTGCCGATGACCGGCAGAAGTCTCCCTATGATGTGACCACTGAGCAGATGCTGAAAGAAAATGTTGAGGAAGTGTTGAGTGCTTTGTCAGATCGGGAAGCGAAAGTGCTCAAGATGAGATTTGGCTTAAATGATAACAAGATGATGACGCTGGAAGAAGTCGGCCGCAAGTTCGGCGTGACGCGGGAGCGGATTCGGCAGATTGAAGCCAAAGCGCTGCGGAAGCTGAAGCATCCGTCTCGGAGAAAGAAGTTGCAGGATTTCTTGGAGTAGGTGACAGCAGATTAGCTGGCGTTTTCGGCCGCAAGTTGATAAAATAAGCCAGCTGTTTAACAAGCAGAAGTTAGAGAAGATCCCCGGTAGCTCAATGGCAGAGCAGGAAGCTGTTAACTTCAAGGTTGTAGGTTCGAATCCTACCCGGGGAGCCAGATGGGACGCAGAGGCAACAAAGCGTCCTTTTTTGTTGAACTGTCGGGCAATTCTTGATGTTCGAAAGTTTCTTTTTCCAAACCCTCCAAATTTTCCACTTTAGAACAATTTGTTTGACTTACTGCCTCAGACAGGATCTTAAAGGCTCGGGAGTACTCCCAGCTGAGTTTTCCTTCGTCTAAAATTAGTTTCTTGAAGACTAGCCTAATCAGAGCGCGTTGTTCGTCCAACATCTCCTTCTTTTTGGCGGTTAAGTAAATTTCTTTAGCTCGTTGTGAGAGTTCATAGAGATTAATGCCTAAGTTGAGATAGCCGGTGCTGGCGGTAGAGTGTCTCTTTATTGTCTCGGTCAATTCGTCTTTTTCTTTGGAGTACTGTTTAAACTTGCGATTATAAAACTCCTGGGTGATCTTTTCATCGAGTTTGTCGTCGTATAACTTGTCCATTCGTTTGCTGACAGCCTCGTAGCGAGTTTCCAGCTCGCCGACGGTACTATTGTGGTACTCGACTTCGTCCCGGTGGCTTTCTTTGAGAGCCTTTTTGAGCCATTCGGTTACTCGCTTGTTTTTGATCCTCAAATTCTCAAAGCCAGCTATGAGCTGTTCTTCGGTCCATGGCTCTTTGACCCACGTTTTCTGGGGACATTTGTTGTAATGGTTACAGTGGTCATAGCGATGACCTCGGTGAAGTTCCCAAGTAATCAGTCCTTTACAGGTCACGCCCACACCTTACCAGCAGACATGAAAGCAGTTCTTACTGCTGACCCTAAACTGCTTGAAATCTGGGAAGATCTGACTCCACTAGCGCGCAACGAGTGGATTTGCTGGACGATCTCAGTAAAAAAGCCAGAGACCAGACAAAAACATCTCGACAGATTACAGAGTGATATGAAGTCTGGCCACCGCCGGCCGTGCTGCTGGTACGGCTGCATTCATCGGCAGGATAAAAAGGTTAGTCCATCGGTAAAAAATTTGGTGTTAAAGAAGAAGTAACATCGAACGTTTCTGAAGTATGTGCTTCATCATCTAAGAGCACTTTTTGCAGAATGCGTGATACAGCTCCAGTCAGAGCGCCAGCAGAAGACAACCATAGCCAGGTTATAAGATTTTTTCAAGTAGGTTAATGCAATCAACTGATCTAGTCATGATATGTAGGTGATATTTGTTCCAAACCTTGGTCAATCATCCTTATTAGTAATGTTAGTTGGCGTCGATTATGGCGAAGATGAAGATAATATTGAGCCAACTCCAAAGAGGCCGAGTGCCGTTTAGCTTCATATGATGGGTCTAGTAATTTATCAATCTTAGCTTTCCAAGAGTTCAACCTAGGTAGCTTGGTCTCCACATGATCATAACCTTCCCGCGTGAGTAAAACTAGCTCAGCTAATTTTGATCTGAGCGCAGAGATAATTTTCATAATCATTTGAAATTGAGGATCCTCCAGTCCAACAAAAATTCTCTGAGCTATATCAAGGTTTGCCTGCTGTTCTGGTGAGAGTTGTTTTTGTTGTTCAAGCTCATTTTTCATCATCTTCATATAATTTTCAGGATTACCGAGGATGTTCAAGCAATAAGCTTGATGTCGATCTACTAGTAATGCTTTGATTACATAATAAGCCTTGGTTCCAGTTTCAAGAAATTCTTCGAAAAATATCCAATTTGCTGCTTTGTTGTCTTTAAAGTCAGGCACTCGCTCATTAGCAAGATCAATTAAAAAATCTACTCCTTGTTCATTTAGTTGTTCTTCCTTTTCCATCCCAGCTCGACGTGTATTCCAAATTTCATATTTATTATAAAGAGCATTATTTTCAGCTGGATCAAGCAACACAACCACACCACGTTTGAGTGGATGATCTTCAGGTAATAATCGCTGAAAATGTTTCCAGAGCACTTCAGCAATCATGCGGCTACGACCACCAATCAGGATTATGACAGGTTGGTCTGGATTAAGTTCTAATTGGGAGGTTTTATTAGCTAAACTTTTCAAAGCCTCGTCAAGATGGTTAATAAACTCAGGGAATTGTGCAGATTCTATGAACAGTTTTAGTTCTAGAAATGGTTTGATTAAATTTTCGGGATCAGGGGTAAGAGCAGTTTTAATGTCAGGAGTTGTTTCAACAGCAGGATTTGTCACAGTTTTTTTAGGAATTAGTTATCTAATTTGCCAGAGTAGAAAATATTAATGCTCTTCAGCGGCTTCAGCCTCAGCCTTAGTCTGATGGATGGTGCCATCTGGATGATGGGGTGGTGAGTAGATGGTGTAGAGTTGTAGTGGCTGACTATCAGAACTGTTGATGACATTATGCTCTGTCCCAGCGGGAACAATAAAAGCATCATCGTCCTGAATTGAGCGTGCCTCGCCGTTCATCACGACTTGGCCAGTGCCGGCTTCAACGCGAAAAAACTGGTCCTCATGTTCATGAACTTCAAGACCGATCTCTTCTTTCGGTTGGAGTGTCATGACTACTAATTGTGAGTGTCGGCCGGTATATAAAACACGGCGAAAGTGGTTGTTATCAAGCGTCAACCGCTCGATGTTGTCGAGAAATCCTGTCATATTTCCATCATAGCGCAATTTTTAAATAAACACAGTAAGGTGAGCAGCAATTTGCCTCAATTTTTTCGATACTCCAAAATATCACCTGGCTGACACTCTAGTGCCTCACAGACTGCTTCCAGTGTGGAAAAGCGGATGGCTTTGGCGCGACCATTCTTTAAAATAGACAGATTAGCCATAGTAATGCCGACTTTTTCTGCTAGCTCGGTTAAGCTCATCTTACGTTTAGCTAGCATCACATCGAGATTGACGATAATAGACATAATTCCTTAAATGGTTAGTTCCTGGTCTTTCTGTAATTCGATCGCTTCCTTTAAAAGTTTTTCTAATACTGCTAAAAATATGGCAATAATGCTGGCGGTAAAAATTGCCAGACTTCCTAGAGTAATTAAAGGTGTCACATCCTCACTAGGATTGACTTGTTTAGCGAAAAAAATGACAGCTGTCACTCCTAAAATCAGTAAGATATTAAAAACTAATGTACTGCGCTTGATAATCTGCAGTGCTTTTATTGATTGAAGTGAAAAGGCTTGATGGCGGCTAACAGCACTAACCAAGCGATGCGCTTGATAAAGTGCCGCAAAAATAGGACTAACTAATATCCAGGCGCCAATTAAATAGGGGTAGGCAGGAGGCGGATTAACTTTACCAACTGCTTCTTCTCGAGCTAGCTCTGGCAAAAGCACTACTAGAATAGTCAGGAGTGCTAAACCTAACAGATAAATGGCAGCTTTAGCGATACGAGATAGAGTTATTTTCATATAGTCAGCTCGCTGGTTGCTTTAAGTTGCAGCGCATCTTCAAACATGCGCTGAAGAACCGCTGCTAGGATGGCCATCATCAAGGGTGCAAAGGTAAAGATCAATCCCAGCAGCATCACCCCTGGAGCATCATCTCGGTCAGCTACTTGGTAAATATAGGGCAATCCCAGCGCGTACATACCGCTGATAAGCAGGGTCATAAATTTCAGTGAACGCAAGGAATTGATGGCGGCTTGAGAAAAAGCACGCCCAGCGTCGATTAGATTTAAGAGTTTAAAAGTGTGAATAATGCCAAGAAAAAAGGGGATGGCGGGGAAGTACATGCCGATTAACAAAGGTCGATACATGCCCGCCGTATCACTTCTAATTCCAGCTGGCAGGGCAAAGATGCAGAGCGTCAGAACTATCAGACTAATAAGCATGACTACCGATTTTAAAAATAAAGTTGAGCCGAGTTTCATGATTCTAGCCTTCGCAATTAATCATATCACTACTGATTTTAATGGCTTATTTATCGAATGTCAATAAATAAATATTGAAAAACGGTAAGTTAGTCAGATTCGGCGCGCTTCATTCTTCCGGCGATTTGGCCAGGGAGCATATTATATTCGGTGAATATTCCAAACAACTCCATGTTAAGTGTATAGCCGATTCGGTTTTCTAAAGTTTCAGTTCCACTTAAGCCAACTTCCACCAATGCTTCACGAATCTGACGAATCCAACTCTGAATATTGATTAACTTGTTTTCTAGATTATTTATTTCTAAAAAGTCTGCAATTTCTTCCTTGGTTGTCAGACCTTTTCGTTGGAAAAAAAGAACTAATAATTTTGCTTTCATGCCTCTTAAAACTATTTGTTTATTTTGGTATGTTAAGACCGCTTCTTCATCACTAATTTCTTGAACTATCAATCCTTCTTATGACTACCGGCAGCGGTGTTAACTTAATTGGCAGCTGGTTTGGAACCAGACCAGATCGAGGCATTGCATTGGTTTTTACCTTGACTGGTATCATTGGCTTAATCGTGACGGTATGGGTGAGTCGGTCACGGCCAACTCGGTTGCTTTCACAAGCCTATTTGGATCAGACGCAGCAGCCATAATAAATGGGGTATCGAGAATATCCACTAGCTCACAATCACCGACTGAGATTAAAAGTTTCGGCCAATTCTGAATTTTTAAATGACTCGGTTGGCATAATCAATTGTTTGAAGATTAGATAACATCATTAGACTTCTCTCCAAAGCTTTTTTTTCTGCTTCTAATTGCTCAAGCTGACGCTGATCTGCTGTCATCAATCTCTCAACTAATCCTTTTCCGAATTGAGCATTGGCTTGATTGGCGCTATAACCCTCATATGTATTCTTTTGAAACTGTTGTTGGGCACGCTGGTCATGCAAAGCCTGGGAACGAAGCTGCTTTTCTTTTTCCGTAATTTGATCAATTAACTCAATTAACTGCAGCTCAGCTTGAAGTAAAAGTTTTTCAAGCCAGATGCTAGCATCTTGAAGTTGTTCGCTTGCCACAGTTTCATTATGTACTAAGGCGAAATAAACAGCTAAGACAGCGATATTATGCCGATCATCAGCTTTCACCTCACCAAAACTAGCGGACAAATTTTCTGCTGCTAAAAGCTGCTGGTTTTGATTCTGTGTCCAGAGGACAGCTTGTTCTAATTGAAGCAAAAATTGGTCATCAAAATAATTACTGGCAGCGAACTCTGCTAAAGCCTGCGCTAAGATTCCCTCCTGAGTTGGCTGAGGTGCGACTCCAAATTCTCTTGCCATCGCCGTTGGATTAGCATACTTTTTAAAAGCATACTCGCCCTCTACAGTTTCAGGTACGACCATACTGATTACTTCTCCAGGCATCACTGCCTCCTTTCAAATTCGAGCGAGAGATAAAAAAAGACTCCGAGAGGAGTCAGTAAACTCTCGATGCTCGTCGAATAAATAATTTGCTGAAGATCGGACTTGTCCTTCATTCAGACCTCGAAGGAATCACCGTTGCGGCACAGTTGCAGATTTTCACTGCATTCCACAGCAGCTTCAGCTTAGCATAATTATTAGCGGGGCGTAAAGCCGCTTTGATAAAAAATAAGTCAGCTTTAATAGCATAAAGTTATAAATATTTGACAATATGTAAAAAATACTATACATTATGATTATGAATCGAACTCAATTCCTCCGCTTTCGAGCTTTAGTCAGTTTGTTTGTCATGGCCCTCTTGATTGCCGCCACGACTTTAGAAAGCTATCTCTTAGCCACCGCAGCGGTTTTTACCGGCATGTTAATGCTGGCGATTGGGCGAGCCCGAACCAAAATTATCACTGATGAGCGCGATGAGATTATCCAAGATAAAGCAGCCCGAACGGCCTTTGCAATTTTTGCGCCAACAATTGGCCTAGGTGCTTTTCTAATGTTATTTCCGTCTTTGAGTCAGTTGGAGGTGTTTGCCAAAGGTGACTTTCTCTTTCTCGAGTCTGTGGGAATGATCTTTGCCTATTTAGCTTTATTTATCATCGTGCTTTATGCCATTTCCTATCTTTATTTTAATCGCAAGTTTGGGGGCAGTCGTGAAAAATAAGATTAAAGTCTATCGGGCCATGCACGATTTGACCCAGGAGCAGTTGGCGGACCAAATTGGTGTCAGCCGCCAGACTGTTAACGCCATCGAAAGTGATAAATATTTACCGTCGCTAGGTTTGGCTTTTAAAATTTCCCGATTATTTAATGTGGCGATAGAAGAAGTATTTATTGATACAGAAAATAAGGAGTAAGATGACTCACCTTCACACTATTAATTTTTTAAAGAATAAAATCCTTTTTCTAGCTGCCATTGGTTTAAGCATTTTTGCTCTCTTTTTTGTGATTGGCAGCACTTGGATTGGATTTGAAATGAAAAATCAGTGCCAGTTTGCTCAACACCAATATGGCGGCGAATGTGTTGATGCTCTCATCAGTCAGCTTGAGGATGAAAGTCAAAATAACCATGCGCGAAATGATGCAGTTTGGGCCTTGGGACAGCTGGGGGATGAGCGGGCCTTGCCTGTTTTGCAAAGCTTTTATACTGGCGTCATTCCTGAACGAGAACCCTATGATACTGTTTTAAGTCAATATGAGTTGAAAAAAGCGATCAACCTAACTAGCGGCGGGACGAATATTTCCGCTTTCATCTGGCGCGGTTTAGTCAATTGAAGTCAGGCAGCTAAACAATAAAATCTTGTTTTAATCAGTTATAATAGTGGTATGAAAATTAAACTGGGCTTATTGATAGCCTTTATCCTTTTATTATTAGCTGCACTGAACTGGAATATGTTTTTTCCTAATCGGCAGCAATCCACGGGCGAGTCAGAGTCAGCAGATTTAGCCATGTCAGCCTCAGACCAGGAGATGATGTTGCCTGGATTTCCCATTGATGAAATTCCCTTTTATCAAGTTATACAGGTGAGCTCCATTAAATTTTTTGTGAATGATGATCCGACCCATTTTGGGACTTATTTAGAAAGACCAGTTAACTATTACAATGTTGTTTTTGAAAGTGAGGCTGGACCAGAGGAAACTCTAGCCTATTATCGGTCGCTAATGAGTGAGGTTAATCAGGAAGAATTGCCAGTGGAGCAAGTTCAGGGAAAAATTGGCAAGTACAAATTATCAGCTTCTCATTATGGTGAAAATCCGGAAAACTATGTCTATCTCGAGGTGTTTTTACCTCAAGATGAGTTTCAGAAAGAAAATCGCTTCTTCGATGATTATCCAGCTGTAGTTGAAATTGATCCTAATTGGAATGAGTACGAAAGTAGTTTCGGCTATCTCAACCAAAAGGGCGGCGAAATTGAATACACCCAGTATTTTGATTTTCCAGAAAACGAAGATGAGATAATAGCTAGCTATCTGGAAAAATATCAGGATAAAACTGAGTTTAACTACAATGAAGAAAGTGGCCTGATGACTTGGCAGGATGGAGAAAATAAAGTGTATCTGACATTTTCCAAGGATCACGGCCGCATTTACTTAATGATGAGACAGCCGCGAGTGAAAAAATAAACTTAGCTTGGCAGCGAAATGGTGATGGTAGTACCTTTGCCAACTCGACTTTGGGCATTAATAGTACCACGGTGCTGTCTGATAATTTTCTGAGCAATTGCCAAACCCAAACCAAAACCATCTTGTTGCGATCTAGATTTATCAGCACGATAAAAACGATCAAAAATATGCGGTAGATCTTGAGGAGAGATGCCCTTGCCCTGATCAGAAATGGTCAAAATCACTTGATGCTTATCTTGAACTGCCTCAATCTCAATTTGACTCTGAGCGGGACTATACTTGATAGCATTATCCAAAATAGTCACTAGCGCTTCTATTAATGAGGGGGTGTGCGCCATGACTGACAGTTGTGGCACGTCTGTAACGAATTTAATTTGTTTTTGTTTTGCTAAAACTGCCACTCGCTTGACAGCCGCTGTGACTATTTTTGACAATGAAACTTTTTTAAAGCTAGTTGGTGCAGTAAAATTTTGAGTTTGAGAAAACTTAAGCAGCCGATCGGTTAAGTGCTGCAAAGTTGCTACCTCTTCCAGATTGCTGTTTAGAATTTGCCGAGTTTTTTTCTCGCTGAGTTTCTTTTCTAATAAATTGCTTTCCAGCTCTGCCCGAAGTGTTGCTAAGGGTGTGCGCAGTTCGTGAGAAGCATTAGAGATAAACTCGTTTTGTTCATCTACCATCTTTTTAATGGGTTGTAAGGTACGTCCTGCCAAATAATACCCAGCTCCGCCAGCAATCATGAGGATGACACCGTTAACTAGCAACAGAGCTGTGAGAGTTCTTTGCCGCAGTTCTTCCAGCTCAACTAAGTGGGGTAAATTGCGGCCTCTTTCTAAAAATCTTGGTCCCAGACCAGGTGCATCAGCTGGTAGATTCATGGTACTACGAATAATTAGCCGTTGAATTTCTCGAGTAGAAACTTGATAAAATGCCAAACTGAAAATGACGCTGACGATCATAATAATGATCAGGTATTGCAGCGTGATTTTTAAGCGGGCAGACTCAAATAACTCATTTTTCATCAGTGATCTCATAACCGAAGCCTCTTACGGTCTGAATTAACTGATCGTGAAAAGGTTTTTCGATTTTATCTCTTAAATTTTTAATATGGACTTCAATGGTACTAGGTAAGATGTCATTCTCATAGTTCCAGACGTGGGCGATGAGCTGTTCTTTTGAAATAACTTTATTTTTATTAAGCAGCAAATATTCTAAAATGGCAAACTCTTTGGCAGAAAGTGAGATTTCTTCGCTCTCACGCTCTACCTTGAGTGAAACAGGATCAAGTGTTAGATTTTTAACTTTGAGCAGGGGAGTTGGATTTAGATGAGACCGTCTCATTAAGGCTCTAATTCGGGAAAATAACTCATCAAAAGAAAATGGTTTCACTAAATAATCATCGGCACCACAATCCAGGCCGGACACTCTATCTTTGAGCTGGCCTTTAGCAGTTAGCATCAAAATGGGAGTAGAATTATTTTCCGCACGAAGCTGCTGGCAAATTTGCATGCCATCTAAACTAGGCAGCATCAGATCTAAAATAATCAGATCAAAAGTTTCAGAGCTGGCGAGCCCATATCCCTCCTCACCGTCATGGGTTATATCGACGGCGTAGTGTTGGAGTTCAAGGGCTCTTTTGATTGCTTTGGCCAGCTTTATTTCATCTTCAATGACGAGTATTCTCATTGATAGCTATTCTACACCTATTTTCTACCAGCCCTATTTCTGACGCCAACTTGTGGTGCAATGACTGCTGGGTCAATGCCGTTTTCAGCTGCCCATTTTTCCAGCTCTTCATGTTTGGCAGCCATTTCTTCGCGTCTTGCTGTCATTTCAGCTTGAGCTTGGCTATCAAATTGACCATTCATCATCATTCTGATGGGTTTAAGACCTAGTTCAGCTTTTTTCTGGATCAGTGACTGTTTTTGCTCTTCAGTCATAGTTCCTTCCTCAACTAGCTGAGTGAGTCTAGTTTCTTGATCCTGCAATCTTACTCGCTCTCGGTCCTGGTGGACTTCGTTAAAGACAGTTTCCACCTCGTTTTGATTCAGATTGAATCGTTCTGATAGTTTGCCAATGACATCAGAAAAAGGCCGATTAGCTCTAACTGGAGCAGTTTCTGCCTGTACTGGCGTGGTGCTGAGTAAGGCACCTCCTAAGATAATTAATGATGACCCTGCGAGAAGAAATTTTTGTTTAGTTTTCATAGCTCTTCCCTCCTTTCATAAACCAAATCTAACTGATGAAACTTAAGAAATGCTGAAGTGGAGTTAAAGTGAACTGGCTAAAGATTTTCTTTCCATAATCACCATCCACAGCACGAGGCCGGCATAGAGAGATAGCTCCGCCACTTCAGACCAAGAGTGCCAGATACCCCACTCAACTCGCAGCTGCTGCACGAAATAAATCAAAGGCAGGACGAAATATCCAATTAAATGTTGGAGTGGAGCCAAGATCTCATATTTTTGAAGTGATTTGATTGAGCGGATAAGAACTCCGCCTAGTGTGCCAAATAAACTGAGAGCAGTGTAAGCATAGATGACCAGCCACTCGACCGCATAGAGATTGTGAAAAGTTAGTTCTTCTTGGCGATTTACCTCTTTAACCGCCTCACTCACTTCTAAACCCAATAAACGCTGACCCCAAGCAATCTCATCTCCGGCCACGGCCGCAAAACCAATAATCGCTGCTAAGGTAATGGCTGTTCTAAGCCAGTGTTTTTTCCGCCAGTGTGAGAGCAGGGCTGGCAGCAAGCCGAGTGAGCCAAGCGCAAGCACCCAAAATTGGAGATTTTCCACGAGGTGATCCTCTTTTACCAGCTCTTTGAAAAAATTCATTGGCCATAAACTGGCTAGATAAAAAAGAGCCAAGGCAATGAAAGGCAACCAGAAAACCACCTGGGTCCAACATTTTTGCCACCAGGATTTAGTTTGCAGCAACAATAAGCTTAAACTAGCAAAAACTAATCCGACCGTTAGCTGATTGAGATTAAGATGAGTAAGAGAGAAGACAGCGTTAGGATGACGCCCGACACCGTAGCAGGTTAAACCCGTTACAGCTAAGGTTAAAACCAGAATTAGCGTCATTAAAAGAAACCTAGCGGCTGGAATGAGGTTAATCAATGGCTGCTGCCAACGCCATACAGCCACGAGAATTAAGCCTGGTACAACCAAGTCAGCTGCAGAGATGCCAATCAAATTATGCACAGTTTCTTGACTGCCAATGCTATCTAAACCAACCAAGCATAATATTCCCAAGATTATGGCAGAAAAAAGATAATCAAAATTATTTTTTGAAGTGAAATAACTTAGCCAGGGTTTGAGCATGGCTAAATTATAGCAAGAGATGATAGTAATTTCCCAGTTGACACTTTCTATTTACATATTCTAAAATTCGAATATGTATTCTGAAATCTTTGAATTGCAAGCTCAGCTGCTAAAATCTTTAGCCCATCCCCGCCGCCTGGAAATTATCCATTTATTAAGAGAGGCGGAACTGCCGGTTAATGATATTCACACTATGCTTGATTTACCTCAAGCGAACATTAGTCAGCATCTTATGCTCCTGAGAGATGCGGGGGTGGTGACGACTCGCAAAGAGGGCAAGCAGATTTATTACCGGCTTAGTCATCCGCAAATTATTGAAGCCTGCGATGTCTTGAGAGAGATTTTAATTGCTAAGTTGAAGAAGCAGGAGCAGCAGCTTGATGTCAAATTAGCTGATGAGATTTTGGCAAAAATGTCTGATTTTGTGCCAGTGACCCATGATCCTGTGTGCCAGATGAGAGTCTCGCCAAAAACAGCCGGTTTTCACTTACATTATCATAGCCAAGATTATTATTTTTGTGCCAGCGGCTGTCTGAAAAAATTTCAAGAAAATCCTAGTAAATATGAGACAAAACATGACTAAAACTAAGCAATCTGTTTCTCCATCCGTCCACCAGCCGCAGACAATGAATGTGATTGGCATGCATTGTGCTTCATGCGCGCAAAATATTAAAAGACGGTTATCAAAAGTGGATGGGGTTGAAGTGTGCGAGGTTAATTATGGGACTGAGACTGCTCAAATTGCCTATGATCCGCAGCAGACATCTTTAGCAAAGTTAAATCAAGAAATAGGCAAATTGGGCTATTCATTAGCGGCGTCGGCAAATTCAGTTTCGCCGGCCCAGCATGATCAGACTCAGCACGACCACGAGCCCGACCGCGCTTCTCCCGACCATCAGCACGATCACGGTGTCCATATTGAGGTCATTTCTGATCAAGCTACGAGAGAGCGGAAGCTGGCCGAGTTAGCGGTCGTAAAAAAACAGGTCATAATTTCTTTGCCATTAATTCTGATCAGTATTTTTACCATGATTTGGGAGTTGGGCGCTGGCAGCTGGCTGCCCATGCTGCCAGTGGTGGATCAACTATTAATGCACTTACTGCCCGTTCTGGCAACTTATATGTTGTTTGTGGTGGGTCAGCCTTATTTAGCAGCGGTAGTGAGATTCATCAAGTACCGAGTCGCGAACATGGACACATTGGTCGGCATCGGGACGCTGGTCGCTTTCTTATATAGTTTAACTTTGTCTGCCTTGGCTCCAGTTTTAGAAACTTTTGTCGATACTAATCAGCATTACTACGATGTGACCATTGTGGTGATTGGGTTTATTACTTTAGGTAAATATTTAGAACAGCGTTCCAAACTTAAAACTGGCGAGGCGATTGAAAAACTGCTGAACCTGCAGGCCAAAAAAGCCCTAGTGTTGCGGGATGGTCAGGAAATTGAAGTGCCGGTTGAAGAGGTGCTGGTTGGAGAAATTGTTCTAATCAAACCTGGGCAAAAAGTGCCAGTGGATGGTGAACTTATTAAAGGTCTTACTTCGATTGATGAGTCGATGATCACTGGAGAGCCAATCCCAGTCGATAAAGAGCCGGGTGATCAGCTGATTGGTGCCACCATCAATAAACAAGGCTCGGTGCAGATGAGAGCGACTCAAGTGGGCGGGGAGACGATGCTGTCACAAATCATTAAGATGGTTGAGACGGCTCAGGGTTCCAAGGCGCCAATTGAGCGTTTGGCTGATCAGATTTCGGCGGTGTTTGTGCCAGTGGTATTAGTGTTGGCGTTAGTGGTGTTTTTAACCTGGTTAATTGTGGGTTCACAGTTTATGCCTGGCTCACAAGCATTAGCGCTGGGCGTTATTAGTACAGTGGGTGTGTTGGTGATCGCATGTCCGTGCGCCATGGGTTTAGCCACGCCCACTGCTGTCATTGTTGGAGTGGGCAAAGCGGCGCAATCAGGAATTTTAGTTAAAAATGCCGAAAACTTAGAAAGATTAAATCAGGTCAATTATGTCGTGCTAGATAAAACCGGCACGGTGACTCAAGGCAAACCTGAGGTCGCTGAGGTAAAAATTGCCACCAATTTAGCGGATAAGTTTAGTGAGCAGGAACTGCTACAAATTGTCGGTTCGTTGGAAAAGCTGTCGGAACATCCGTTAGCTCAGGCAATTGTTGACTACGCCGTTAGTGAAAAGATCAAATTAGCTGAAGTGAGTGAGTTTGCCATGATGGCAGGCAAAGGTTTGCGAGGCAAGATTGACGGTCAGCGCTATTGGGCAGGCAACTTAGCTTTGGCGGAAGAGCTGTCATTAGCTGTTGATGAAGTGTTGATTGATCGCTTTGCCAGTGAGGGAAAAACCCCGATTGTGGTGATGTCTGAGAAAAAAGTTTTAGGCTATTTAGCGTTGGCGGACACGATCAGACCAGATGCAGCTGCCACTATTAAAGAGCTGCATCGAGCTGGTAAAAAGGTAGCTTTATTAACTGGTGATAATCACAAAACAGCTCAGTTTATAGCGGATCAGCTACAGATTGACCAAGTGATGGCAGAAGTGCTGCCAGGTGACAAAGCGGCTGAGGTGCAGCGTTTGCAAGATCAAGGCTATGTGGTGGCGATGGTGGGCGATGGCATTAATGATGCGCCAGCCTTAGCTACTGCTGACGTGGGAATTGCCATGGGGACGGGTACCGATGTGGCTATTGAGTCAGCTGGGATAACTTTACTAGGAGGTCAGCTAGCTAAACTCAGTCAGGCAGTGAAGTTGTCAGCCGCCACCATGAAAACTATCAAACAAAATTTGTTTTGGGCTTTCTTTTATAACGTCATTGGTATTCCAGTGGCAGCAGGTGTGCTTTATCCTTTCTTTGGCATCTTGCTTAGTCCTGCTATTGCTGGAGCAGCCATGGCATTTTCAAGTGTGTCTGTGGTGCTAAATGCATTAAGATTAAAGACAGTCAAACTATAAGTTGTAATTGTCAGTATTAGAGGCATTATTAGAGGAGTGGTTATGAACTTAGGCTTAATTTTTCTCACCGGACTTACCACGGGCGGGTTGTCCTGCTTGGCAATGCAGGGCGGTTTGTTGGCGGGAGCAGTGACAAATCAGAAAACTGTGTCGCAGCAGAACTGGCTGCCGGTGGGCATGTTTTTGTTAACCAAACTAATTGCCCACACGATCTTGGGGGCGTTATTAGGAGCTTTAGGTTCAGTGATAAGTTTAAGTTTGGGAGTGAGATTAGGTTTTCAAATTTTTACGGCTTTGTTTATGTTCGCCACTGCCATGAATTTATTAGACGTTCATCCTATTTTTAGAGTGGTGGCATTTCAGCCGCCCAAGTTTTTACAGCGACTGGTTCGTAATTCCAGCAAGAGTCAGGCTTTATTTGCCCCGGCTGTTTTAGGAGCATTGACGATTTTTATTCCTTGCGGAGTGACGCAGGCGATGGAGGTATTGGCCATTAATATCGGTAATCCGGTAGCAGGCGCCTTAATCATGTTTGCTTTTGTGTTAGGCACATCACCGCTGTTTGCTTTATTGGGTTTAGCTGCAGCTAAGCTAAGCGAAGGTATGTATCAAGCTTTTTCTAAATTGGCGGCAGCGGTGTTAATCGGTATGGCAATTTATGGAGTTAACGGCGTGTTGTTGGTGCTAGGATCACCTATCACTCTCAATAACATCACTAGACCAATTACCTACTTTTTTTCTGATGAAAGATTTGCCAAAGCAGATTATGCTGCTAACACGAATAATGGGATACAACAAGTAAATATAGAAGTATTGAATAATGGATACTCTCCTAGTTATGTCCGAGTCAAAGCGGGTGTACCGGTGCAGCTGACACTAACCAGCAACGAAGTTTATTCATGTGCGCTATCATTTATTTTAAATGAATTCGGCATTAAGACTTTCCTAGCCGCGACCGATCAGCAGACCTTTAGCTTTACACCAGAGCAGCCGGGCCGATATACCTATACCTGTTCCATGGGCATGTACAGCGGCATCTTAGAGGTAATTTAATTAACAGATATTTAAGGGAAATATGTGGTCAATTTTTAGCAGGAAATCAACTGAAAAAAGTAGTCAATATCAAACTGCCACTTTTAAAATTATTGGCATGCACTGTACGAGCTGTAGCATGAACATTGATGGTGAATTAGAGGATACCACTGGCGTGATTAGTGCCAGCACTAGCTATGCTAAGTCGGAAACTAAGGTCGTTTTTGATCCGAAAAAAATTCAGCCTAAAAAAATCCAACAGGTGATTGGCAGTTTGAATTATGAAGTAGAGCTTGCTTAAGCAAGATACTGCAGTGACCCTAATGATGAGTAGTGTTCATTTAATTCATGGAGAGTTTTCATCTCGTCTGCGCTAAGCTTGAAGTCAAAAATATCCAGGTTTTCTGCTTGATGGTCTTTTTGATTAGCCCTAGGAATTGGTACGGTGGCGAAGTGACCCGTAGGTGGAACCAGATTTACCCTTCATTATATAGAACATATCTTCGACTTAAAGAACTTGGATATACGTATAACAACGGCCAAGTAATTGCACCTTCTGTGATTAATAAAAAACCAAGAAAGGAGGTGTATTATGTTTAATTTTGTAATGTCCAAACTTCAGCTTCCTATTCTAATGTCTTTTCAAAGGCACTCGCCTGAGCTAGTTACATCAAAGCTTTATGACGAACTTACGTTTTACAAGCAATTTATAAAGGACCTGAAAGCTAGCAAACAGGAAGTGATCGTGGAAAGCCAGTTTATCAGCTCGACTCGAATGTATTCTTTGGCACCTTTGTTTCGTAACCTAGTGTCTAGAAAAGTTAAGTGTTATGTGATTACCCGAGATCCGGATGATCACGACATCACCATGAAGCAACAAGCCGAGAAAGAGATCCGCAAGTTTCAGACGATTGGTGTTCAGGTGATCTTGACTAACGAATACAGTCACCGGAAGCTGGCTATCATTGACCGCAAGGTCTTATGGGAAGGCAGCCTAAATATTTTGTCTCAGACTTGCAGTCAAGAAATCATGCGCCGGATAGAAAGCAAAGAACAAGCACAAAAATGCTTTGATTTTGTGAGATTTGGAAAGTTTATTTACTAAAGGGGTAGTTTAGCTAAAAAATAAGGATATGGCTGGATATCAGATTAACGAAAAAGATATTGAGAGCGTGATTCGTTTTCTTAAAGTAACGGATCCGGAGAATGCTACTCCTGAGATGGCAATAGAGCTATTGGAGCATCTTAAGGCTAGTTTCCATACCATGGCACACGAAGATCCAGAAAAACTGGAAGAAATCTATAAAGAGTTGAAAAAACAGAAAGAATTAAAGACTAACTAGTACGGCAAGATATCAGAAGATTCTAGATCAAGAGCTTTGACTAGTTTTAGCAGTGTAATTACAGACAAACTAGCTTCCCCACGCTCAACCTTGGCATAGTAGTTTCCATTGATGCCTGCTTTTTTGGCTACATCTAGCTGAGTTAGATCTTTTTCTAACCGCGCAGCCTTTAGTTTGTCACCAATGGCATTTAATATTTTTGTGTCTTTTTGCCTTTTCATCTTGGTATAGTATATCACTCGAGTGTATTATCCTTCTAATAGGAATGAATAAATCTTCAAAAACACATACATCAGAAAGCACTTTTGATCTTGATTCAATAGATCGTTCCGAAAAACTTCAAAAGGCAAGGGAGATATTAGGTGAGTTGGCTAATGAGTATTCAGACGATGAACTATGGAAAATTGTAACTGAAATTCAATTCCTGACAGATTGTTGGCTGGATGAGTTTGAACGGGAAATTTTTGATGGAAAGACATTGACGGAACTACTGACCGAGGAGGTAGAATTTTAAAAATGAAAAAAGCAATAGCTTACCTTCGGGTATCAACAGAAGAACAAGTTGATAATTTTTCTTTAGAAACGCAAGAAGAGATTTGCCGAAAAGAAGCTGAAAAACGCGATCTTAATTTAGTGAAGGTTTTTAGAGAAGAAGGTAAGTCTGCTAAAGACATCTCCGGCAGACCAACCCTGCTTCAATTACTTGAATACTGTAGAAAGAATAAAACTATGATAGATGCCGTTATTGTCTACCGACTTGATAGGTTATCAAGACAAACTGCGGATTACTTAGCAATACGAAAGAAACTGTCTGATTACAACATTACTTTATATTCTGCTACTGAACCTACCGGGGATAGTCCAACAGAAAAACTGGTGGAGACGATCCTCGCCGGATTTGCTCAACTGGATAATGATATCCGGGCAGAACGAGCAAGAAATGGAATGAAAGCACGATTTCTAGCAGGCTACACCAACCAAAGACCGCCATTAGGATATCTGATGGTAGATAAGGTAGTCGTAAAAGACCCAGATGCTTGGGATTTGGTGAAAGCTTCCTGGTATTTAATGGCAACCGGAACTAAAAGCCTCCGGGATATAGCAGACTACATGAATGGGTTGGGGTTGAGGTATAACGTGCGATCGAAAAACTACAAGATAAGGCCTCAAGCAGCCAACAGGATTTTCAGGCACAAATTTTATGCTGGCATACTAGCGTCAAAGACCTACGAGCTTGAAGTCAAAGGCAAACATCCTCCAATGATAACAATGGCTCAGTTTAATTTGGTCCAGGATATTTTGGATGGAAGAAGGACTAAACAACTACCGAAGATAAAAAGAATCAGAGACAACCCAGACTTTCCGTTAAGAAGGATCGTTAAATGCGGAAAGTGTGGTACTGGCTTAACCGGATCGTGGAGCACTGGAAGACGATCAAAATTCGCCTATTATCGCTGTGGCAAACCATGCAATCATAAATCTATCCGCAGACAAGATGTTCATGATGAGTTTATAAAAGCTTTAGGAGGTATAAAACCAAAACCTCAAACTGCTGAACTATTCGAGTTTCTAATGACACAAAGCTTTGAGAAAAGAAGACAAAAATTGCTAGAAAGAAAAAGAACAATAGATTTAGAAATTGAAAAAGCTAAGTCAGATAAGAAAAAGATTATCAAAAAACATTTAGAGGGGGTTTATTCGGATGAAATATATGAGGAGCAAATGGAAATAGTAGAGTTGAAGTTGCAAAAATTAGCAACACTCAATAATAATGAGTTATTAAGAGTCTATAAGCAGACAAAATTTAGCAAAATGTTAAACAGAAAATTACATTTACTTGACGAACTACTTACTAAACTAAGTTCAAGTCAGTTGAGAGCTTTAATAAATTTAGTGTTCGATGGGAATTTAAATTGGAGTAGCAGAAATTTACTTGAATTTAAACCTAGAGGGATCTGGCAGCTAAATTAAAGTTTTGGATGACTGCGAGTATATCCTTTTTATTTTTTATAGTGGTAATTTCTCTTCCTGTTGTGCTCGAGAAGCTAGTAAGAGTCTTCAAGTTAATATGACACAAAGCAATAACTTTCCATTTTGCAAAGCTTAATAATTTCTTATCCTTTATGAATATTTCCAATCGAATAAACAAAGCTTCATACGCCATTACAAGTGCAAATAGATAAATAAATGGCAAGTACATTACTGTCAATACCGAAGGAATAACTAAAGTTAGTAAGTTATGTGCGGATAATGCTTCCGTAAGACTTCCTATAGCAGTAAGGATGGAGTAAGACAAAATAAATATCCCATATCCAGCAATTAGGACTTTAAGTGGTCTTCTAACAATCATATATTCATCTCTACTATCCGCTAAAGCACTCATCGCTATCACTAGAAACAGGAATGGCATGAGAACAAACTCAATAGCAAATGAAAATGAATATAGACCAGTTAAAAACTCTACTAATATGGTAATAGCAAATGTCTCCAATAAAATTTTTTTAAATAATGAAGGGTCTTGGCTTGCTTTGTTTGTGTTGAGAAATAGAACCGTAGCGGTTCCAAAAAACCAAAAAATAGTATCTTTAAGTAAAAATATATCCCAAATACCTGCCTGCCTTAGTACTAATACCGATAATACTGAGTAAGCAAGCATGGCTAAAAAAGGAATAAGTATTTTCGGGTTAAAAAATGTATTTGCTACATTAAATAAACTTGTGCGTGTTTTACTGTTAATTAGAATGAAGATTATTAATATGACAACCCATGCTGCTAATGCTTTCTCTCGACCATTCATGGCATTTATTATTTCTAGTGCTGCCCTTTTCATTTCTTTGGATTAGCCCCTTTAGTTTTCTTCCTGTTCTGATTTCTTTTTCGTTCGAACTCTTCATGCCAAACTGTATCCCACCTTTTTATACCCAAATATTTTTGCTGAGTGGCCATAGCCAGTCCGTAAATTCCATAACTGTCTCTGTAAATTTTTTGTTCTTTTTCATTCCAACAATATGGAGGTGAGTGTAATGAAAATAACTCGTTTGCTGTTAAAATTAGAACTGGATTTACTGGTCTTTCTAACTTCCAATGCTTATTTCCTACTCTCGTAATTTTCTTAATTTCTTGTATTTCAAACGGGGTGAGTTCTTCTCTTAAAGTTGAGAATACTAAAACTGCTCCGGGGAAGCTTTTTGCAATAGACTTCATACGGTTAAAATCTTTCTTTTTGAATTCGTTAAATGTTTTTGCCTCACCAAAAGCAACCCCATCTGCTATCTCTCCGAAGACGGACTCGCGCCATAAGAAAGCAAAATCTGCTTCTAAATTCTTGCCAGTGCTTGTTTTAGTTGCATTAAACGAGTACACAGGAGTGGTTTGTATTGAGCTCATCCTTCTTTCAGAAAAAAACTCAACAGAAAGCACTACACTGATAGCTCCTTCAGCGTAATTTGGGACACTAACTGGGCCGACAGTTTTATAAGACCAATTACTTTCACTGAGGCTATCAATAGCATGAAAATCTTGCAAGCATTTAGTGCAATTTAATAAATTATGTAGATCTTCTAGATCGTACCAAGAATTTCTTTGGCAGTTAGGGCATTTAGCACTTACACCAAGAGAAAATAAGTTTAGCTCGATAAATTTTTCTAGTCTTTTTTCATCCCCAAATATTTCCTTCATTCGGCTCTTAATAAATGCTACAGTTTTGTCTCTACCTTCACCGTCTATGCTTACGGCCATTTCACCAATCAACTCAATAAGTTCTTTATTGGCTAACCCGTATGCCCAACCTTCTATCTGCTTATTCAATTCTTTAGCTAACTTTCCCGAGCTAGATAAACGAAAGTTCCAGCCATTATCCTTTAACCAAGCAGAAAAAACATTCTCTGCAAGGGGTAATTCCCAAGATATAGCTCTAGAAGAGTCAACTAGTCTTACCAATCCATTTTTTCCAATTCGCCAATCCTTAAATGTTCCAATACTACTAAGTGTTCTTTCTAAGCTTTCACCGTAAACTTTAGGAAATACTTCAGCGTATTTTTCAAGATCACCATATATGTTATAACTCACTTCATTAGATACAATGGGACTTCCAGTATATGAGGCTTTAATATGCTCTGGCATGCTTGCTGGTAAAAGTATCCTGTCATTTGCCTGTGTGAGATCAACTTCTTTTTCCGATTCGAAATACACATCATGTGGGTCGACATGATCCTTACCCCGTGCCCACTCATCCCATATCCGAGGATATCCCTGGTGCAACAAGATAGGATTTGTTCCATCATCGTCTTTTTCCAAGTCTAGAGATGTGACAAAATCTCTTGCATCTTCCATTTTTTGACTAGTTGCGGGAATAATGTTTGCTCTGTACTTTATTGCAGGATTGTATCTATTTGTCCAAAAACTTGCTTTAATAAAATCTTCAACTATCCCTTTAAAAAAATCATTATTAGTCATTGTTGTAGGAGCAGGTAGGACCGATCTTCCTGTAGCTCTAAGATTCCAATAATCCACTACATCTAGGAAGTCAGAAGGATCCAAATAAAATAATATATTTTCATTAGAAAACCCTCCTCTACTAATAGTGTCTAATTCATGCTGCATAATTCTTCTGGGAAAAAGTGTTCTGGGTTTTAGTATTTTCTTTAATGCTCTTGCCTTGGGCGTGGAAATATCTAAAGCTTCTTTATAGCCTGATTTCATTAAATCGTTGTAATACTTATCGGGCAATTTACCGAACCAACTTGCCCAAAATTCAGGATTTCTTGCTGGTATTTTTGGGAAGACTACATTTATAGGATCTTTTTGGACAAATCTAAAGTATTCATGGTAGATCCAACTTAAGATATCGATAAACCCTATACCAAAAGAAAATGTATTTGGATTTTCTTTTGTAGGTAGAATCTTGTTTGACTTAACAACTCTTAATCCTAAATTCTTTATATAATCGGGCGGATCAAAGTCACAAACCAATATATCCGGGTCATAAGCTTGAATATAACCAAGATTTATATCTCTCGCTGTTTTTCTAAAAGCATCTTTTCTCCATCTTTTAGTCTTTATTTGGTAAAGTGGAATTATAGGATTATAAGGACCACCCCAAAGCACCGAATTTAGTTCAATAGCTTTTAGTAGTGCTTTCTTATCATTTGGTTTTATAAGAAAGGCAAACTTCAAAGGTCTACCTTTTACTTTTATATTGCCGATCATGTTTTTGCTATATAAAAAAAGCCCAATTAAGGGCAGGCTTTCAAAAATTTATATTTTCCTTTCCCTGTCATTATACTTTATTTTCCCTTACTCCTTAAATCTTTCCCTGAGGTCTTTAACCTGACTTTAACCGCTTCAGATGTTAAAATTATGACTATAGAGATAGTAGTGTACTGCGTTGTATGAATTTCAATTAAAGGAAATAATATGCTTACTGGAAAACTTAGATCAGAAATAGATAAAGTATGGGATGCCTTTTGGACAGGTGGGATTTCTAATCCTCTGACGGTTATCGAGCAAATCACCTACCTTCTATTTATCAAACGGCTGGACGAAATTCACACGCTCCGCGAAAACAAAGCAAATGCTCAAAAAACTGAAATTGAAAAACCTATATTTTCCGATGATCAACAACATTTAAGATGGTCTCATTTTAAAGATCTTGAGCCTAAAGAAATGTACAAAGTGGTATCTGAAGAAGTATTCCCATTCATAAAGGACCTTAACGGCAAAACTGAAGATGCCTACACACAATACATGAAGGATGCGACCTTCATGATTCCTACTCCAAATCTGCTGGATAAAGTAGTTAACATGCTTAACGAAATTAAGATGCATGATAGGGATACAAAAGGTGATGTTTATGAATACCTACTTTCAAAAATTGCCACAGCAGGTAGAAACGGTCAGTTTAGAACCCCGCGACACATTATCAGAATGATGGTTGAACTGGTTGAGCCAAAGCAAACTGATAAAATTGCTGATCCAGCGTGTGGAACTGGGGGCTTTTTGGTATCTACCAGCGAGTATGTCCGAGAAAACTATCCGGAAATGTTTACGGATGAGAAACTTCGCGATCATTTTAACAACACGATGTTTTATGGCAACGATTTTGATCGAACAATGATCCGCATTGCCGTAATGAATCTTGTGCTTCATGGTATTGAAAATCCTAATGTAACCGACAAAGATGCGCTATCCCAAAGCCAAGCTTTGGAAAGAAATAAGTTTGAGGTAATTCTAGCTAATCCCCCGTTTAAAGGATCTCTGGACTACGAAGTTGTGGCTAATGATCTTTTGCAAACAGTGCGTACGAAGAAAACTGAACTGTTATTTATTGCACTTTTTATCCATCAATTAAAGACCGGAGGTAGAGCAGCAGTTATTGTGCCGGATGGGGTTTTGTTTGGTAGCTCACAAGCACATAAAGCCATTCGCAAGCTGCTGATAGATGAACATCAACTTCAAGGAGTTATCTCTATGCCATCCGGTGTATTCAAACCCTATGCCGGAGTCTCTACTGCTGTATTACTGTTTACCAAAACTAACTCCGGAGGAACAGACAAGGTTTGGTTTTATGATATGAAGGCGGATGGATATTCACTAGACGACAAACGCCAACCTCTCGATCTTGAAAAACACGAAGACAATAATATTCCCGATATAATCAAGCGTTATCACAATCTCAAGGAGGAAGAAGATAGAGAAAGAACGGATCAATCATTCTTGGTACCAGTCAAAGAAATCCGCGACAATGATTACGATCTATCAGTCAACCGATATAAAGAAATTGAGTATGAGGAAGTGGAATATGAGGAGCCGGAAAAAATCATTGAAGATTTAGAAAAATTGGAAGTGGAAATTCAGGAAGGGCTAAAAAAGCTAAAGTCAAAAATATGAAATACATAGATTTGTTCGAAATTTGTCGACCCAAGCAGTGGAAGACAATATCTCAAAAAAATTTAAATACTGAAGGGTACCCTGTTTATGGGGCTAATGGAATTATTGGCTATTATAAAGAATACAACCATGTGGAGCCCACAGTCATGATTACTTGTAGAGGGGCAACATGTGGAACAGTAAATATTAGCGATCCAAAGTCTTACATCACTGGTAATGCAATGTGTTTAGATGATTTATCTAGTGAGTTTGATAAAAAGTATCTTTTTTATTTCCTAACTAAAAGAGGTTTTGATGATGTAATTTCTGGATCTGCACAACCACAAATCACCAGAACTGGTTTGAAAAAAGTCAAAGTGCCGTTTGTCCCTTTCAAAATCCAGCAGCAGATTGTGGAGATTTTGGACGAAGCCGATGCTGTGCGTAAAAAAAGGGAAAAAACTATTGAGAAATTGTCAGAACTAAAAAATGCAATTTACTACGAAATGTTTGGTGATCCAATTAAAAACTCAAAAAATATTAAGACCAGGTTAATCAGGGATATAGCTACCGTTGTAAGAGGTAGCTCGCCTCGTCCTAAAGGAGACCCTGCATATTACAATGGCCCAGTTCCTCGACTAATGGTAGAAGATTTAACAAGAGACGGGTTATATGTTCATGCTGAGGTCGACTCGTTGACTAAAGAAGGCGCAAAAAAGAGTAGGCCAATGAAAAAAAATGAAGTTGTAATAGTAGTAAGTGGGAATGTGGGAATAACAGCAATACTACAAGAAGACTGCTGCATACACGACGGTTTTGTGGGTTTACGTGACTTAAACCATAATGTTCTACCTGAATACCTTGCCATCACACTAAATAATATGACGGAAACTCACGAAAAGAGAAAAGCCGGGGCAATCTTTAAAAACCTTACAACTACACAAATAAAAAATATGGAAGTACCTCTACCTTCACTTGAGGCGCAAGGGAAATTTACTGAACGTCTGAATATTGTTAAAGATACAAGTGACAACATCATAAATTCACAAGAGAGAATGTCGGACTTATTTAATCAGTTACTCAAAAAGTCGTTTAAAGGCGAGTTTAAGTTTAGCTAAATAACATTATGAACCAAAAGACAAAAAATAAAATCTGGCAGTTATTAGATTCGAAAAGATCGGAATATCCTACTGAACATTTCTTGGATGTTAATTTTGTAAAAGAAATGATTGATACAAACAATTTGAATAATGAAGAGATTGATGCACTAGAAAGTATTATCCTTGGAATTCAGCGAAATAGAATTGGTGAGTATGTTACGCCAAATAACTTGGTTAGATTTCTTACAAGAATTGTTGAGCTTAATAATTCTGATGTGGTTATTGATCCAGTCTGCGGGACCGGAAATTTCTTAAAGGAGCTTTACAAGGAAAATTCCAAAGCGAGTTACTTTGGTATAGATATAAACTCGAAGATTATCGATTGGGCTAAAGAGTTTGCTAAACACAGAGAGCAGGAGATAAACTTTCTTAACCAAAATTCTCTAGAAGATTTCCCTACTACAGTGCCAAAAGCTAATTACATCTTCGCAAACTTGCCGTTTGGAGCAAAAGTCAATAATAAACATCTGATAGAAAACTATGAGATACAGTCAAAAGAATTAGATATTTTACTGATACAAAAAATAATTAAATCCCTTAAGCAAGATGGGATAGCATTTATCATTGCAACAGAAGGGCTTTTGTTCCGAAAATCTGCTGAAAGATTACGACAATTCATTTCTGAAAAAGCCTCTCTTGATGCAATCATATCTCTTCCCTCTGGGACGTTTGCACCATATACAAACATTAAAACGTCTGTACTAATTATCAGTAATAGAAAAAAGAATAAAACAGCCCTCTATGAACTAGAAAATATCCGTGAAGATAGTAAGGTTATAGAAGATATAAGAGCTCACCTTTCAGGCGAACAAACATCATATGGAGAGGTAATAGAGAACTTTAGCCAAAGAGAGAGTTGGTCAGTAAGTAGATACTATGGCGAAGTTAATAGGCAACGTCTATTGGATGCAATACCTCACAAATATGAACTAAAGAAGATTAAAGACATTTGTGAAATAAAAACTCTAAGCCCGCAAGATATTGAGCGAGAAGAAATTGACTTAATAATCTCAAGCACATATAACCCTGGGAAACTACTTTCTTTAGAAGATATTCAAGATAAAAGCAGTAAAGCAAGGTACTTTACTCTAAAGATAACGGATCCTAAAGTTTCAAAAGATTACCTAAAGTTATTATTAAACAGTAGATATGCAAGCTTAGAAGAAGCATCTACCGGAATGACTATAAAGTCACTGAACAAAAAGGCGCTGGAAGATTTTGAAATCCCCATTGTTGATGAAGAAGTGCAGAATCATCTTGAAATCAAGATTAATAACATCGAATCTTTTAAAGACAAAGTAACGAGTTTAATAACAGAAATTAGGAAGGTCGAAGAAGGAGACATATTCAACTTCGATTATGACCCCGAAAGTAGTTTGAATTCTATACTGGATAGCTCAATCCAATATCACGAATCTCTACCAAAACCTATTGCCTTAAGTTATTTCTCATATAGAAATACACAGAACATTGATAAGAAATTTGACAGCATAGTTACTAGTTATTCAACAATTGTTAAGACACTGGGACTCATTTCTCTTATCGGCCTCTCAACTATAGATGACGAGAGCTTGCCTAATAAAATAAGGGCCGAAATTAATCCATCACGGCCAATATCAGATGGGGTTTGGGGGAAACTAGTTCAACTAGCAGTAAAAAGATGTAAAGACATGAACTGCTTTCTATCTGATGAACTTAAATATATTGACTATAAAGAAATAGTTTCTTTGACTAACGAACTAACAGCAAATCGCAATAAAAAAGCTCATAACACCAAATCGTACTCAAAAATTCAAAAAGAAGCATTCATTGCAAGATTTCAAAACGATCTTGAGAGATTATTAGATCTGTTTTCCTTTCTATCGAAAGCACCGCTAGTCTACTTTGAAAAAACCGAAAAATTCCCCCCTCAAAAGATAGTACATACAGTCAGATATCTTGTCGGTGATGATATGCACGATAAGGAAGACAACATTGAACTCCGTGAGGATTTTTACCAAACACTTTACTTGCTGAAAAATATACCGAACAAGAGTATCTCAATGTACCCACTTATGATTTATGAGGATTCCGTAGAAATTGAATCGAAAGATATTTTTTTGTTCTCTGGATTAGATAAACGGGATAATCCTTACTATCTGAGCCTAAATAAGGGAGAGAAAATAGTAAGAGAAGAATACAGAGACGACGTCCATAGAGTATTTTATTACATATCAGAAAAATGAAAACAAACTTTACATTTCTACAAAAAGACTGGCCGCAGATTTATGAAGAAGCTTTACAAGCCGAACAGCATGGGTTCACAGCCCCGCGTACTTCTGTATTTTATGCCCGCCGGACAATAGAGCTAGTCATAAACTGGCTTTATTTGCATGATCCGGATTTGCAACAGCCTTATGAAACCCATCTGGCAGCACTCATGCATGAACCGAGCTTTAAAAAGCTGCTGCCATATAACCTCTTTCATTTAATAAACTACATTCGCAAGATCGGCAATCAAGCCGTTCATAGCAGAAAGCCAATCAGTGAAAAAGAATCACTTGCTGCATTAAGGAATCTTTATAACTTCTGCGAATGGATGGCAAAGCAGTATAGCCAGGAACAGCCGGAATTCCCTCAATATAGTGAATCAATAATTCCTCGCGATGGTGAGCAAGATAAAAATGCTGAAGAATTAAGACAATTACAAGAGCAGCTTGATTCTAAAAACCAAGACTTTGAACAGCAGAAACTACTTTTAGTCGAATATGAAGAAGAGCTTAAAGAACTACGGGCTCAGGTCAAGATAACCAAAGAGAAGAATATAAAGACTGTTAGCCAGAAAGATTATTCAGAAGCAGAAACTCGCGAATTATTTATCGACTTGTTGCTTAAAGAAGCTGGTTGGGATCCACAGGGAGAAAACGTAGCTGAGTACGAAGTGGAAGGTATGCCAAATAACAAAGGTATTGGATATGTAGATTATGTTTTATGGGGAGACGATGGGCTACCTTTGGGTTTGGTAGAAGCGAAGCGAACAACTCATGATGCCCAAAAAGGACAACGACAAGCTGAACTTTACGCTGATGCACTAGAAAGAAAATACGGACAAAGACCAGTAATATTCTATACCAATGGATACGATCATTGGATCTGGGAAGATGACATGTATCCTCCCCGACCGATCCAGGGTTTCTATACCAAGGATCAACTGCAAACAATGATTAATCGTCGTAATGCTCGAAAAAGTCTACTTGATGCTCCGGTGAACGATGAAATTGCGGGAAGATACTATCAGAAACTGGCTATTCAACATGTCTTAGAGCAGTTTGAACAGAAGGATCGACGTTCATTGATAGTAATGGCAACAGGAACCGGCAAGACCAGAGTTTCCATTGCGTTAGTTGAACTTCTGATGAAGCAAGGTTGGATAAAAAATGTTTTATTCCTGGCAGATAGAAATGCTCTGTTAACTCAAGCAAAAGCAGCCTTTAATGATCTCTATCCGGAAGCAACAACAGTAGATATCACAAAAGAAAAAGAGGAAACAACATCAAGAATAGTTTTCTCCACCTACCCTACTATGATGAATATGATCGATGAAGCCAAGAAAGACGGAGTAAAAAGGTTTGGTGTCGGACGATTTGATTTGATTATTATTGATGAAGCTCATAGAAGTGTGTACCAAAAATATGGTGCTATCTTTGACTATTTTGATTCTTTGCTTATTGGTTTGACTGCTACACCAAAAGCAGAAGTGGACCACAACACCTATGAACTATTTGGTTTGGAAGATCACAATCCTACATATTCTTATGAGTTAGATCAGGCAGTTGAGGATGGGTTTTTAGTTCCGCCTAGGCAAATTGAAGTGCCAACCAAATTTTTATCGGAAGGTTTAACATATGACGAATTAAGTGATGAAGAAAAAGAAATGTATGAGATGACCTTTGAAGATGATGAAGGTCAACTACCTCTAATGATTGCTCCCTCGCATTTTAATGATTGGGTGTTTAATACCGATACTATTGACAGTGTTTTAGCATATTTAATGGAAAACGGTATTAAAGTAGAAGGCGGAGATAGATTGGGTAAAACAATAATCTTTGCCAAAAATCATAAACACGCCATGTTTATTCAGGAGCGGTTTAATAAAAACTACCCATATTATGGTGGACGAGTTTTGCGGGTAATCGATAACTATGCGGATTATTCCCATACCTTAATCGATGAATTTAAGCAAAACAAGCCTGACAGTCCTTATATTGCAGTATCAGTAGATATGTTGGATACCGGAATTGATATTCCGGAAATTGTTAATTTAGTATTTTTTAAAATTACCAGGTCAAAAGCTAAATTCTGGCAAATGATAGGTCGTGGAACCCGTTTATGTCCCAAGTTGTTTGGCCCTGAAAGTCCTGAAGATGATAAGAAAGAATTCTTAATTTTTGATTTTTGTGGGAATTTCGAGTTCTTTAAAGTCAACCCTGAAGGAATTAAAGGCACAGCTCAGAAATCATTATCACAACTCATCTTTGAAAAACGTGTAGAGCTTGCTCATGAGTTACAAAGCGGCACTTATACAGATAACCAGGCTTTACAAGAACTGCGAACTAGTTTGCTAAACATCCTACATGAAGATGTATCACAGATGGATCCGCTAAGTTTTAACCTACGCAATCACAAACGATACATTGATGAGTTTAGCAACAGAGATCGCTGGAATAACTTGAGCAAACAGGATGTGATCGACATTAATGAGCACATTGCTCCGTTTTCAAACTTAGTTGTTGATGAGGATGAGTTTGCCAGAAGATTTGATTCACTTATGCTGACGCTGCAAGTTGAGATGCTCAAAGACAACAGGAAACCAACTAACAGTAAGCGACGGGTCATGACACTTGCAGAACTTCTTTTTGAGAAAGCTAATATTCCTGCTGTAGCTGAAAAGATCTCAACGATAAATAAGGTGCGAGAAGACGCATTTTGGGAAAATCCATCAGTAGAAGAACTTGAAGAGGTACGAAGGGATCTTCGTGACTTAATCAAGCTGCTTGATCCACCAGACAGGAAAGCTGTTTACACTAATTTTACTGATACTGTTTATGACCCGGTGAGTACTGGAGGAAGTGCTATTGGAGACCGTCCGAATAGAGAAAACTATTTGAAAAGAGTACAGTCAATTATTCGAGAAAATGAATTTGTAACAGCGATTCAAAAAATTAGAAACAATGAAAAATTGGATGAAATGGATATTAAAGAGATAGAAGCTTTATTGATAAACAGTTCATATGACATTGATAAAACAAAAATCGAGGAAATTCTTTCAGGACAGACATTAGGTGAATTTATTCGTGGACTGGTGGGGCTTGATAAAGATGCTGCCAAAGCAGCCTTTGCAGAATTGATGCAAAAAAGAAATTTGAATGCAGCGCAGATGCAGTTTTTGGATAAAGTCATAGATCACATCGTAGCAACGGGCATTGTTAAGCCGGGCGATTTGTATGATCAACCATTCACCTTTTTAGATGACAGGGGTATTGATGGCGTATTTGAAGAAGCTGATAGAGATTATATATTTGGAGTCTTAACTGGCATTAGGGCAAACGCACAGTTTGGGTTTGGAGGAATGGCATGAGTATAAACGACAAAATTAAATATGAAGTAGCCCTCTCTTTTGCAGGTGAGCAACGCGACTACGTTAGAAAAGTTGCAGAAGTTTTAAAGGACAATAACGTCGATTGTTATTTTGATGAATTTGATGAAATAGAGTTATGGGGCAAGTATATGCCTGATCGCTTTCAAGAAGTTATGGGAGATAAGTCGAAGTACGCAGTAATATTTATTTCAGAAGAGTATAAAAATAAGTTTTATACAAATTTAGAAAGAATGACATTGTTGACCTCTGATTTATTTAGAGAAGGTCGGTTACTTCCAGCAAAATTTGATGATACAAAGTTGCCTGGATTACCTGATGGTATTAATTACGTGACTTTAAAAGATTTATCACCTGAAGAGTTTGCTAAAAAAATTATGCGGAAGATTGGTACCAAGACCAGTAAAGACGTAGTAGAAAATAAAGTGGCTGATTTTTATATACCAAAAACAAGAAAGTCTGTTAATCCAATTACACAACGGAAGGAATGGATTAAATATATTACTCAAGAGCTTAAAAGGCGTGCTGTAAAAGTCGATGGACTAGAGATGGACGATGATGATGAAGGATCACATCATAGAATATTGTTTCACTACAATGGAAAGACACTTGTCTCAATAAGAATTATAAAAAACAGTATAGGGAATGATGGATTAGCTTTTGGGTTTGATTATGGCTATTCTTCTACTGGTGGCATGAACGCTTGGGGAGATTTTGATTGGAGTTTGGAGAAGGATGAGGAAATATTGAAAGTGCATGGAATGAGTTCCTTGGGAGATGGAGAATATACTAAAAAAGATTTAGTAGATGCACTGTGGAAAAAAATTACAAAGCACGTTGATGAGGAAAATACTTGATGAAAAGACAAATATTAGAAAAGCTTGATAACTCCCTGAGAAACTTTAAATCTGAAGCTGATGTGGTTTATATTTTGACGAGAATTGGAAAAATTCTAGAAATTGATGAAAAGAAACAAGATTATCCCGTTATTAACTTTTACCGTAATTGGTCCGTTCACAAACAAATTGACGATGTTGGCAATGTCAGACATTATTTAGAGGATTTCATTCATAACAAAGAGAATCGTGACAGCCTACTTTTTCATAAACCACTTTTTGAAGAACTCAATTTATTTTCTAAAAATTACTCAGTGTCAAATTTAAGCGGGGAACAAGCAGCTGATTTTGCCTATCTATTAGGAAAAGTGATTTCAGATACTCCAGTTTTTATAAAATTTGATAGAACACATTACGAAATTTCAATTAGCGAACCAGTCAGTCGTGATCAAAGTGGAACTTACAAAATAAGCGTAAAAGTGAACGTTGAGCCTGTAAAAATGAAAATTACAACACCTCCCGTAGAGGCTAAGTATGAAGAAAAAGTGTCGAATTAAGATTTAGGGAATACGCCCTCAAACCACATTATCGCTGCCTCCCCTTCTTTTTTGGTGATCTCATCTACGCTTCTACTGTGTCTTATACTGTTTCTAAGTTCAGATAATTGTGTAAATTTGTTATTAAGCATCTCTTTATTGTTAAATACACTTGAAAATCTTTCCCATAAAGCATTGTTTGTGATAGTGTCTTGTAGATCTCTAAGGTCGAAGAATTCTAGTTTCCCTTTAAGTTTATTGTAGTACTTCTCATCTAAAGCAGGATTTCGTTTAGCTGACTTTGCCACTCTGTCATTAACTTTATCTTTAATGTGTTGTGGAATATCATCCTCTTTTTCATCCAGTGTAACTGAGATTAAACTTCTTAGTTGAAGCTCAACCTGCTCTATCTTCTCATCAAGTTCTCTTAGCGCTGGTGAAAGGTCAAGACGTTCCTTGATCAGTAAATTTTCTATTGCTTCTTGAATGGTTCGTTGCCTTTCGGCAATAAATTCTTCAAAGTCATCCGGTGTAAAAGGATCGCGCATCAATATTTCCTGAGCTTTAGGAGAAATAAAATGTGATTCTAGAATTCCTCTAACAGTACTTTCCCCGTTTGATTCGATTAGTTCAGGTAAATATTCGTTGGGCAGTCTGTCGTTAATGACTTTTCTATTGGTATCTGAAGTTAACGGTGTTCTATTGAGGATAGTATGTATCTTGCTGTCCCCCAAATGCTTCGATCCCCAAGAAGAAGGTACAATATGATGGTCATCCAGATCGCCATGTTGCGGAATATTCCCTGTCATCCAGTCTCTTGCTCCTTGAAGCACTAATAAATTAAACACACCATTATAAATAGATGAACCTCTCTTTACTTCCTTTTTAAGATCTAGATTCCTAAATCTGGTCTTAAATTCAAGTATTAATGCCGGTTCAAGTGAATCATCTTCCATCCATGCTTTTACATCAAGAAAATCTCTGGCAGTAGTTGATTCGACTGAACCAGAATATCGATTGGTAAACACAGATGCCCAGTACCAATGTCGGATTTTCCTTTGTGCATCAAGCTGCTTGTTGGACGATAAAGTCTTTACATGAGCTTGAAGCGAGGCGAATGCAGGTAATATCGAGATATAAGGCAAATAATCAGAAGAGGTCACACCAAACTCTTGTGGGTGGCTAATCAATTTTATAGCGTGTTCAAGAGCTGAGACTGCGTTGTTCCAGCTAGATTCAAATTCATCGGGATTTTGCACTAAAATTTCTTTGCGACGGGTTCCATCCGGCTCGCGGATCGGTTTTTCTTGTCCAGGTAGCAAATAGTACAAATATTTAGGCGAACAATATGCTTGCTTTAAAATTGACATTACTTGAAGAATATATACATTCATTTTCTCTGTATTCACAAATTCTAGCTTGGAGGAGGCTTCGCGCCACATGTGCTTTAGTTGTAAGCCTTTAGGTTTTAAGAGAGCGTTTATAAGGTCAAAAATATCTAGTCGGACACCCTTGCTGTTTATTTGAGTGAAGATATCGCAAACTTTGTCGATAGCCAGATCCTGATCTAGTTCAATATATGAAATTTGGTACTGCTCAGTTATTTCTTTAAGATGTTCACCAAATACGTGTGCATTTTGAGCATGAGTTAGAGCTAGTTTTTGTTCTTCTTCATTGTCATTAATAGATTCTGCTTTTTCTTTCCAATATTGTTCGTACTCTTGAACCCAATTTGGTAATTCCCAGCCTCCTTGGCCAATAATAGCCAGTGGAAAAATATGCTCTTTAAATTGAATCGTTCGATCACGCATTAATTTTGACCAACGCCTAGTAAGCCACTCATAACTAAAGGCATCGTCGAATTCATCGTTCATAAACTTATCTATTCGAACAAAGTAGTAGCATCTGCTTGACCGACTCGGCAGGGGAAGATCGGGAGCTAAAAATGCGTAATAGATTGCTGTTAAGCGTTGCTGACCATCTAGAACTATGTATTCGCGGTTTTCAGGTCCGGAATAACCATAAATATCCTCACAGGATAAGGCTTCAAAGTTTTCTTTTTTTCCCTTCCAGAGGAGTAAGCTGCCAATGTAATAATCTAGAAAAATGGAGCGCATGAGACTCTGTATATCCCAAGGTTTCCATTCAAATTCACGTTGGAAATCCGGAATCACAAAACGACCTTCTTTTAGCCTATGAACGAGAGTATTTAGACTGACGTGATCTGGTTTTTGTGCATTTTTCATAATTGTCCTGATTATACCAAGAAAAACATCTTATAGGTTATTATTTATCAATTCATCAATTTTTTCACTGCTGGCTAGGTCTGTGGTTCGTAGTTCTATAAAATTGAAATTATTCTCAGTCAAAGCTTTTCTAACAAACTCATCCCGCGCTTTTCTTGATTTCCATGAGTGGGTTGAGTCGTTAAGTTCAATTATCAGTCTAGGGTTCATATCTTTATCGAAAATCACAAAATCTACAAAAAGTTTATTAAGCCAATCAAACTTTCCGGCTAAATCGTTTGTGTCATCTTTTACCTCAAGTATGGTTGATAAATGAAGCTGAGGGAAAACAAAGTAATCTTTCAATGCTTCATTGTTCTCTAGAATACTAAATAGCTTCAGTTCATTCCCAGTCAGAAAACGCTGTTTTCTTTTGAATGGATTTAGCTTTCCTTGTAAGAACATGACCCGCTCCCCTTATAGTTGTCACTAATTGTAATAAAATTAGTTTACTAGAAAGGAGCAAGCATGGCAGGAATTTCCAATGAAATTAAAACTGAGGTTATTGCTAAAGTTAAAACTGGTCAAAAAGTTTCAGAATTATCCAAACAATATGGGGTCAGTGACAAAACAATTTATAATTGGCTGCGAGGTCAGGTGACCGAGCAAGTTAGTTACCGAGAATATAAACGGGTGATGAAGGAGAATGAGGATTTAAAAAAAATCCTAGGAGTACTAACACTCGAGTTAGAGAAATCAAAAAAAAAGACGTACCGAAACAGCTAAGCAAGTTAGTCATCTTCACCCTGAGTTAACTAAAAAGTTTGTAGCAGAGATGCTTGGCATTTCTAGACAGTGGCTGTACAAAATAGATTTTCTTCAGAACAGTAAAGATGAACTGTTAAAAGAGAAAATATTGTTTGTGTGGAGTTCTCACCCAAGTAAAGCCAGTTATGGCTATCGCCGACTTGCCATTGAGCTTGGAGTTGGTAAAAAACGAATTCGCCGCTGTATGAAGAAATATGGCTTAAAGCCATACAAAAGAAAATCCAGGTGGAGAAAAAGACGAGATGAAAGGAGAAAACCAGCACCATTTTCTAACCAGATTAAAAACCAGTTTCCGATTGTGCCAAACCACACTTGGGTGGGAGATTTTACATATTTACCATTCAAATGAAAATTTCTCTATTTAGCCACCTTCCTAGATTTATTTACCAGAGAGGTTGTGGGCTGGCATATTTACACAACTCACACAAAAAATCTGGTGATGCAGGCTTTTCTTGATGGACTGGTTAACCGTAATTTTCAGAAGCCAACCTACATCCACTCTGACCAAGGAGTTGAATATACCTCCCAAGATTACACCAAACTAATCCAGGATTTTGGTATTCAAATATCTATGAGCTCCAAAGCTTCTCCTTGGGAAAATGGTTACCAAGAAAGTTTTTATAACAACTTTAAAACTGACCTTGGCTTAGAGTTTGACCGCTTCCAAGATGAAGGACATTTACTAGAAGCCATTCACCACACACTTCACGACTACAACCACACCAGAATTCATTCCATATTAAAAATGCCTCCTTCCAGATTCCACGCCGAGTATTTACACTCCGTGTCTACGAAAAGGGGTGCTTGACACATTTCTAGATTAATAAATCCTGCTGGTGAAATAAGGATAAGGGTTAATGGGATGCAGAAAAAGTTGGGAAGCATTATAGACTTGAATAAAACACAAAGAGAGTTGGCAAATATTGGTTTTCAGGTTTTAACCAAAATGAGTTGGTTATCTGTTGAGGATCTCAGTCCAAATGACAAAAAAATGCTGGAGGAAGAATACAGTCCCGCTCTGAAAAGTGCTACTTTTTCTATGATACCGGGAAGAGCTACAGAAATATATCAACTGACAATGACGTTGATGAAGGGTGCTAAAAGTTTGGGGCAGGTAAATCTTATTCCTGTTGTTATACGTGCAGATCAAAAAAAACTACCAGAAGAGCCAGAGTTGTTGATGCTCTTTAATGGCAACGTTTATCAGTTAGATGAGGTCATGATGGCAGTCAGGGAATACCTACAGACTGAGGGAATAGCATTGGCCAACTTAAAGCCGGAAACAGAAGCACCAGATGAACTGATTATCAATGATCCTATAGGGATAAATCCTACTGGAGAAACTATGGTCTATATTGGAGAAACAACCTGATTAGTTTTTGATGTGACTTCATAAGATTAACTATCCAAACAACTTCTCTTCATTCATGATCACCACTGAAGAGTCGGCGTAGTTCTCGGCGAGCTCAGCCTGCAGTTTTGGCAAACGCTTGTGATCGGTGAGCTTGACACTGTAGAGTACTTCATGCTGGTTGGGCTGGTCGTCAATGCGCTTTAAATCAATGAAGTGGGTGTATTTATCTAAAATTGAGTTCAGTTGAGGCAGTTCAATTTTCTTTTTGCCTTTAATACTTAAAATTAAAGTTTGATCGTTGGTAGGATCAAATAACTTAAATCTGCCTCGTAAGGCAGCTTCGACCAAGATAAAAATTGTAACTACAAAAAACATTAAAATGGTGGTGGCTCGTTGGTTGGCGCCCATGCCCAGTCCCAAACCAATTGCTAAAAAGATGTAAACTAACTCTTCCGGATCTTTAATAGCTGATCTAAATCTGACAATGGATAAGGCACCGACCAAACCTAGTGACAAAGCCAACGATGTGCGAATGATGCCAATAATCATCATGGTGGTCAGGGCTAAGATCGGCAATAAGGCTGCCAATCGTTTGCGGTTGGAGAGAGTTCTGGCAGTTTTGACATAGAGCCAACTCACTATCAACACCATGAGCGTTAAAAGTAAACTATCAATGACGGTGGTAGTTAAGTCAATGCGGCTATCTGCCAGATTAAAATAGGAGCGGAGTTCAGCAAGAGATTGTTTCATAATGATCGTTTGTTAATACTTGATATTTATATCAGAAAAGCCAGCCTTTGACAAAAACTGCTTTTAATGACTGATCTTGAGAAAGATTAATTCTGAGTTGTGACTGCTGTTTTTTGGCGGCTGGCACATCTCCTTCCCAATGACTAAACCGCCAACCAGCATTTGGCAAAGCCTTAATATTGATCGATTGATCTGGGAAGTATTTGTTTTCATAAGGAGCATTTTCACCTTGATAGGTGGTAGTATGAACTTGAATATCACCCCCGGCTGGATCACTCACATCTAAGTAAAGCTTGATCATCTCAGTTCGAGAAGTTGTAAAGTTACCGTCATCGTCAGTATAAAGTTCTTCAAAAACTTGGTTTTGAGCTCCTTCTTGGCGATATTTTAAATAAGTGCGAACTAAATCTACCTGATAATGCCAGTCTTCCATACTTTGAAACTGACTAATCCCATAAGGAGAGGTGTAATCTTTCCAGCGGGCAATCTGATTGGGCATCTCTGGCTCAATTACTGCTTCCATCCGATCCAGTTCGGCGATGGCCTGTTTACTGCTAAGAACGGTGTTCAGCAAGTTGGCGTAGCGATTTAAAAAGTTCTCTTTAAAAGTGGTGTTGTAGAAAATATTGCGCAAGGGAAATTGATCATCAATGAGAATGCCCAGCATGCCTTTGCCGGCGGCGGCGATCATTTTTTCATGCGTATCACTTGTGTGGCCTAAGCCGGCATCGAGATCAAAAAGCAGCCAGCGGAATCGGCCATCAATTCCTGGGGGTAATTCTAAAACCTCATCCGGATTTTCTGCCAAAATATTATTGTGGTAGACCCAGACTTTGCTATTGCCATACGGCCAATCAAAGTTAGCGAAATGCATTTCGAAGATGTTGTAATCAATAAAATTATCCATATCAATTAACTTACGATACTCGTTATATTCTGGACAACCACGGCAGCCCATCGCCTTTACCAGCATCTCGTTATAGCGGTCCCGATCACTTTCATAACCTTGAGTTAGTTCGGCCTGACCTCTGGTTTCGCCGTGATTATGCGGTACATCCAGAATGGTTAATCGATCTCTAGTCACACCATACTTTTCTTCAAAATAATGGTCATCAAATCTTTCTCTAATGTAGTAAATGCCCCAGTACTCACCATTTAGATAAACTACTACTGGTTGACTCGGCATGACATCTAGATCGGTACTTTGCTGAGCTAAATTGTGAATTAAAGCATCACGTAAATAAGCGTCTCGCCAATCTGTGCCAGCGTTACGTAGCACGATTTCATCATGGGTAGTCAGCCCGTCGTTGGGGAAGAAGTCATACTGAAACAGTTCCCGCTCATCTTGGTAAGAAGCAATTAGGCGAAAACTTTTTTGAGGTAATTCTCTTGAGCCAGTACCATGAATTCGGACTCCCACATCGCGCTGATACTCAAATTGTTGATCTTGATAATAGATGAACTCTGCTGGCCGCTCCCACTCTTTACCGGATTGCTTATAGTTGATGTGATTACCAGCGGTATAAATACCAATTTCATCATCCCAAAGATTTTTGGGTTCAGTGATTAAAGATACCACTGGTAAGGTGTGATTTGCCTTAATAAAGTAGGTTTTAATTAAAATTGGACTGATTTGAGTTTCTCGGCGAAAAAGGGCTGTTTTAATGACTGTGGTTTTTTCTATTTGAATGGGCTCAGTATAAAGTTGGCTGGTAGGGGTGGGATCAGAGCCATCTGTAGTAAATCTCAGCTGATAATCACCTAAAGCTAAAGTATGGTCAAGATCAACTTGGACAGCTTGCTGATGAAAGTCGGCTGTGGGAGAGATGATGACTTGTGGTTGAACTGTTTTAGTTAGGAGCGATAAGATTGCCACGATCAGCATAATTGCTGCTAAAACATAAAAGTTCATTTTTAATTTTTGCCGAGAATAAAGCTGTTTAAATGCTGCCTTGGTTCTAGCCAAAAGTGGGGGTCGGTCGTTTTTAATAATCATGCCGCTCCAAACTTGCCAATCCCAAGGCATACTTAGAAGTGCGCTGTCTCAAAAAGGGTAAATATTGAGCGGCATCAGTCAGTTCATCCAGATCATCTAGCTTTGATTTTAACTCTAAAATTGATAGGCTGGGTCTGATGGTAAAATTTAAGTCCAGCTGGTGGGAGTTGATTGAACGGAATTCAAGATCTTGATCAATGGTGGCGCGAATCTTGCCGTCTGCAGAAAGATAGTAGTGACGGCGGTATGAGTTGTAGACGGTTGGGTGCAGTAATCCCAGTTTGAAAAGGGTGGAGTCGGTGGAGTTGTCTGGGAAGAAAGGCGCTGAAGTGGTGGTGGCGGATTTTGTGCTGACAGGAGCTGGTGTAGATTCAAGATGAAGGTAAGACCGGATAACGGGAGGTAGTTGGGTAATCAACTTAGCTGGCAATTTTTCTTGGTTGAAAATAATTTTTTTAACCGAATCAGCTTGTTTTAACTTAATTTCCAATTGAGGTACGGGAGTTAGGGAGTGAGAAGTGGTTAAGAAATCCTGCTCTTGCGAGTACCAGCGAAGCCTGATTTTTTTGCGGATATTGGCACCATTGATATTGTCGTAGTAATCATCGAGATCATGATTATCAAAATAGATGTTGTGAACCACTCGCTCATAATAAATTTCTCGGAAAACAGCCGGATGGCGTTTTAAGATTAGAGTAATGGGATTCGAATCAGCTTCTTCCAATAGATATTTTTTTCATGGCGGAATTTCTCTAGGCTGGGCTGAATGAAAGTAGGTAGAGTAAACACAATGGCATTATTCTATCACTACTCATGAGGTAATCACTATGGCTGAAGAAATCACTATGGCTGAGTTGCGAGATTAGCGTAGCGTCTTGACACCTCAGAAATAAAGTTCATAATATATGAATATGAATTCATATAAATGTTGCCAGACTGGTTCAACGGAACTCAACCAAGTTGAGTCAATTTCTCAACTATGTAAGTTAGTTGGTGAAACAAACCGCCTTAAATTACTCTGTTTGCTCAGACAAGGTGAACACTGTGTCTGCGAAATTTTAGATCATCTGCCGCTGTCGCAAAGTTTGGTCTCTCATCACTTGGCTGATTTGAGAGAGGCAGGAGTTATTGTGGATCGTAAAGAAGGTCGGCAAGTCTTTTACTCATTGACCAAAATGGGCCAATCTTTGACTGATCACTTATTTATGCTTAATAAAATTAAATTATCAAAAAATAACTAAGCTCGAATTAAAAAGTTACAAAAATTAGTATAAGGAGCATCAATGAAAATTGAAGTATTAGGATCAGGCTGCCCGACTTGTGCTAAGTTAAATGAGGCTGTTCAGGCAGTGGTGAAGAAAATGAAGCTGGAAAGTGAGGTTGAGTATCTGACAGGTACGGCTGGCATTCAGCGGATTGTAGAGCTGGGGGCAGTGAGTGCACCAGTATTAGCCATTAATGGTGAAGTTGCCATGACAGGTTTTACTCCAGATCTGGATAAAATTGAAGCGGTAATTAGCAAGCATCAAGGGGCTTAAGTATGGATATCTTTGCTCCCATCCAAGCCTTGGCGGATTTAGCTACTTTTCAGTGGTTGGGTCTGGCTCATGAGAGTTTCGCTGCTCATGCCCTTAACTACTTTATTTATGATGTGATTAAGATCGGCGGCTTGCTGGTGGTGATCAATTACGTTATGGCAGTCACCCGCTACTATTTTCCAGTCGAAAAAGTTAAAGCTATCTTAACCAGCCGCCGCTGGTACGGTCTGGACTACTTAGTAGCCACCTTACTAGGAGTGGTGACCCCATTTTGCTCCTGTTCCTCAATTCCCTTATTTATTGGTTTTTTATCTGGAGGGATTCCCTTAGGTGTGACATTTGCTTTTTTAATTAGTTCACCATTAGTCAATGAATCATCGCTTTACTTATTTCCGGCTATCTTTGGTTTGCAGACGACGTTTTTTTATAACGCGATTGGCATTGGGGTGGCAGTACTGGGCGGCTTGCTGATTCAAAAGTTAAAACTGGACAGGTTTATCCAGCCAGAGTTTTTGCAGTTTAAATCAAAAAAACAGCTCAAGGAAAAATATCAGCAGAATCACCCTCCTTTGAAAGAGCTGCTGCGGCATTGGTCTGGTGAAGCAATGGAAATCACGCGCAAAGTTTTCCCTTATGTTTTACTCGGTGTGGCTTTGGGAGCAATCATTCACGGTTATGTACCAGAAGAATTGGTCACTCGCTCCTTATCATTAGAAAAATGGTGGGTAGTGCCATTGGCGACACTATTAGGTGTGCCATTGTATGCGAATTCGGTGTCAGTTATTCCAGTGATAGAGGCTGTTATTGGTAAGGGTGTACCACTGGGTTCGGCGTTAGCATTCATGACAGCTACGGTCACTCTATCGCTGCCAGAGGCTTTAATGCTCAAAAAACTGATGAAATGGCAGCTGCTAAGCATCTTTTTTGGCATCACTATAGCTGGCATCATGCTGATTGGCTATTTGTTTAACTTCATCACCTAGCCTCAGCCCAATGACTAAAGATCACTTAAAGATCGCTTAAAGCTCAACAGCCTCAATATTCAGCTCACCATCTGGTAAAGGCTGCAACAGCTGGGCGACTGTTGACAGCGGTGTGCTTGGGTCCAACCACTGCTCTTCAACTTTATGATCAATAATAACTGGCATTCGCTGATGAATATCTTTCAGATCATGGTTAGCATCAGTCGTAATAATGGTGCAGGTTTCAATATCCTGCCAGGGTTCATATAATCCAGCCAGGCTCAAGACTTTTTCGTCATGCAATTTAATTGAGTAAGGCTGACGCTCCACAATTTTGTTATTTTTCTTAATTTTTTGCCACTCAAAAAAATGTGTGCTGGGAATCAAACATCGTTGGGCATTCTCCCAGGCATGCTTAAATGTAGGTTTTTCATGAACAGTTTCAGCTCGGGCGTTAAAGGTTGGATACCTGAGATCTTTTGTGTTTTTAATCCAAGTTGGCATGATTGACCAATAGCGCAACACTAGCTGATTAGGCGATTGACGGCTAATGCTGGGAATAAAGGTATGGGGTGAAAAACGAGCTTGAAAAAGCGGCTGATCCAATTTTGGCGGCAGATTGAGTTGATATCGCTCAGCGAACTCATCTTCTGTTAGGTTTATTAGGCCAAAAGCACCGCACATAGGTAAATTTTATCTGTCTTAGTAATTGATCTGTAACTTAATTGTCTCTAATAGCCAAATGAGAAGTATAAGCGTTGAGTAAGAGGATGGTATGTAGTCCATGAATTTTGTTGAAATGGTGAAAGTGAAACGATTAACATGGGGTTGTTGTATAAATTATCAAGAAAGGAGAACCCATGAAAAAGGCCTTAAGCTCGCTTGGTCTAGCTGCAGTGGTTGGTTTAGCAGCAGTGACCGGTGTCCAAGCGCAGCCTACAACGTGGCATCAGGGTTTTGAAGGGGATACAAGTGGATGGGAGGACAGCACGAATGGTTGGTATGGCTCAATTGAGCGAGTGCCGTCAGGAGAAGATGGCATAACCTCTTCCGAGGGCGATTATCATGCTGTAGTGGAAGAGGATGCTAACTCTGCCCCATTTTCTCGGTTTGATGGCTTTCGGGATGAGTGGAGTGGTGACTGGACTGCTGAAATTGATGTTTATCTTGATCCCGCTTGGGATTTAGGTACCGGCTTCGATTACTCAGTTGCAGCCACTGGTACTCAGGATGAGTTACTTGCTATGATTGGCTCGGCTGTCGGCTTAACGATCGCCGCTGTCTCAGGTCGAGCTTACTTGAAAACTCGCTAAATCAGCTGGCTAAATTCTTAAGCGCCCTCAATCATCTGTACTTGAGTAGCCCAGATGTAGGACTGTCCTTCCATGTCGGCGAAAAAGTCATCATCTAGGTCAATACCGTAGTCATTCTCAACTTCTGTGATGCTGAACTCCCGGACGGTGCCTAACACCTGGTAAGTATTGTCACCTACCAACTGATCTGACAAATTTGGAACTGGACTCTGGGTAATGACAATCAGATTGTTGTCCGACTCCATGGACTCAAGAGTAAAAGCTCTTTCTGCTACTAAAATTTCGCCTAAATTTCCTTCAACAATCACTTGCTGATCCAAATGAAGACTAGGGTCGTCAACAATTTCATCAATAGTGGCGGTCGGCTCAGTAGTTAACTCCTGATCTGTCTCATCAGTCAGCTCGCCATTAACCTCATCATCTGACATGGGTGAGGGTGAGCCTGGAAAGATTTGACCGTTTTCTACAATTTGACCATTATTTTGCCCAGTGCCATTATTAGTTAGCATTGGGACTAATACCACGATGCCGATAATCACAATGCCTGCTAAAACTAACCAAGTAATCCAACTAGCTCCTTTATTCATATCAAAACTCCATTCATAGATGTTGATATTACTTCTAGAGTAAAGCTTCATCATCACAACTCAGTTAAAGGAAAGTAAGACTCGGATAAGAGCCGGAGTTGCTTAGCTGATAAGTTCTTGATCTGTTAAATAATCAATTACACCGGCAGCAATTGCTTGAGCCGACACTTCTGGATTTTCCGCAATTAAGCGCCGGTCACTGGCATTAGTTAAAAAACCCGTTTCTACAATGGCAGCGGTAGTCATGGGGTGAATCGCATGGTCATATCGCCACCAGGAAAAAGCGTAGTAGCCACGCATATTGCTGGTAATATTGTCATCTTGGCGCATCTTAGTGGTTGAACGGTAAGAATTTTCTAAAGATTTCACCAAATCATGAGAATTTCCAGTGAGATCTCTCCATGGTCCAGCTATTTTAAATCCCGACACAGCTTTGTTCGTGCTGCCGTCAGCATGAATAGCGATAAAAGCATCTGCCCAGTATTGGGGCGGAACAGTGGCAGGTAAGACATCTACAATAATGCCTTCTGACCGCAAAATGTCTGCGGTTTTTTCGGCAATGACTTGATTAATTTGAGCTTCGGTATAACCGCCGCCAGTAGCTCCAGTATTGCCACGCAGCACCTTTAGTTCCTCAGGTACTTCATCATTATTGAGGTGGCCAACCTGAAGTCCTACGCGAGGTGGTGTTTCTGGTCTTTTCCAGTCTTGATGAGCATTTTCGTAGTTGCCTAATGACGGTACTTCCAGCTCAGTCTCACCATAGGGAGGAGCACCATAAATCTCATTTTGCGGCTGATCAGTAATCCAAGACAGCATTGAGGCCATTACCCCCAGCATCAATATCAAGGTTGGCAGCCAGTAGTTTTTGAGGTTCTTTTTCATAAACAAGCCGCCATTTTATACTATCGTCTGTAGTAGCAAAACCACCAAAAGTATTAAGTGAGTAATACTTGAAGTACTCGATTTATCAGCGCTATACTAGAGATGCTGATCTGGCAATTTCAAGAAAGGAGCCAGCCATGAAATCTTTCTCAAAGTTATTTTTTCCCCTCTTAGTACTGTTGCTGTTGATAGTTGGGGGAGGCTTGATCTGGGCAAGATCGGGTGGAAAATTGAATCTGCCTTTTATCAAAACCAAACCAATAAACGGAATGCTGATGTTAATTGAGTTTGAAGATATCGAAGGCATTCTACATTGGGAAAAAGAACTTGACCAAAGAGGCTTAACTGCCATGGTTAAAGTGCAAAATAATGTTTTGGAAGAACATCCCGATGTGTTTGCTCGGTTAGCGGCAAAAAACTATGAGATTGCTGGCGGCTATGATGAAGCAGCTTTTTGGGACATGCCATATGAAGAACAGTATCGCTATTTGCAGGAATCTCAAGAGCTGGTTGAGTCAGTCACCAAAAAACCAATGCGAGTTTTTGGCAGCCGTTATTTTGCTTATGATGAAAATACACTGAAAGCTGCCGATGAGCTTGGGATTGAATATCTGCTGGCTCGCGGTACTCATGATGTAGCAGCGGTGATTTATGCTCCAAATGAATATCAAACTAAAATAATCTCAGTCACGAATGTGGAGAATGGTGAGATGGGACGAGGTTCACTGTGCGATTATAGTTTGTGGGCAAGAGGTGCTGATGCAGCTGAATTTGCGCAAATTTTAGAAGAGAGTTTGGCTAAAGAGCCGGAGAATATGATCTTAGTTTCTCATGCTTATCTGGGTGGAACTAGACAAGAGTGGTGGCTGGAGTACCAAAAGATGTTAGCGACTGATCAAGTCAGCTGGGTTGGTTTTGATGAGTGGGTTGCCAGGCAAGAAATTTTGCAAATGGCCAACGCCGAGATTCCAGTAAATCGAGAAGTCAAGTATGTGGAGCCAAAACCGGCTAAAGCCATGGCAGATTATGCTCCAGTTTCTGATTTAAATCAGGATCAGTTAGTTATGTTTCACAATGGTTTGGGAGAAATGTGTTTGGAGGCAATTGATTTTTTTAAAGAACATCAACTGAATTATCAGGAGTATCTAAATACGGAAGCTGAGTTTACCAGCACTTTAGCTAAATATCGACAAGAGTATCCGCAGTCAACTGGTGTCTCTGAATCCTATGGTTATCTGCCGATTATTTTCTACCAAGGCAAAGCCTATTCTGGATTCAATGATGAGATTGGCCAGAGTATCTTGGTAGATTGGCAAGCAGTTCATTAAGCAAGCTAGTGTTTAGTTACTGGCTGTTGAAACCGATATACTTCATTAATTTCCCAAGGCTGAAAGCGGTGGTGAGTAAAAAGTGTGAGGTTGTCTATCACAAATTTCACTTCTAGTTTAAGTGACCTGATTTGCTGTTTTACTTGTGGCAACTGATCATGAGTGATTCGATTGGCGATGGTTAGATGAGGAGTAAAATTCTCTTGATCGGGCAAAAACCGAATTGTTTGAGACAGACTTTGTTCTAGCCGGCGAAATGGCTGGCCTTTTTCCGGTAATAACACCACCGTGGCATCTTTTTTATGAGAAAATGAGCCGACTTTCTTCAGGATGGCAGTAAAAGGCACTTGTTGACGCGACCATTTTTCCAGTTGCTCAGTCAGTGGCTTAGCAAAATGATAAGTAAAGGGTCTTTTGAGTGTGATATGAGGTGGGCTGGACAGATTCACCCGGTTTTCGAGCCGCTGACGAAGCTGAGCTAGTTCCGTTGCCTCTGGCTTAGGTAACGTTATTCCTAAAAAATACTCTAAATCAGGATCGAGTTGATAAGCCATGATTTAATTTATTGTAACAAAAAGCCCTTAGCTGATGATTAATACTTTGGTAAGAATTGGCAGCATTTTTCTCACATTGCCCGTGAGGTTAATTCAGCTGGTTCAGGACTATATCGCCAAGTGTCAGCAAATTATTAAGATTTATTTATCAGAATTGATGGTCTTCTAGCGCTAACAAAGCCTTTTTATAAGTGGGACCGGGCGCATAACCCCCCAAGCTGCCATTGCTGGCAATCACTCGGTGGCAGGGAACTATAATCTCAATCGGATTTCGACCAATGGCTGTACCGACAGCGCGGACTGCTTTTGGCCGCCCAACTTGATGTGCAATTTCTTGATAGTTAGAAAGCTGGCCAAAAGGTATTTTGAGCAATTCTTGCCAGACGGCTTGCTGAAAATTAGAGCCCTTGAATCTTATGGGTAGCTTAAACTTATTTAATTTACCGGCAAAATAACTCATCAGTTGCTGCTTAGTTTTATTGAGAATGGGGTGATTTGGAGCCTCGCTCCAACCATAGTCAATGGCATCGGCAGGAGGATTAATAAATTTTAGGGCAAGTAAGGCATCATCATCAGCAGCTGCTAGAATTAAACCTGCCGACGACTGGATCAATTGATAGTACATAGCATCATTCTACTAAAGACGGTTCAGAGCTTAAGTAAGAGAACTGCAATAGTTTTAATTATTCTTCAAATACTACAGCAAATAGTTGTATACTATTTTTTATCGCAGTTATTTCTTATTGAAGTGAAAGTTTGATGAAAAAGTCATTGGTGGTTTATGACTCAAAATATGGGAACACTGAGTTGGTGGCTAAAACGATTGCAGCAGAACTAAGTGTTAATTTTGAGAATCAGTTGTTATATGTGGAAGCTGTCTCAGATCAGGATCTCATGGAGGCTGAGTTGTTAATAATTGGTTCACCCACTCATGGTGGGCGACCAACCGCTATGATTCAAAAACTAGTAGATCGAATTATTGATATCAGCACAGATCAACAGAAGTGTGCCTGTTTTGATACTAGATATGCTGAGGAAAATGTTGATTGGAATTTAAGGATGCTGATGAACGTGATTGGTTTTGCTGCTCCAAAAATGGCTGAAAAATTGGAAGAGTCAGGCAGGCAGGAGGTCTTAGCATATGAGGGGTTTATTGTAACTGAAAGAGATGGGCCACTTCAGTCAGGTGAACTGGATCGGGTGAGAGCTTGGGCCCAGCAGGTGATGGCTAGAGCAGAAAACTTCAGTCAGGAATAATCGTCAAGTTAGGAATGATTGTCTAGTCGGGAACAACCGTCGCTAGTTCAGTAATTTTATCCAAGTCGTAAATATATGTCAGTTGTTTATCACGGGAAATCAAGCCTTCTCGTTCCATCTTTTTCATCTCAATACTGGTTGTTTCCCTAGTAACACCAATTAAGCATGATAAATCATAGTGAGTCAGCGGCAGTTCTACTCTAATAAAACCATTTTCTTTTTTACCAAATCTTTTGGCTAGGATCAGTAAAATCGTCGCCAATTTTTCTCGTGAGTTATTAAAAGTTAAGGATTCTATTCTAGCTAAATAGCCATTGATGCCAACGCCAATTTGTTGGAGCAAATTAAGCGTAATCATCGGCTTAGTCTGTAAGTAAGTTAGCGTGTGGCTAAAGGGAGCGACATATACTTCAGTTTCAATTAAGGCTTGATAATAATGGCGGTTGGTGTGTTCTTGCAGCATTTGGATTAAGAACAGCATTGAGCCAGGTTTAAAAATATTCAGGGTGAACTCATCACCCTTTTTGGTGACGGAGTACTGCCGGACTGCGCCCGCTTTAATAAAGTAAACTTGACTCATTTCTTGTCCGGGCCATAATATCAGCTCCTTCTTTTTGAAAGTCAGCTTTTTGTATCGGGAAAAGTATTCTTTGAGCTCCGCTTTAATAGACTGATGTGCATCCATATCAATCTATTGTAACATTAAAAAGTCAAGATCTATCAGCTTATTGTTAGCAATCTTACATAGTAAATGTCAGTGGAATTACAGATCGGACGATATGGGGTTGCTATTGTGAAAGTAGTAATAGTTTACCTTCTGAAAGGAGGGCTAACATGATAGGAAAAACAGTAGCAGCCACTGTCGCTGCAGCAGTGTTAATGGTAGGAGGAGCCAGTATCGCTTCTGCCGTTGGTGGTAATTATTATGGTAATTTCTTTGATCGAGGTGATGAAAGCAGTGCTCGCATAGAAATCCGCAATGAAGACACCAATGTGGGCGTAGATGCCAAAGCTTATGCCAATAGTGGTGAGAATGAGCAAGAAATTGAAGTCTCACTGGCAGATAGCCGAAGCAGATTTTCTCGTCACAGCTTCTGGGGTTATCAAGGCGGTCAAGCTGGCGATCCTTATCAAGGGATGATGACTAGGGGATGATCAGCTTTTTAAGCAGAGCAACAGTGGAGAGCCGCGATATTGAAATAATGGCTAATAACTCAGCTTTTAGTGAAAGTAAGCTCTATTATCGGCCAAGTGGCAAAACTGGTGATGAAAAATTAGTTCGCGATCATGAAGATGAGGATGAGTCAGCTGGTCAGCCTCACTTACAGGTGACAGCTGCTCATAACGTCAATCAGTTTGTAAATGCTGGTGATGAGGTTATCTTTGAACTAACACTGAACAACTCTGGCGATCACAGCTATGAGACCAGGATGATGGCTTTATTGATCGACGGCGAAGGCAACGTGATCGGCGGCGGCGAGATTCCTCTAGGAAAAGTCACTGCAGGTGAAAAGATTGGTCTTTCTTTCCAGATGCAAATTCCCCCAGACGCTGGTTCTGGAACTTACTCCCTATTAGCTTGGGCAGAAGGATTCAACAACCTTGATGACTATGTAGAATCTAATGAGGCCATTACTTCTTTCCAAGTTAATGGTCAATGGGTGAGTGCCACACTTTCTTCAGCTGATGAAAGTCCTCTCTCAGTTGGGGAAGTCTTGGGTGCTGGTCCAGATTTAGCTGCGACCGCCCCCATGGTTAGCTCACCGTTTCACTTCCTGCAACTATTGGTGCTGTTAATCATTGAAGCGATCATTAGAAGAGTGAGAATGGTCAGTCTAATCTAAGTCAGTTTATGACTACCATCCTTCATCAAGGTAAGAGAGCGGCAAACGATACTCGTAAAGTTCTAAACCCGGTGAGAAATCTTTTTGCTCAACTAATTCGAAGTTATTTCTCATGTAGGTTTTAATCTCCTCTTCATAACCTTGATCGTAAGATAAAACCAACACAATTGATTCATAGATTTGACTGTAGGTTTCTAGTTGCTGTTGCAGTTCAGCTTCTGAATACGGAGGTATGCCAGTTGGAGTATAGCGATTCCAATAGGGAATAGTTTCGATTTTTGCGTGTCCTTGATAGTAGTACTCAATGGGATAGATAGTAAAGGGAGCACTCACAGTGATGACTGATTCGTTAGAAATATGCGAGGATAAATACTCTGATACAGCTCTATAATCTTCTTTTTCTGCTATATTTTTGTATACAGATTGCTGGTACTGAAAAATGACCGTTCCCACCAAAATTAAACCAATCGTAGCTGTAAACAAGGGTTTACTAAACTGGTCAATTAGTAATGCTAATAAGTAAAATAATGATGGAGTAATGAAAATTAAATATCGTGATACTAGCAGTGGCCGGTAAAGATAGGAAAGAATCATCGTTAAAATAATTGGTCCAAAAGTGAGTAGCAGGTAGTAACTGGTATGAGTGATCCGTTGTTTTTTTCTTTTGCTGAAAGAGAAAAAGAGAAAGATCACTACTAAAGGCCAAATCGATATCAAAACTGCTTCGGTACTGGTAGTCTGAAAACCGCTAAAAAAATGGACAAAGATCTGGAGAAAATTGTAAGTGGTGGGAGGAGTCAGTAATGGTTTGGTATTAGCTGAACTGCCTTGAGACATAACATAGAGTGCCCAAGGCAAAAACGACAAAGCGACTACCGCTAGCATTTTGCTAAATTTAATCATTGCCGGCCAGGTAGATTTAAATGCAGCCCAATCCAGTTTCCAGCCCACTCTTTCTTTAGCAAACTGGTCTGTTTGAGACTCATCCTCGTATTGGCTGAGTCGATAAAAGAAGAGATAAATCAGTTGAAACAAAATCACCAAACCAAAAAAATAATGCGTGTAAATACCGATGACTGCGGTAGCAATGTACCAAAAGATGTATTGAGAAAAATCGCTATTGATCAACTTAATAAATAAATAATGAGCAACAATAGTAATTGGGGTGAACAGACTGTACATTCTAGCTTCTGTCCCATACCAGGTTAAAAATGGAGAAAGAAAATACAGCAAGGTTGTAATAAAAGCTATTTTTTTAGTGGCCGTTGTTTGAGCCATTTTGTAAACAGCCGGTATGGAAAAAATAAAAAATATAGTGGACAGCAATCGAACGTAAATTACATTGTTGCCAAAGATCTGAATCACCAAATGAGATAAGACGGCATATAGTGGGACGTGAACGTCGCGGGCAATGTAACTTAAAATACCGGGAATAGTTTTAGTGCTTGCCCATAACTGTTGTGATTCGTCTAAGCGTAGCGAGGTATTTAAATTTAGCACAATCGCTGTTAGCTCCATCACCACTGCCGCGATGACTAAGATAAATAAGATCCAGGTGCTGAGGTTAGGTTTTGAAAATAACTCGCTTCGTTGTATACCACTGCTTTTTAACATAACTGCAATTCTGTTTTAATCGGTTAATTTCAATCATAATAAACCGGCTTTGTGGCCGGCGGCGTTGACTTAGACTGAGACCAGCCCCACCATCTGTTTTTGAGCTTTTCCCAAGGAATAGCTGCATAAATAAATGGCATAAAAAGGATGGAGTTAAAAGCTGCCCAGGATAAATTAGTAACCACGGAAGGACTAATGCCTTCTCTGGACAGAGCCACTAAGCCAGCTAAGATTACCAAACCAATGTAGATGAGGTGAGGATAGGCAAGTGATAAATAGTTGCCGCTCTGAGCTTGTTTAGCAGTAACCTTAAAGCCCATCTTCTTTTTCAGCAGGGTGCTGATCACCGCTGTCACTTGCAGCACCCAACTAGAGTGGGTAAATGAGATGGCGCGTAGGGTGAGTGACTTATCAGAAACTAAGTGCAATGTATACAAAATCAAGCTGATAAAAGGCAGGAAAAAAATGGCAAAAATGGTAGTCGTAGCGGAAATTGGACTCCAGCCAAAGAATAAAAAGAGCAATGGGATAAGAGCATCAATCAGGATGATCACTCCATTAGCATAAAATAATGATGATGATAAATACTCAAGCCGTTGAGCCCAGCTCAAGCCTTTAGTAAAAAGAGGATTGTGATGAAATAATATTTCCAGCGAGCCCCGCGCCCAGCGAAATTGCTGATTATGATAAGAAAGCAGATCTTCAGGGGCTAGACCATAAGCCAGCACTTCCGGCACGTAGACAGATTTCCAACCCTGCTGATGAATGAAAAATGAGGTTAGAAAGTCTTCGGCAATGCTGTCTTCATTCATGCCGCCAGCTTGCAGTAAAGCTGTTCTTCTCATCACCACGTTCGTGCCGCAAATGAAAGCAGCATTAGAATAATTTTTCCCCCGCATAATTGGTCCAAAGAAAAATTCCTGCTGTTCCCAGGCAGATTGGGTAATGTTGTTCTTTTGATGGTTGGCGTAATACTGGGGAGTTTGCACAAATCCCACCTCTTCTTCCTGAAAATAAGCCACAGTTTGGGTAAAGAAATCCGGCTCAGGAGCCATATCCGCATCAAAAATGGTGACTAACTCTGCCTCAGTTTTACCTAAAGCATGGTTGATATTGCCGGCCTTAGCTCCGCCAGGAATAGTCCGAGTGATACAGTTGACGGCTAATTGCTGTGCTAGTTTTTCGTACTCATCCCAGTTGGATTTTCCAGCAACGTAACTATCATTTAAGAGGTGAATGTGTAGTTTTGATTTGGGATACTTGGTCTTTTTAATTTTCTGCAAAGTATGTTTTACGATCTCAACCGGCTCACCTGCAACCGTGACAAAAACATCGATTGTAGGACGGTACAGGGTAGTGAGATCTGGCTGAGGCGAGGTGCTTCGCTTCATATTGCGAATTGTTATTAAAAATAAAAATGTCATCAAAATATGGTACAACTCACCGATTAGTAGCAAGCCAAAGAGAATGGGATTGTTGGGCGGAGCGAACAACACCCACCAGGAAAAGTAAAAAGTCAGAGCAACGAGATTTAGGAAAATGAGAATCCGCGGCACATGTTTAGTATTAAGATAAGGTTTGAGTTTTTTCATAGTTAGGTAGCTGCAGCTTGGGTTTCTCCTGACATTGGATAAAGATTGGGCAGGGCTTGATAATAGAGACCGAGGCTAAACCAAAGCCAATTTTCATCGTAATAATTTAATTCAGAACTAAATGAGTTTTCGTCATTGGAGTAGAGTGAAAGAATTTTGGTATTTAGAATATTTTCTGCTACCTCTGGATGAATCACTTGGAAATAACCTAGACTAGTGGCATACATAACTGGGCTTTCATACTCGGTAAGCGGTTGGCCGCTATAGCTGTAAGTGCTGGTGAATTGACCCTGACTTTGATAGATTTCATTCAGCTTTTCCAAAGTAGCTAAATATTGATGAGCCTGTTCATCACCAAACCAGACATAATCAAGCGTAATTCTCCAAGGAACCCGCATCGCATCATATGAGTAATGAGTAGTTAAATCAGCTGGCGGGGCAGTTAAGGCGCCGCTCGCTTTCTGCAGACTCAGCCAGTTGGGAGGCAGACCAACCCCTTGTTCGCCATTTAAATTAAGATCTCCAGCCATCATTAAGACTTGATAAGCTGGATCAATGAGCAACTGCCAATCATGTTCAGGATCTGCTTCAGCAAAAATACGCCAGGAATATGGCATAAAGTAGGAAGGATTTAAGACAAGCTCAGTTTCACTATTAGCCCAAGTACCTGGAAGTAAATAATACTGACCGTTAACTTCTACTACTAATTGCTCCCAGATACTGGCCAAAATTTGTTCTGCTTCCAGACGGTACTGATCATCTTTCCAACGCTCAGCAGCAAAAAGCAGGGCTAAGGCAATATCGCTATCAGCATCGGTGGCAGAGTTTAAGCCCCCTTCTGGCAATACCCCATAGTCACCATTTTCCAGCTGTCCCCACTTCCAACTGAATAACTTATCTTCTTCGTGCTGCAGATTATTTTTGGTCCACTGCCAGACTTGGTCAAACTTGGCCTTATCATCGCTCCACACCGCTCTCAACAAGGCATAACTTTGACCCTCTGAAGTAGTGATAAATTCCTGATCCGGATCAATCACACGGCCGGTTTCATCAATATAATTTTGCTTATACTTTTCCCAGGTTGAAGTTAACACACTATACTGCGAAAAAACGCGGTTTTCTTGGTAGGCGTCACTATTCAAGTAGGCTCTGCCAATCAGTACCAAAGCTCCCACCAAGATCATGGTTATTATTAAAATATTTTTCATTTTCTAACTAGCCGACTAGTCTGATAATTTTTTCACCATATCTGGTGATTAGCTCAGATTTGGATAAGAATCCCGCTAACATAATTAAGTTGACTCCGACAGCTGCCATGGCTTTATTGACAGGTTCTGGCAGTTCATTACGGTAGTCATAACTAGATTGCAAATCAGCTAAATCTATCGCAGCGGGAAATTGAATACTGCTTGGTAGATCTTGATTGGAGTTGGGGAGATTGAGCAACTCATCGGTGAGCTGAGCGCTATCGATGTTTGCTGCTAATGAGTTAGTGTCATCATCATTGGAAGTTACCGGCTCGTCAAGATTTGCAATATCACCTTCAGTCAAGGTGCCAGTACCGCCATCAGTGGGATTATCCGGGTCATTTGGCGAGAGATTACCCAGGGGTGTGGTAGTTTCTGAATTATCAGTGACTGGAGTAGGTGAAGGTGAGGGAACTGGTGAGGGAGTTGGAGTTGGCAATGGAGATGGCTGAGGTTTTGCTGTTGGCCTGGGTGTAGAGGATGGTTTTGGTGATGGTTCAACACCAGAAATTGGTGATGAGCTTGGAGTGGGAGTTGGCTGAGGATCACCGCTGGGGCTAGGACTCGGTTCTGGAGATGGTGATGGCTCAGGTGAAGCGCTAGGCTCAGGTGATGCTGAAGGTTGAGGAGAACTACTTGGCTCAGGAGCAGCAGTTGGTTCAGAGGAAGCACTTGGCTCAGGTGAACTTGCCGCCAGCCTCACTTCTTCTCGAGCAATTTCTTGTCGCTGGGTCTCTTTGGTTTGGATTAAGTAAACTGGCGGTGGGGTGGTTTTCGCAATGGTCAAGCGAACTGTCTGCTGAGACACTGCGGATCTCGAATGGCGTGATTCATCATCAACAACACTAGCCTCATCAATTTCTTCAGGTTGGCTTTCAGTAATTGGCTGGCTGTCAGATTCAGGTACAGATACAACTGCAGATTCAACTGCAGATTCAACAACTGACGATTCAGTTACTGCCTTTAAGCGAGGTTCTATCAAAAAGACTGCCCCAAAAGCTGAGGCTGACGCAATAGTCGTCAGTATTAATAGTAACAGCCACAGATGGAGGTTGAGGTATTTAGTGATCATGAGAACCCTATTGTGGCTGAGTGATGTTATTGGACAGTTAAATTTTCGTAAGAGTTGTGTGGGATTGACCATTTTTTACCTTTTTACATAACTCTCACCTTGCTCTTACTGCTCTTTCACCTGGCATCCATATGATTCAAATTATGAAAATATTAACTTCCCACCAAGACCTCTTATTACCTGAGGCTGCTCAGCTGCTGGAAGCAGCAGGGCATGATCTTCATTACTTTAATGGCTTTACCAAAGCTGAATTAGCCCAGACTGAGGTGTTAATTGTGAGTGCTAAAACATCAGTGGATAGTGATTTGCTGGGGCAGTTTCCGAGAATGCAATACTTGTTATCCCTGAGTGCTAGCCTGGATCATGTTGATTTAGATTTATGTGAAAGCCTGGGAATTAAAGTTATTCATGCTGGAGCAGCTGATGCTGAATCTGTCGCAGAGCAAATTGTTTTATTTAGTCTGATGCTCAGGCGTCACTCGTTAGCACAAATTGAAAGTTTGAAAAACCATCACCAACGCAATACTGCTTTAGTTGGCGATGATTTAAGTCAGGCAAAATACGGTTTGATTGGGATGGGAGCAGTGGGTAAGGCGACGGCGCAGAAACTAAGAGGAATGGGAGTCGAAAAAATCTATGGTTTTGATCCTTATGTCTCAGAGGCTGAAATGAGGAATTTAGGTGTAGAAAAAACTGTCCTGCCGGCTCTGCTCAAGCATAGTGAAATTATTTCAGTTCAAGTACCCCTAACACCCCGGACAAAAGGGATGCTAGGAGAGCAGCAATTTCAGTTAATGGCGCCGAGCTCAGTTCTGATTAATGTGTCCAGAGGAGCAATCATAAATGACACCGTTCTAATTCAAGCTTTAAACAGTGGCCAAATAAAGGGAGCAGCGCTGGATATCTTTGAAAATGAAGCGGAAGTAAATAATGAGCTGGTGAATCATCCGCGGGTCATCGCTACCCCTCATGTGAGTGCCTATACTCATAACGCTAGAAAAAATATGCAGTTGATGCCGATTAAGACATTTTTGAAGCTGACTGAGCAGCCTCATGATAGGTCAAGGTCCTATCCGGCCACCGAACTATACTCACCAGTCTTCTATTTGCAATAGAGAGATTTGCAAGAGAGACGGGTGGATGAGTAACGGGTAATAACTTATTTTAGTAAGCTAATGCGAAGGTGTCTCTGCTAAAGCTGAAATAATTTTCAAATTTATTCCCTGACCTTTAGCCCAATTTATAAAATTTTGGGTGGTGTTCGCTAGATTATCGTCAGCTGAGGATTCATATTCCT
>CAZYRN010000007.1:0-32057 GCA_964650185.1 uncultured Pseudomonadales bacterium
TCTCACCCCCGCCATTTCCCGCTAACCCTCGCCCTACTCACCGAGTCCTGTTATCATAATCTCAAATGCGAGAACATCCTATTCCGCAGGATATTACCGGCTATCGCTTCCATATTATTGGCAGCATGACCTTAAAGCAGTTTGCTGAGCTAGCGACTGGTGCTATTTTGGGTCTAATTATCTACGCCACCAACTTACCAGATGTGTTTAAGTGGCCACTAATTTTTCTAGTGGTTGCCTTGGGCGCCGGAGCTGCTTTTTTACCGTTTGAAGAACGACCTCTTGATCATTGGATTAGCACTTTTATAAAAGTCATGTACAAACCCACCAAGTTTTTTTGGAAGAGATCGCAGAAAATTCCCGCTGCTCTGTTGTACGAGCCGGGAAAAATCGCTGATACTGCTGACTTGGACTTAGATCTCGGCCCAGCTCGCCGCCAGCGCATTAAAGAATATTTAGCTTCAGTAGAGCAAATGACAGGCGAAAGTGATTTTGATCAGGAAACTAATCTCAGACTGCAGGAAATTATGCGGGCGTTTGAGACTGTCATGCCAGGTCAAGTGGGTGAGGGCAAACAAACCCAAAAACCTCAATTAAAAGTGCGGGTGAGGAGCTTGCAGCTCCTAGATGAAGATGAAGAAACCACACCTCCCATTGAGCAAACCACTTCCGCCCCCACCACCAAACTTTATCTTTCACCCACTCAAGTCGCTAAACAAATTGATGTACCGGCTGAAATTGCGGTCACCATTGAAGATGAAGAGCAGCAGCAGCTCGAGGAAGAAGCTGCTGCCCCCACTAATGAAGCCGCTTATCTTGAGCCAACTTTAGCTGCTGCTGGAGAGCAAGTTGATCAGGAAGCAACTCTTAATGCTGCTTTGCCTTTTCCCAGTAAGCCTGATGAGCCCAATAAATTAGTGGGGATGATTTTATCTCCTGAAAATAATTTAATTGTGGGAGCGATTGTGGAAATTAGAGATGAGCAAGGCCGAGTAGTGAGAGCTGTGAAAAGCAATGCGCTGGGTCAGTTTTTTATTACCACCCCACTTCCTGGCGGCAGTTATGCTATTTATGTCGAACATCCAGACTATCAATTTCAGCCTTTAGAAATTACACTTGAAGATAGAGTGGTTGATCCAGTAGAAATAAGGAGTCTTAATTAATACAATAATCCTGCCCTAAAACTACCACCTGCCAATCCATGACTGATAATTCAACCATTTCCTCCACCACTCAACACTTTCTCGATATTTATGACGTTACTAATGATGTCTTAATCATGAAAGACGGCTCGGCGGCGCTAGTATTAACTGTCAATGCCATGAATTTTGGCCTACTAGCAGAGGAAGAGCAGGACGCAGTGATTTATGCTTATGCTGGATTACTTAACTCTTTAACATATCCTATCCAAATTGTTATCCGCTCCCAAACCAAAGACGCCACTTCGTATTTACAACTCCTCCAGGAAAAGGAGCAGCAGGCTGGTGATTCGGTGAAAAGAATGTGGATCCAGCGCTATCGGCAGTTTGTGAATGATTTAATTAGAGAACGCAATGTGTTGGATAAAAAGTTTTATGTGGTTATTCCAGCATCTTCTCTAGAAATGGGATTAACTCCCGGTCAAAATTTAGTATCTGGTTTTAAAGAACAAAATATTGATGGGGTTGAAAAAAGCATCATGCTGGAAAAAGCCCACAATCTGCTCGATCCTAAGCGCGATCACCTAATTAGCCAATTCAACCGGATTGGACTTTATGCCCGCCAGCTCAATACTCAAGAAATCATTCAGTTGTTTTATATTAGTTACAACCCAGAGGCAACTGAAGGTCAGCAAATTACTGATAGTAAAAGTTACACTACCCCACTAGTACAAGCCCAAATAAGAGGAGCTTTCATGAACAACCAGGCCGATAATCAGCCCAACTTATCAACTCAGCCAACAGCGGCAGCGGCGATGCCTCAGCAGCCGGTGGCAGAACCTCAGCAGCCGGTGGCGGCACCCCAACAGCCAGATTTGTCTCAACAACCCGCGACAGAGTCCCAGCAATCAGCTTTGCCTCAACAGCCCGCGGTGGAACCCCAACAGCCAGCAATTCCTCAACAGCCTGCAACACCACCACAGCCTACCATCCAACCAGTAACTCCCTCAATCAATCCCGTTGCTGAGCCAGCTATCAATCAGCCAGTAGTGGGTAATATTGCGGAAGAGCCAGTGATTAATCAGCCAGCGATGTCTCAACCACCAACTTCAGCCGAGATTCCTGTTGAGAGTCCAGTAGTTTCTCAGCCTCAGGCCAGTGTGCCGCCTGAAAATCCAACAGTCGGAAATCCAGCGACTGACAAACCAGACCCTCTAGACGAGGCCAATAAGCAATTCGAGGCAGCTCAACAAGCGATTAATTCCACCTTAAAAGATATTTCGCCAGCAGATTTACAGACTGAGGCAGCTCTTGGTTCCAACGCAGCACCAAACCCAGCTGCCGCTCCCAACCCAACTATTGCTCCCGGCCTAGCTTCGGCAGAACTACCCACACCAGACACAACCATGCCAAATCTAGCCGCTTCACCAGTAATTGCTCCAGCAGCAGGCAACGTTCAACCAGTTGACAACGATCAGGCTGGTGCTAATTTAAACCCTGCTAGCAAGGACCAGTAGGGTTCTGTACAATTAAACTCGATGCTAAGCCTAAACCTGCCCCTACCATTTCTCGGCAAGAAAGACGACGAAAAAAAGTCTAGTGTTGATGAGCAGAAAATGGAAAAACTGCAGGAGTTCTCTCGAGGTTTAGTCTCAATTCAAGATATTATTGCTCCTGAAGCCATTGAAGTTGATTTTACCTATCAAAAAATCAACTCTACCTACACTCGGACAATTTTTGTTGCTGGTTATCCCAGATCAGTACCAGCCAACTGGCTATCACCCCTGATTAACTTTCCTCACCAGCTATACACGTCGATGTACATTCTTCCCGTGGATTCTAAGGAAATTTTAGACAACTTAAAAAGAAAAATTACTGAGATGGAGGCAGAAATTCAATCTGATCTCCGCTCAGGCAAGATCAGTAACATCAATACCGAGGTTAAACTAGAAGACGCCAGATTAATTCGGGAGCAGTTAGCTCGCGGGGCGGAGCGTTTCTTCCAGTTTGGCTTATATGTCACTATTCAGGCCAATAGTTTAGAGCAGTTGGATAAAGTAACCAAGTCAGTTCAATCAACTCTGGGCTCAATGCTGATTGTGTCGAAAAAAACTACTCTCCAGATGGATGAGGGTTTTAAAACTACCCTCCCCATGGGCGTGGATAAACTGCAAATTCATCGCAATATGGACACCACGTCCTTAGCAACCACTTTTCCTTTCACTTCTTCTGAGCTGACGATGGAGTCTGGCATTGTTTACGGCATCAATGAACACAATGATTCGCTAGTGATTTTTGACCGCTTCATGATGGAAAACGCCAACATGGTCATTTTTGCTAAATCTGGAGCTGGTAAATCCTACACTGTGAAATTAGAGATTTTACGACAACTAATGTTTGATATTGAAGTGATTGTGTTAGATCCAGAGCGAGAGTATGAAGAGCTGTGTGATGCGGTTGGCGGTGAATATATTAATTTCACTTTTGGTTCAGAGGCTAAAATAAATCCTTTTGACCTATCAGCGGTTTATGAAGAGGGCGAAAATGAGTTGGGACAGAAAATTATCTCTCTCCATGGTTTATTGAAGGTCATGTTGGGTGAGATGACCACCGAGCAGAGCGCCATTTTAGATCGAGCTTTGGTTGCTGCCTATAAAGCGAAAGGTATTACTCCAGATCCTGCCACCCAGGCTAACGAACCGCCATTAATGGAAGATTTATACAAGGCTTTACTGGGTTTTGAAAATGAAGCTGCCAGCAATTTAGCCATGAGATTAGAAAAGTTCATTTCTGGCTCATTTAGGGGCATTTTTGACCAGCCGTCTAATTTTAATATTAAAAATCAGTTTACCGTCTTTTCTGTCAAAGAGATGGAAGATGAACTGCGACCAGTTGCCATGTACATTATTCTTGACTTTATCTGGACTAAAATTAAAAAAGATCTTAAAAAACGCATTTTAGTCATTGATGAGGCGTGGTACTTCATGCAACATCCAGATTCTGCCAGTTTTATTCATGCTATGGCTAAAAGAGCGCGGAAATACTACTTGGGAATTACCACCATTACTCAAGATGTAGAAGACTTTCTTCACAATGATTATGGTAAGGCCATTGTTAGCAACTCCTCCATTCAATTTTTAATGAAACAATCAACTGCTTCCATTCAAACTTTGGCGGAAACTTTTTATCTATCTGAGGGAGAACGGCAGTTGTTAGTGGCTTCTGATGTGGGTGAGGGTATCTTTTTTGCCGGACCCAATCATGTGGCTTTAAGAGTTGTAGCTAGTGAGGAAGAACATCGAGTCATTACCACCGATCCTGAAGAGATTTTGCAGCAGCGGCAGTTAAAAAACCAGTCGCTAATTGATGCTATCGACCACCCAGAGGAAATACCTTTACCAAAACTAGCCGATAGTCAGGCACGAAATTTTCCAGACTCAACAAAAATCACAGCTCAATCAATTGATGCTAAACCCCAGCCGACACCAGCTCCCCAAGAGAACCCATCCTCCACCCCGCCAAATCTCAACCAAGGAGAATTTAATGTGACTGAGGTGGGTGGTAAAAACACTTCGGGTGAAATTGATCTGAAAAAGAGCCGCGAATCTTGGTCTTATGTGGCTAATGATCAGGAAAAAGCCAACCAAACAGACGAGCGTGGGGGTCGAGTTGAAGAACAAGAAGATCAAGTGGCTAAACCAGAAAATCGAATAGATGAAACCGACGTGAAGCCGGAGACAGAAATCGATCTCTCACAAGCGCAAATTCCTGAGATATTCAGCGAAGAAAATCAATCAAACTCGCCAGCTTCCAGCAGCCAGCCAACTCAGTCTTCTGAAACAACTCAGACACCATCACCCACGCTTGCTTCTCAAGGAGAACAAGATCAGCGCGTCGGCCGCCAAACCCAACGCGTTCGCTATACAATTGACGATTATTCGCCTCCAGATTCTTATAAGAAATCTTAATTAGAGCTTCATTAACTATTTCTGCCGCTTGCCAAATGTGGAAAACAATGTGTATAACTATACATGCTTTTTATAAGCTGCCCACGGTAAAAATCTAAAGTTTAAAGGTGGTATGTCTCAACAGCTATCTAGTTCTGAAGTTAAAGAAGTGTGGCAAACAGCTCGCGCTCAACTCGAGCTAGAACTTTCCAGCGGTGTCTATAACGCCTGGATTGTACCTTGTCCACTCACCCAACTAGAAGTGGATGAGAGCAGCGCTAGAGCGGTAGTGACAGCTCCATCAGCCTTTCATTCGCTTAATTTAAAACAAAAATTAGGTGTTCAGGTTGAGAAGGTTCTTAGCGGTGTCTTAGGTAAAACAGTCTTAGTCGATTATCAAGTTGGTGATCCGACCATCAAGCGGACGGCCGATTCTTCAGCTAATTCCGCAACAAATTCCCCAACTAATTTCGCGTTTAATCAAAATCAGCCCCAAAACCAATCTCAACCCAACCATCAAGCTTCATCAAACTTTCAAAATAGCATTCCTACTCCATCACACTCACCTTCGCCAAGGGTGGAAGACTTGTTTTCTCAATCCAATCTTGAGTCTGCGGAAAAAAATCAAGCTGAAGTGAGAGCCCGTAGCATTGGTTTAAGAAGCGATTATACTTTTACTACTTTTGCCGTTTCCTCGAGCAATGAGATGGCCCACGCCGCAGCTACTGCGGTTTCCAATCATCCCGGCGGTGCTTATAATCCACTCTTTCTTTACGGCGGGGTTGGGGTGGGTAAAACACATTTAATGCACGCTATCGGTCATAATATTTTAGAACAAAAACCAAACACGAAGATAATTTACTGTACTGGTGAGGAGTTTACTAATCAGATTGTCGGTGCTATTCGCAACAAAAATGCCATTGAATTCAAAGAAAGGTTTCGCAAGGTCGACATTTTACTGATTGATGATATTCAGTTTATTGCCGGTAAAAATACGGTGCAGGAAGAGTTCTTCCACACTTTTAATGCCCTAACCAAGCGGAGTAGCCAAATTGTCCTGACTTCAGATCGGCCGCCGCACGAGATGTCATTGTTGGAAAGCCGCCTAAAGTCCCGTTTTGAGGCTGGTTTAATGATTGACATCCAGCAGCCCTCATTCGAACTCCGCACCGCTATTTTACTGATTAAATCCAAAGCTCTTAATCTCCCCATTCCCATTGAAATGGCGAAGATGATTGCCGCCCGAGTTGATAGCGCTCGCAAAATTGAAGGTATTCTTAACAGCCTCCGTTCAGCTATTGAACTAAGAGGTCAAGAACTGTCTCCAGAGTTAATAGAGAGAACTTTGGTGGCCGAGGCTGATCAAAGAAGACCAAATCTTAATGTTCAGATTAAAGACATTATTAAAATTGTGGCAGATCATTTTCATCTTAAACAAAACTCAATTAAGGGCAAAACTCGCAAGAAAAACATTACTAAAGCCAGACATATCGCCATGTTTTTAGCAAAAGAGGATTTAAATGAACCCTATGCTGAGATTGGCAACTGGTTTTCTAATCGAGATCACACCACCGTCATGCATGCCGTTAACAAAATTTCCGAACACATTGAGCTGGACGAAGCGCTAAAACAAGAAGTTTCGGCAATTAGAATGACTTTATCAGGCTTAAAGTAGGGTTTTTCCACAAATGTGGATAAGTGTGTAGAAAAGCGCGTGGAAAAGATGTTGAAGGAGTGTGGGTAAATTTTGCTAAACCTGAATAACTTTTACTTATCCTCTTTTTCTACCGATTCATTCCACTGAGTTTATGCACAATCTTAACGGACGTTTTTCACAGCCAAATTGTCGTATTTTCTTGAGAAAAATCGTAATGTTATTCTGGTTATACACACTACCTATTACTACTAATACTAAATTAAGATTACGTTATAATACAGCCGATGATGCAGATAGAAGTTTTACAAGAAAATCTCGCCCAAGCCCTCACACGTTTGCAGCGAATTATACCCTCTAAGCCTCAGTTGCCGATTTTATCGACAATTCTTTTTACAGCCGAAAATAACAAAATTACTCTAGCTGGTACGGATTTGTATATTGGTATGAAAACAGTGGTGGCAGGTAAAATTATTGAACCAGGAAGCATCGCTATCCCTGGAAAGATCTTTCACGACAGTATTGCTTCTCTTGATGCAGGTAAATTAACTTTAACATTCGCTGAAGATACTTTGAAGATTAAATCTTCCCGCAATACCGCTACCATTCAATGTTTACCAACCGATGAGTTTCCTGACTTCCCTACCATTGAAGGTCAAGAGTATCAGTTGAAAGCCGAAACTATTCAAGAAATTCAGAATTTTGTCAGTTTCAGCACTTCTCTAGATCCAACTCGGCCAGTTTTAACAGCGCTCCTCTTCTCTTTTGAGAAAGATGGCTTGCTTGCAGTAGGAACAGATGGCTTTAGACTAGCTACATTAAAAATTTCCGATCAAACGATTAGCCAGTTGCAGAATTTTCTAATTCCAGCTAAAGCAATGGCTGAAGTAGCTCGTATCAGCGCCCAACTCGAGATTGAAGATGTTTCTTTCTTAGTTTCTGAAGAGTTAAAACAAAGCCTATTTATTTTAGGCGATACTTCTCTTTTCGTCCGAATGATCGAGGGAGAATACCCGCCCTTTCAGAAAATTATTCCTTCAGAATTTAAAACCGAGTTAGTAGTTGATGGTAAAGAGTTTGAAAATCAATTAAAGCGAGCTCAAGTTTTTGCCAGAGAATCATCAAACATTGTTAAGCTGCAGATTGGCGAGAAAGAGATGAAAATTGTGGCTGCCTCGCCTGCTTTTGGCAGTCAAGAAGGCGAAATTTCTATTGAATTAATTAAGGGCGATGGTGGTGAGATCGCTTTTAACACCCGCTATTTGCTGGATTTTATTAACACCACTAAAGCCGAACGCATTAGGTTTTATATGAATGAAAGTCTAACACCGGCATTGATGAGACCTGAAGGAAAAGATGAATTTAAGTACATCATCATGCCTTTCAGAGTAAATGAATAAATTGATGAAAGTAAAAAAGCCTTTAATTAGGAGTAAGTAGCTGTTATAATCCGCACCTATGTCAAAACGAACTTGGAATCCAAAAAAGAAAAAACGAGCTAGAAAACACGGCTTTTTAGCCAGAACCAAGACTAAATCTGGGCTGGACGTTTTAAAGCGCCGGCGCAATAAAGGACGAAAAAGAATTGCTATTAAAACCAGAAAGAAATAGTTTTTAATAGCTTCAGCTTTTTACTAAGCGATGCTGCCTCGAAAAAATAGACTTAATCTTCGTCAACATCCTGATTTTTTTAATCAAGCTTCTCGTTATTATGCTCACTTGTTTACGGTTTTTTATCGTTTCAGCGACCAGCTAAACGAGGCTGAGCAAGTTGAGGAAAACCTGGACAAAAACCTGGATAAAAACCTGTTGGCAGCCGTAGTTATTCCTAAAAAAGCAGTTAAGTTAGCGACGAAACGCAATCGATTACGCCGAGTTTTAGCAGGAGCGCTATTGGAATTAATCAACTCAGACTCATTTACTGATTTAAAAAAACTAAAAACTAATAAATTAGAATTGGCGGTGGTAGGAAAAAAGGAACTAGAGCAAGCTGATTATGCACAAATTCTCACAGAACTGCAGCAATTTTTTGATAAAATAATCAAGTCATGACTAAAATAATTTTTCTGATTTATAAATCTTTAGCGACTTTTAAACACACTTTGTTAGTATCAGTTTTTGGTTACAGCTCATACTGTAAACACCAACCGTCCTGCTCAGAATATACTCTCCAGCAGGTTCGGGAGCATGATACAATCAGAGGACTTTGGAAAGGTATTAGACGGCTGGCAACTTGTTGGTAAACAGCTCACTTATTTAAGGATTTTTATGCAAGCACTTACACAAGGATTTTTTGAGGTTTTGTTATTTTTCTACCAAACTACAGGTAATTTAGGCTTGGCGATTATTGTTTTTACACTAATTGTCAGATTTGCGTTACTCCCATTAACCCTTCCCTCTCTTAAAGCACAGTCTAAAATGCGGGAACTGCAGCCTGAATTAAATAAATTAAAAAAGAAGTTAAAAGATGATAAACAGGGTTTACAAAAAGCACAGATGGAGTTGTATCAAAAATATAACGTTAATCCATTAGCGGGCTGTATTCCTCAGCTAGTTCAACTTGGTTTATTAATTTTCCTTTATCAAGCTTTAATTAGCTTTTTAGGTCAAGGTCAAATTAACGGAATTAATATCGATCCCTCGTTTTTATGGCTCAATTTAACAAATCCAGACTCAACTTTAGTGTTGCCAATTGTGGCTGGTGTGACTCAACTACTGCTGTCGCTAATGATTGCTCCGGGCGCAGAAACTCGAGATATTGTGCCTAATAAATCTAAAAACAAAAAAGTTAAAGAAGAAAATAAAAAAGAAGAAAGTATGGCTGGCATGGCTGCTTCTATGCAGCAGCAGATGGTCTTTTTAATGCCGGTTATGACTGCTTTCATTGCGGCAAGATTTCCCGCAGGCTTAGCCTTGTACTGGGTTATTACTACCGTCTTTAGTATTGGTCAACAATTAGCAATTAGCGGACCGGGTGGTTTGAAAACATATACCCTACGGGCGCTGGCTTTCGTTAAAAAGGAGAGATAATGACAATTGAAGAATATCTAAACAACTTGTGTAAACACACTGGTTTAACAGAGGGTGAGTTTTCAGTCTCGGTTGAGGAGGGTGATGATTTAATCAACGCCACCATTAAACTGCCAGAGAGCGAGAGTGGTTTGTTTATTGGCTATCATGGCGAAAATCTGCAGTCTTTGCAGCGCTTGATTAGAGTTTCGTTTTATGAAGAGCTGGAAGGTAAAATCTTTAAGCTCAACGTCAATGATTATCGTGAGCAACGCCAAGAACAACTTGAGGAGAATGTGGTCAGTATTGCGCGACGGGTCTTAGAAACTGGTGAGCCTTATACTTTTTCTTATTTAACCGCTCACGATCGCTATATTGTTCACAGCACACTAGGCAGCTTAGAAGAATTCAGTAGACTGACCTCAGAATCTGAGGGTGAAGGTAAATATCGTTATCTGACTATTAAAATCAGAGAAGCTGAGGATGAAGCGGTTGAAGTCCAGGTGAAAGATGAAGTTGAAGCTGAAATTGAAGTCCAAACAAACGAAGAAGTTTTAGAAGATGAGTAAGATCTTGCAAATTCACACCGATGGTGGTTCACGTGGTAATCCTGGTTCTGCTGGGATTGGGGTGGTGGTTTATGACGAGACTGGGAACGAGGTTTTTCAGCAGTCTACCTACCTTGGACAAGCAACTAACAACGAAGCAGAGTATAAAGCCCTTTTAGCCTCACTAGAGTGGCTCGCAGTGTATATAAAAACCAATCCAATCGATGAAGTAAACTGGTTTTTAGACTCAAAGCTGGTGGTAGAACAAATTAGTCGGCGGTGGAAGATTAAAGAAGCCCGTTTAAAGCAGCTGGCAGAGCAAGCCTGGCAGATTTTAGATGCCCTACCCTGTCGTTATCAACTAACTCACGTGTTAAGAGATAAAAATACTCGAGCAGATGAGCTCGCTAATAAAGCAATGGATGCGGCCGCATCTTAATTTTCGTACAATACCGATTACTATCTGCCTATGTCTAGACTAATTACTCATACTGTTGATGAGGAATTGGCGGTTTTATTAATCGCTGCGCCCTCTGCTTTAAGTAAAACCATCGTGGTTGAGTTTTATGAAAAAGCCGGCTTGCGCGTGGAACAAATTGATCTTCACCAACTAGCTCAGCAGCAACGGCGACTTTTAGCTAAAGACTGGTATAAAGTTATTTTTCTATTGCAGAATCCTTTAATTGAGAGTGAGGTTGGCGGCTTTGAACAACTGGTAAAAAAAGCGGCTTTAAAATACAGCACTCACTTTGTTTTTCCTATTACTACCCCAGTTCTGGGGCAAAAGCACTCAACTCACCTCTTAGGTTGGATGTCACAAGTAACATTGGAGCATAATTTATTAGGTAAATTGTTTAATTACATTGATAAATCAAGGTTTATTTTCTATCAAGACTTAATCGACAAGAGTGTTTTTCCCATAAAGTTTTTACTGGCAAATTTTCATCAGGGAATGCTGTTAAATCCCCAGCTTGAACTGCAGCTGCAGGATCACACCGCGGTCGCAGCAACTGTAGTGAAAGAACTGCTGAAATCAACTAATGAGCCGCTGTTAATTAGCGGCCATCCGCGCCAAAGTGTAGTGTTTCTTGAGAAAATTAAACATATTTACCGTCAATATCATGAGCGAAGTCTGGTGATTAAGAATGAGCCGCTGATTTTGAATGAACGGGCTATGGCTGAATTAATTGGCCGAGCGCGAGAAGTGACCACCAAACAAGAGGTGGATGAGCTAATTACACCTCTGGTAAGATCACTACCAACCGTTCGTGAAAATCAAGTTTTGCCAGGAATAGATTTAGTTGAGCCAGAGCGAGGATTAAATAAGCCGCAACGGCCGCCGCGAGCAACTTTGAAGCCAACCTTTTCACCAACTTTGGAGCCAATTTTTAAACCAACACTTGAGCCCTTCTCTGCCCCAGAAGTGGTATTGAAGGCGATAAAAATTCCGCCTAATAAGCCGATTAAAATTGAGGTGAGAAAGTCGGAAGATCAACAGGAGTTGAAAAATCATCGAGATCCAGAAGATCATCAGGAGCCAGAAGATCATCGGGAGCTAAAAGTTGAAGAACTACGGCAACAACTTGATTCTCAAGAAAAAATTCTCCAGCATTTGCTCAAGAAAAATTATGAGAAGGATGCTTCAAAGTTAGCGACTACTGAACCAAAACAAAAACCAACCTTAATACCCACTAAAAAGCTCGTAGAAAAACCTGTGGAAAAGACAGCTGAGAAGACGCCAGAAAAGACGCTTGAGAGAACGCTTAAAAGAACACCTCAAGATGAAATTGGCGGAGTGGCTCAACTAGTAAACAATATTTTTTCTCACGAACGCAAACAGCAAAAAAAACAACATTTAGTCAAGTTAGTTGAGGAAACAAAAAAAGGTCAGCGTAAGTTAAAAAACCGCAAATTATTATTTGTGGGAGGACTTAGCGTTGGCGCGATAGCGATGGGTGTAATTGTTTTAACCGGCATCTTTTTACTCAAGTCATTCCAAGCAAAAAACAAACTTTTAGCTTACTTAGCTGCTCAAGATTTACCCAAAACCGCTCAACAAAAGAAGGTGGCTGAACTAAGTAACACTGCCAACTGGATTCAAAACCAACTTCAGTTGATTAATGACACCTTATCAGTACCAGTTTTTCCTCAAGCGCTTCAGGTTGCTAAGATGAGTCAATATTTAGCTGAGTTTTATCGATTAAATATTGAGCTGGAAAAAAGCACGCAGCAAACTTATCAGCTGGTAATGGGTCAAGAACAAGGCGATGTTGAAGCCAGTTTGGCAGAAGTAAATAAAAATGCTGAGCAAATGTTTAAACAACTTTCAGCTCTTGAGGCAGAATTAAAATTGTTTGATACTAGTCAGTTGAATCCCACTCAAAAACAGCAGTATGAAGATTATTTAACTCAACTAGATCAACAGCGAATTGCTTTATCGAGATTTCAGCAGCTCTTCCCTCTTTTACCAGAGTTGTTGGGTGTAAATGAGAAGCGGGTTTACGCAGTTTTACTGCAAAATAATCAAGAACTTCGACCAACTGGCGGATTTATTCAGGCGGTGGCACTCCTCACTTTTGATCAAGGCCAACTGATTAATGTTCAGGTTGAAGATGTTTATGATATCGATAAACAATTAACAGGCGTCATGGCGCCGCCAGCCGAAATCACACAGTATTTAGGTGAAGATCGCTGGTTTTTAAGAGATGCTAATTGGCATCCAGACTTCCCCACCACAGCGGAACAAGTGGGCTGGTTTTTAGAGAAAAGCCTTGGTACTAATGTAGATGGAGTGATGGGAATTAATATTAAAGTTATGGAAGAGCTGCTGGCGGCAATTGGTCAAGTAGATTTACCCCAATATAACGAAGTAATCACCACCCGCAACCTCAATGAACGGCTGGAGTTTCATTCTGAAGTGCAGTTGGTGGCTAACGAAGCTGCGCCAGACTATTCACAAGTCCTTTTACAGACCTTAATTAGTAAGCTGCAGTCACTGTCAGTAGAACAGGTTAATCCCCTCTTAGCTGCCATGCTTGAGTCTGCCAATCAAAAAGAATTGCTGATTAGTATGACCGACAGCAATGAAAATGCCTCATTTAATCTAGTGGGTTGGTCGGGAGCTTTGGTAGAGCCCGGGTGTCCAGCGGCATTTGGCAACTCAGCTTGTTTGGTGGATGCAATTGCTCAGGTTGAAGCTAACGTCGGAGTAAATAAGGCTAATAATTATCTAGAGCGGCAGATTGATCACAGTATCCAGCTCCTCCCCACTCAAGCCCAGCATAAGCGGGTGGTGACTTACAAGAATAAAGCTAGTTCTAATGCTTGGCCAAAAGGCCCATACCAGGCATTTGTGAGGTTTTATTTACCGATAAACGCGCAGTTGGATCAGATCACGATTAACGATGTAATAATTAATCAGGAAAATATATTTAAAGATCATACTACCAGGCGATCGATCTATGGTGTGTTGGTTGAAACTCCCATTCAACAGGAAAGCAAACTCGAATTAATCTACACTGTTCCCCACGATCATCAAACACCCTTTACTTATGCTTTCTTTGATCAAAAACAACCTGGAGCTGGAGATATTTCTCCTCGAGTATTTTTAACACATGCACCAGGACTCTCCCCTACTTTAATTGCTCCTCAGGCTGAAGTGCAGGGTGAGGTGATTGTCTTTAACCCGTCCACTAATAACACTGGCCACATGTTTGTTGGGGCGACTTTTGAGTGATCAACTCACATTTTGCAGCAACCACTATTCCACCCGCCTTAAATTGATACTAGACAAACTGTGTCTGTAACTTTCCCTAACAAATCGACCGAAAAATAGGCCCTTTTTGGCTAAAAATCGCTGTATTAAATAGATCTAGTTGACTTAGGCTTATAATGTTTATGGTAAATTGAATAAAATCGCTGAAATATATCTGGTACTAACATATGTCCTATAATAAATAGGCAAAGAATTGGACAGTTTCATTTTCACGTGAAAATCAAAACTATTACTAAACTATTACATCACTCTTACAATAGTGTCGGTTGCTACTTGAGGTGAAGTTAACATGATAAAAATCATCGGAAACAAAGAGCTATACATAAGCAACATTATAATAAAACTCTAGGGATGTATAATTTACTTGGCTAAAATTCTAAATATTAATATTTTCAGCAAAACCTACTTGAGTAGAGGTTACCTCTTTCTCAAGGCGTGGTATAATGCAAAGTTCAGACTGTTAATTTTATAGGGAGTTATATGGCAGATAAAACCACTTTTTCCGTCGAGGAACGTCAAGTTCTCGGGAGCAAGGTTAAAAATATCAGAAACAACAATCAAATGCCTGGAAATGTATATGGCATTGGTAAAGACTCTGAGGCAGTAATTTTGTCTTTAAACGAATTTGCTCGTCTTTACGATGAAGTCGGAGAAACTGGCGTGGTTTATCTTAAAATTGGTGACCGCAAGCAGGAGACACCAGTTTTAATTGATGAGGTACAAGTTCATCCTGTGACTGACCAACCGCTGCATGTGACATTTAAGAGAGTAGACCTTTCCCAGGAAATTGAAGCAGAAATTCCTGTTGAGTTAATTGGTGAATTTGATGTGTCTCAAGCAGTGATGGTTCAGGTTAAAAAAGAGATTGAAGTAGAGGCTTTACCAGAGGATTTACCAGATAATTTCCAAATAGATCTGTCTACTTTAACTGAAATTGGCCAGATGATCACCTTAAAAGATCTTGATTTTGATAAATCTAAAGTTAAATTAGTAGGCGTAGAAACTGACGAGGACTGGGAACAGCCAGTGGTGTTGGTTCAGGAACAGCGCGAAGAGGAAGTTGAAGAAGAAGTTTCACCTGATGACGTTGAGTTAGTGGGGGAGACTGACCAAGCTGAGGGTGAAGAGGCAGGAGAAGCAACTGGGACTGCTGAAGCTGAATCAACTGAGAGCGAGTAAAACTTGGCTAAATCTCTTCAGCTTGTCTAAAAAATTCATGATTGGGATCGAGAATTTTAGCTTGATTAAGCAGTTCTTCTGCTTGGGCTTTATTTCCCATTGCTTCATAAACCAAAGCCAAATTTAAGAGTAAATCGCGGTGAGCTGGTTGTTTTTGCAGCCAAGTTTGCAGCACTAACTCCTGTTTTTGAAGTGAGGTTAAATCTGGAGTGGGCGGAGTTGTTTGAGCAGCTGAGTTAATGGGGGAGAGGTAACTCACGATAGAAAGTAAGATGATGCCTAACACCAGCATTGCCACCACTAGGGTTTTAAATGGTTTTAATTTAGCTAAAAGTAATAAAAATAACGATGGTACAGCCGCTAAAATCAATCTTAATAGATAAAGCGGCAGAATTAAATAGCGCATTAATGACATTCTACCTCATGGCGAAAGCGGCCACTATGACTATTCAGGCCACTCAGCACTGATTAATAAGCCCTCTTCTCCCAACTCCTGCCAAATTGCCTCGGTGACAAACGGAATAAACGGATGAAGCAGCTTAAGAAAAGTCAGCAAACCTTCATAAAGCACATCTGGTGAGATATTGCCTTGTTTGGTATCTTCAATGCACTCATCACAAAACCAGTGCCAAAACTCGTTGTAAACGGTTTCGGCCGCCAAGCCAATTTTAAAGTCGTTTAGTTGCTGAGTGATATTAGCGACCACCTGATCTAATTTTGCTGTAAACTCGGCGTCATTCTGACCAACAGCGGTTTCATTAATGGGGGAGATCGAAAGCGAGTCATTATCTTGATTTTCAGCTCGGCTTAAAACAATAAACCGACTGGCATTCCAGACCTTATTGGTTAAATTGCGCATGGCTTTGAAGTCTGCCACCCCCACTGCTTTATCAAGACCAGCTGAGGAGCGGATGACCAAGGCCATGCGAAGCGCGTCAGCACCGTATTGATTAATTACCTCGAGAGGATTAATGACATTACCCTTGCTTTTGCTCATTTTAACGCCCTTTTCATCACGAATGAGCCCATGGAAATATACGTTTTTAAAGGGAATTTCGCCAGTTTTAAACAAACTTATCATTATCATTCTCATTACCCAGAAAGGGAGGATGTCATAAGCAGTTTCCATGACGCTAGTGGGGTAGAAGCGGGCAAAATCACCAGGATTGGTTAAAAGAGTGGTGTAGGGCCATTGAGCAGAAGAAAACCAAGTGTCAAACGTATCAGTCTCTTGAAGATAATTATCTCCAGGTGCATCAATTGATAGTAAATATCTAGCATCAATGGGAGCCCGCAGCTCTTGCAAGCCGGCTTTAATAGCACTAATCGGGTAAGAACCACCTTGAGTGTCCAGCAACTCGGCTAAAGTGCCCTGGATGGTTTCGCCAGCCTCATTAATAAAGGTGATGGCAATATTTGGATTATCTTCAACAGCGTACCAAACTGGTAATCTAATTCCCCACACAATTTGACGACTAATATTCCAATCGTGCAGATTTTCCAGCCAATGTTTTAAAATTTTATCGTGCCCAGCCCCGTGAATAGCTATTTTTTTATCATTCAGAGCTTGAAGCGCCAGCCTAGTTAGTGGTTTTACTTTGACAAAGAATTGGGGGAGAGGTAGTGGCTCAATGATGGTGCCGCAGCGGTAGCAAGTGCCAACAGCATGGGTGTAGTTTTCGTCAATTTTCTCAATTAAACCTCGAGATTTTAAAGCGGCAACCACATTTTTTCTAGCTTTAAGCAGATATTGACCCGCAAATTCACCAGCTGCCTCGGTTAGGTGTCCATGAAAATCAATGACTTGTTTGGGACCAGGAATTTCATCTTGATGGCGCTGCCAGACTTGAAAATCATTTACATCATGAGCTGGGGTAATTTTAACTACCCCGGTGCCGAACTCAGGATCAACAAACTCGTCCGCAATCACTCTCAATCTAAATCTGCCGGTTAAGCCTTCAACCTCAATTTCATGCCCAACGTACTGTTGGTAACGCTCATCTGCCGGGTGAACTGCTAAAGCGGTGTCACCGAACTTTGTTTCTGGTCTGGTGGTTGCCACAACAAATGGCCCATACTTGAGGTAATAGAGCGGAGAAGTTCGTTCTTGATGAACAACTTCTAAATCACTAAAACCAGTGCCACAGCTAGTACAGTAGTTTATTAGCTGAATATCGCGATAAACCAAGTCTTTTTCATTTAACTCAAGAAAAGTATTTAACACTATGTTAACCACTTTTTCGTCCAGCATGAAAGTAAAGCGCGACCAATCAGCTGAAGCTCCAATTTTTTTCAGCTGCTCAACTGCGGTGTCAGAATTTTCCTGAACGTAGTCCCAAATCTGTTGATAAAGTTCTTCTCGGCTAAAATCAAACCGGCTTTGATCCTGTTTTTTAAGTTTCTTCTCATAAACAAATTGAGTTTCAATGCCAGCATGATCAGCACCTGGGAGCCACAGCGTATCTTCGCCCAGCATCCGATGGTATCTAGTTAAGATGTCTTCCACCGTGACAAACATGGCGTGACCAATGTGCAGCGGATCGTTGGCATTGGGTGGAGGCATTAGGATGGAAAATGGCTGTTTGGTGCCGGCGTTTGGGCTGGAATCAGGATTAAAAACATCAGCATCTTGCCAGAGTTGGTAGATTTGATCTTCATATTGGTGGTGCTGATATTGCTTGTCCATGGCTGGATTATACCTTTTCTTGAGGAAAGAGGGGAGTGGAGAAGAGTGTAAGAGATTGGTAATGCCTGGTATTTCAATTAAAAATTATTTGACAACTGGAGGGAATTATTTATAATGCTATAAACCTTAATACTAGACCGCCGTAAAGGCGAGAAAGGTGGGGGAGATGGGTGGAAGAACAGTAGAGGGTGAACACATATCGCCAAGAAAAATCGACTATAATTTAGACCTTGGTAATTTAAGAACTGAGGCAGCTGAGGCCATCATTGCTAATGAGGTAGCAGAACGAGAGATGCTTTTTAAGTTGGTGTTGTTGATTATGTCTAAAGGTAGAGAATTTGAAGAAAAATTCCTTTCAGGCGGAGGGTCGGATGATTTTTGGAATGCTTTCAAACAATCCGGAGGTAATTATTTAGAAGCCGCCAAAAATTTAGGATTAGAAGTTGACGAAGAATAAGTTCGAGCCGCTTAGTTTCTACCCCTCACCGACTAAATACTTGGCACTCCAGGGTCGATAGTTGGAATAGTAAGTATTTTCTCTCATTAATTCGCCATTGGCGTCAAAAACTTGATGGGTAAACTTGGCCTTAATGCCGGCCACTGCCCAGTCAATCTGTTCAGTTTTGCCAGTGGGCAATGAAGGTTCTGGATAATATTCAGGTGGAGGCGGCGGCTGATAGCCCCAAGTTTCATGGTCAACAATTTGAGTGGTGCGGCCATCACTTGTTCCATAAATTTCAATTTTCATATACAGATCTCGGCTATTCGCTTCTCCGTGCAGTAATATGTGATGATCGGTGTCGTTTATAAACCTCAAATCAACGTTGCCAGCGTAAACCGTGGCATCAATACCAGGTTTGGAATTCAGCTCGTAATAACTTACTCGATAACTATGCGGTAGTCGGCGAGTAATTTCCAGACCTGCGTCTAAAGCAGCCCGAAAAACAGTGGTGCTAACCTGACAGACGCCGCCGCCGTCGTCCAGCTCGGTTTTGCCAGACTTAATGACATAAGCTGAGCGAAAACCAGTGGCAGCAGACACTTCGCCCAGAGCTTGATTAAACGAAAATTCTTTGCCTGGAGGGATGATGATGTTGCTGATGCGGTCGGTGGTGAGAGCAACATTGTGAATTCGGTTAGTAGTTGAGTGGTCATACTCACTTTCACCTACGCCTATTACTTCCTTAATTCCCAAATCATTTGTATCAGCAAGCGAAATTTCTGGTTCAGCAGCAATCACCGGCAGGTCAAAATTTTGATCGTTGTAAGTGAGGGCGGCTTTTTCCGGTTCGGTTTCATCAATTATTTTTTGCATTTCTACCTCAACAACTCTCTGAACTTCGCTGGTGTTAAGAGTTAAACCTGGTCTGGCTGGTTGAAATTCACTGACCACCAAGGTATTGGGGTCATAATTAAAAACTGCGTTTTGAGCCGGTCGAGACACTTCGTCTCGCCAACTATTGAGAATTTCATCTAGTTTGTCCTGGCGAAAGCCATCGGGGAAAGCCAAGATTGAGATTAAAAGCCGATCATTTAACACCATCCGAACGTTATCCTTAGTAAAAATAAACCTTCTTCCTACAAAGCGAGCTGATTTTTCTCGAGCTGTTTCAATTTCTTCTGGAGATAAGACAGCGGAAGTTGACGCTATTGGCAGCTCATCAAAGCGAGTTTGAGTGGGATGCTGTAGGACGAGCATGACGGTTTGGTCAAGATTAAGTTCGCGGCCCAATTCGCCTGGATTAATCGTAATGCTACCCACACTGCCACTGACAGCCAACTCAGCGCTGGGAGTACTGCCCTGAATATCTACTTCTTCTTTAAAAAGACTGACAAACTCCGTGACTGCGGCGGGGTTGAGTTGATAGGTAAGTGGGAGGTGGGTGGTTTTGGCAAATGTTAAATACAGCTGAGAAAGTATATCACTGACATTTCCCACCCGACCCACTTCATACGCTTGAGCCACCACCCGCTGGTATTCTGGTTCTAAACCAAGCTGAGCTGAGGTAGAGGAGAGAGCAATATCCTCCACAGCCAGGGTAATTTTGCTATCAGTTGGCGGGGGAAGTTTTTGGGTCAAAAGTTGTAAGGCTTCTTCTTGAGTCAAACGGCCGACATGAATATTGTTGACATAGACACCTGGAAAAATTTGATCTTTAAAATTTAGCCAAAAAACCATCCCGCCACACACTACTAATAGTAATAAACCAGCTAAACTGCCAAGCAACCACGGTTTAACACGGGAAAATTTTGGCAGCTGGTGTGGGGTATTCTCGGTGTCGATGGATAATAACTCTTCACTTGTCATAACTTTTTCGTCATACTATATACTATATTTTGCCAGGCATTCTCAATTTAGAGTAGGCTTGATTTAATTATGACAGACAATTCACTGCCTAAACCCCAACCGCCCCAGGCTAATCCCAGTGCTTTAACGGGTGATGTGCCGCGGGAAAATCCAGTAGCAGCAACTTCAACGCCACCCGGGAATATCCAAATGCCGCCTTCTGCCATGCAAAAAGGTAATTCACCGCTGTCAAAACCGGTGGGTATGCCCGCACCACCCCCTATGCCGGGTAATATGCCTGCACCACCCCCTATGCCGGGTAATACGCAAGCTTCACCCCAGATTGTAGAAAAGCCAGGTTTGGCAGGGCAATCAATGCCGCCAGCAGGAAATATGCCGGTTTCTCCAAACCCAACTCCCAACCCAGCCCCCAATCCTGCTGCTAATCCCATGTCCCAACCAGCTGCCAACCCCACCGCTGCTCCAGCAGCACCTAGTATCGCTAAGCCACCGGTCCCCAATACTGCAAACAAACAAGATGTTAAGCAAGAGCAGCCTAAGTTTGCCAAAGTAAAAAAAACACCACTAAGATTTTTACCGTTTGTCGTGGGCGGATTACTATTGGTGGGTGCGGCGGCATTTTTATTATCTAAGATTCTAGGTCAAAATAATCAGCCTGTTAATCCCAACTCAGATCCCAATAATGCCGGCAACGCCGCACCAGTTAAACAAACTACGCTGACTTACTGGGGTTTATGGGAGCCCAATACGGTTTTTGACGAGGTTTTAGTAGAGTTCCAAACCCAAAACCCTGGGATTAAAATTAATTACATTAAGCAATCTCATCAAGATTATCGAGAAAGACTGCAGACCGCAGTTGCCTCTGGAAATGGACCAGATTTATTCCGCTACCACATGACATGGTCATCAATGATGAAAGAAGAGTTGGCGCCAATGCCGCAGTCAGTCATGTCAGCGGCGGAGTATAAGGATACCTTTTACCCATCAGCCGCCCAGATGCTGAATGTAAATGGACAAATTGTTGGCATGCCGCTGATGTATGACGGCTTGGCGTTGTATTACAACAAAGCCATTTTAAAAGCAGCCAATGCTGAACCGCCCACCACTTGGGCAGAGTTGAAAACACTGGCCAGTCGGTTGGCGGTGCGCAATGGCACTGAACTAGAGCGAGGTGGGTTGGCTATAGGCAATGCGAGCAATGTTGAGCATTTTAGCGACATTCTTGGTTTACTGATGCTGCAAAATGGTGCAGATTTAGCTAATCCTAATTCTAATGAAACCAGAGATGCGCTAACTTTTTACACTAATTTTGCCAAACAAGATCAGGTGTGGAGTGATAAACTGCCAAGTTCAACCGTAGCCTTTGCCAGAGAAGATGTGGCGATGATGATGGCGCCTAGCTGGCGTGCCCATGAGGTAAAAAGTATTAATCCAGACTTAGATTTTGGCATCGCACCTACTCCAAAATTGGGTGACGACAAGATAGCTTGGGCATCATTTTGGGCGGAAGGTGTTAGTAGTAAATCACCTAATAAAGAGGCGGCTTGGAAGTTATTGAAATATTTAAGCTCTAGAGAAGTGCAGCAAAAACTGTACAACTCTCAAAGTCAGCAGCGAGCGTTTGGTGAGATTTATTCTCGGAGAGATTTGGCAGATCAGCTAGCGGGGGATCCTTTGGTCAGTCCGTTTTTAGTTGATGCGCCTGACGCTGAGTCTTGGTACTTAGCCTCATTTACCCATGATAATGGTATTAATGATCTTTTAATTAAATATTACGAAGATGCAATCAACGCTATACTTGATGGATCCACTGCCACCGATGTCCTGCCGACAATAGAGAGTGGTACTAATCAAGTGTTACGACAGTACGGTGTAACAAAGTAATAATTATTACATCATGTCAAATTTAGCGGTGAGTGTTTTAGCAACCTTGGAATATTCTGATCAATTTCAGTTTCAGTTATTATTCTATGAAATTCAGCAGCGGTTAATTGGCATGACCGCTGATGTGTTTTCCATTGAAAATACTTTAGAAAATTTAAAGAGAATGGAGTTGGTGGAGCAGGATGGTGATTGGTATTTTTTAAAGGGCAGTCAAAAATTTATCGAGATTAGAAAAGGCCGCGAGCAGTATTTAGATGAAAAAACTTCAGAAATTAAAGAATTTGTGGATTGGGCGCAGCATATTCCTTGGATTAAAGCGGTGGTGGTGACGGGCTCGGTGGCGGTGCGTAATGTCCGGCCGCACTCAGATGTTGATTTTATGATTATCACCATGAAAAGGAGATTGTGGCTGTCAAGAATTTTGGTTTATATTATGACTTGGCTTAAGGGCAGGCGGCGAACTTGGTATGGTCACGAACAAGATAGCTGGTGTTTTAATCTGTGGATGGATGAAAGTGCACTGAGCCTGCCTTTGGATAAACATGATATCTACACTGCTTATGAAGTTTGTCAGGCAGAGTGGGTGATGGATCGGGATGCGGTTCAGCATCGTTTTTATTGGGCGAATGAGTGGGTGCGTGATTTTCTGCCGCAATTTTATTTAGAAAGAGTAGAGGAAGCGAGAGAAATTTTAAGCAAGTTTGAGGAATGGTGGGCACAGCAGGAGCAAAATTTTGCTGCACCAGTGTTGAGGAAAATTGGTGATGTGTTGTGTAGTGCGGCTGATGGGATTAGCTACTTAATTCAGCATGGTTATATGTATCCTCATTTAACTCGGGAAATTGTAGGCTGGCACTATGCTTTTTTTCATCCGCGTAATACCCATTACCTCATCTCTCAACGATGGCGGGCTTCATTGGCAAAAGTGCTAAAATAGAGCTATGCAGATTTATAAAGCCGCCGCTGCGGATCAACTACCTCCAGTAGTGATTACTGCTTTGGCTCAAGCTAGAAACAATAATCAGCAGATTATTTTGGCCACCGGTGTTTTTGACGTGCTTCATCAAGAGCACCTAACTTTTCTACGCAATGCTAAAAAATTGGGTGGTATGTTGATTGTGGGGGTTGAATCTGACATTAGGGTGAGATTAATTAAGGGTTCAAATCGGCCGGTTAATAATGAAGAACAGCGAGTGAGACAGTTGCAAAAGCTGGGCATTGCCGACATTGTCTTTATTTTGCCGGAAAAATTTGATAGTACCCCAGAACATGCCGCTTTGATGAGAAGTATCCGGCCAGATGTGTTGGCAGTGTCATCTCATACGGCGCATTTACATAAAAAACAAGAATTAGTAACTGATGTGGGTGGAGTAGTGAAAGTTGTGCATCAATATAATCCCAGTGTTTCGACAACCCAGCTTTTGGGACAAGCCAATTAATGGCGGAAAAGCATAATTATGGCTAAAGCAAAAACAGTTTACATTTGTCAGGAGTGTGGTGAGGAGCATTTAAAGTGGCAGGGCCAGTGTTCGGCGTGCGGTGAGTGGAATACGCTGGTTGAAGAAGTGAGGGAAGTTAAGACTAAGGGCGGCATGCGCACAGGCAGAGAAATTACTGCAGCGGACTTAACTAACAAGACCATTAACTATGCGGCAGTTGAAAGTGCGGCTGAGGGACAAGTACGTACTTCAACTGGCATTGGTGAGTTTGACAGAGTGTTGGGTGGTGAGGCAGACAACCAAGGCATGGTGGCTGGAGCGGTGATGTTAATTGGCGGAGAACCCGGCATTGGTAAGAGCACGATTTTAACGCAGGTGGTGATTAAACAGTTGGAGCAGTTGGAGCAGAAAGAGCAAAAGGAGCGGGCGGGAAAGCGATCGGGTAAAAATAAATCCTTAGGAAAAATACTGTATGTGGCGGGTGAAGAAAGTCCTTCTCAAATATCACTACGCATCAACCGTATTTATGATAAAGAGCACAAAACTAAAAATAGCAAAGACGACTCAAAACAGCAGCTGCCAGCGGCTGTAGGTGAGAAATTGATCTTTGCAACCTCCACCGATGTGGATGAGGTGGGAGCAATTATAGCTCAGCAGCAACCTGCGTTAGTGATTATTGATAGTATTCAAACCATGACCACTCAAGAGCTAAGCGGGGCGCCGGGATCGGTGGGACAAGTGCGAGAGTCTACTGATCGTTTAACAGACGCAGCAAAGAGATTTAATATTCCGACATTTTTAGTTGGCCACGTGACCAAAGAAGGTAATATTGCTGGCCCCAAAACGCTTGAACACATAGTGGATGCGGTTCTAGAACTAAGTGGCGAAAGAACAGGACAATTAAGATTGCTGAGAGCAATCAAAAATCGCTTTGGAGCGACTGATGAGGTGGGAGTGTTTAAGCTGGATGAGGTGGGGTTGGCTGAGGTGACTAATCCCAGTGAATTCTTCTTAGAACATGCTGATGCGAGTGTGCCGGGTTCGGCTACGACTTGTGTTATGGAAGGCACCCGACCCTTGTTGATGGAGGTGCAAGCTTTGGTGAATGAATCTCAACTAGCCATGCCCAGAAGAGTGGGACGAGGTATTGATGTTTCAAGAATTCAAGTCTTGTCGGCGGTACTACAAAAACACTGTCGGCTACCATTGGGTTCACATGACATCTTTTTAAGCGCTGCCGGTGGCTATCGAGTTTTAGAGCCAGGAGTTGATCTAGGATTGGCGGTAGCTTTGGCCAGTTCCCTTAATAATAAATCATTACCCAAAAAGACAGTCTTTATCGGAGAGATCGGCTTATTAGGAGAAATTAGGGCTGTCAGTTATTTAGAACGCAGAGTCAAAGAAGCGAAAAGATTAGGCTTTGCCAATGTTTACTCACGAGCAACTCATCAAAGCGTTAAGCAGCTGTTAAAAGATTTAGATATCTTAACCAAGTGAGGAATCAACTTTCTTAGCGTATCGTTCTTGACTAACGCGCACTACCTTGTCGCGATTTTGATTGCGATTGCTAGCCAAACTCAGGGTGGTAGCGGGAAAGGGCGGGGACTGCACGCCGTCGACAGTAATTTTGTTAACAATCTGATATCGATCCAATGAGACCAAATCCTGCTGGGTGTACTTGCCAGCAAACTCTTTCTCAAAGACATGGGCATCTTCGGCACCCATGACAAAGGCGGCGACATTACCGCAGTTGCCAAAAATTGCTTTCTGCACCTCTTCAGGAATTTGGGCAATGTATTGATTGGCTAAGATTAAATTGAGTCGATACTTGCGGGCTTCAGAGAGAATTTTGATAAAAGACTCAGTGGCAAAATTCTGGAACTCATCGACGTAAAGATAAAAATCTCGCCGCTGCTCTTCGGGCATGTTAACTCGTCCCATAGCAGCCAGTTGAATTTTAGTAATTAACATAGCACCCAGTAGAGTGGCATTATCTTCGCCCAGTTTTCCTTGAGAGAGATTGGCAATTAAAATCTTACCATCATCCATCAGCTCTTCAATGCTAAAAGAGCTGGTCGGAGCATTGACGACATTTCGCACCAGAGGAGAGGAGACAAACTGTCCAACTTTGTTGAGGATGGAAGCAATATGCTGACTTCGTTCACGTTGGTGCAGCTTGTTGTATTCATCAACCCAAAAACTTTTTAGAACAGGATCATCCAAAATGGCAACCACTTTTTCCCGATACTCATCATTGGTCAGTAAAGTCAAAATATCAGAAAGTTTGGCTTGAGGCAGTTTTAAGAGGGTTAAAAGAGAGTTGCGCAAAATGTACTCAAGTCTCGGACCCCAAGAATATTGATAGAGTTTGTAAAAAACAGAGACAATGCTGGAAGCGATTAGCTCGCGGTGCTCGACATTTTTACCTTCAAATAAGTTAATCTGAACCGTGCGATCACCTTCAGCAGGGTTGAAGTAGACCACATCATTAATCCGGCGGGAAGGGATGTAGTCGAGGAGAGTATCAACTAAGTCACCATGAGGATCGATGACACACATACCTTCATTGTTTTTCAGATCATTAATGGCCATATTGGCTAACATGGTGGATTTACCAGTGCCGGTTTTACCAATGACGTAGAAATGGCGGCGGCGGTCGTTGCGCCGGATGCCATAAACTACTTCTTCATTTTTATAGGTAGTCCTAGCAAAAGGGTTAATCTCATTCTTGTCCGCCGCCGCCATTCCTTTGTTAACAGTTGGTAAATTAAGTGGCGGCTCACCGAGTAAATTTTTACCCCAAGCGATGTTGGAAATTCCTGCTAACTGCTGATTGGGGAAGTGATAGAGCGTGGCCAGCTCATTGAGAGCCAAATGCTGATTTGATCTAAGATCAAATTTTCGCTCCACTATCTTTTTTTGCAATCTATGCTTGAATAGCCACGGTTTTTTCAAAACCAGCTGATTACCCTCACTTTGGGAGATAGCCTGCAAACTGCTGCCAATTGTATCCAGCAACAGCCGACTCCGCTCAGGTGAAGAACTACTGACGGCCACTCTTAAGTTAGTTTTAATGCCGCGTTGATTTAATTTTCGCTCAATTAAGGCGTGTTGAGGATGGGATGAGCGGGGACTGCTGTCACCAGCTGCATCCAAGAGATTACTAGAGTTGCCCTGACCAATTAAGGAAAAGCCCTGTTTTTTCCAGCCATCGCCATCATCATCTAAGACAAATTGAATGACAATTAGCTCTCCAGGCTGAGTTTTGCTCATAGTAGAGAGCAGCGTAGCGAGAGGATCAATATCAGCGAAATCTGTGTAAGTCTTAATGGGCAAATACTGATGATTTTTTAGTTTCAAACTGCCAAATTGGAGATATGTAGGTTGATCGGCGGGAGAATCTGCCGAAAATAGCTCTCTAACAGGGTCGACCTCGAGTCGTTCCACCATGGCTTCTGGGTATGACGCCAAAATCGAGCCGCGCAAATACTCTTCCAGCCGGGTTGGCATATAAATTTGGAAGCGAATCATCTGTTGATCCACCACTATCTCAACGCTGAGTCGCTCATCTTTTTTCAGCAGCCGATGCCATAATCTATTTCTAAGTTGAGGCAGAGTGGCAAAAAGTTGGGCGGCTGATTCAGCAGTTTTTTCACTATCGCTATGAGTACGAACAGAGAGCAGGCTGTGGGGTGCTGGCATATGGTTAATTATAGATGAATTACAGTGATTCGGAGAGGGCTGATCGATTCGGGCATTAATGCGGCTATTGATGCGGGTGTTGATGGGGTAATTGGTAGGCAGTAATAGTTCACTGGTCATCCACATCTAAAAGCTAGTGTGGATAACTACTTAAATTATACCAAGTATGCACTTAAAAGTACAATATAGGATAGTATGAGGATAAATTATAGGTCTAAATATTAGGTAAAAAGTAGTTATAGATGGCTGCAACAATAAAAAAAGCATTATTACCGCTGGCTGAGCCACGAATAATAATGCTTTTTTGTTAATAGTTACATTAGCATCGTAATATTGGTCTGTAAATTAGATCTTTTTATAGTAAAATAGTACTAACTAGTACATAAAGATTAGGGGTAAGGGTGTTGAGTGGAGGTTCGGCCGTTGGGCAGGCTGCCGAGCTTCCACCCAGCACCCTTTTAGTTTTGGTCAATAATTTTTCTTGCCATTGACTCCCATTTTAGCCTTGCAACAGCCTATATTATTGTCTATTTAGATATTTATTGATATAATAATAGACTATTTGATATCTAAGTTAATTTAACAAAAATTAGTTAGAGAAGTTGATCTAAGTAAAATAGGCATCAAGATGAAATTGGTTTTACCAACAATTCCCAGTTTATTGAGAAGATACTTTAAACCTACCAGGCAAGTGCTGTTGGGTCCGGGTCAGGAGTTGGTCGTGGAGAGAACCGCGCAGCCAGTGACAATTTTTGATGCAGCTGATTGGCGGGAAGTTAAAATCCCTCGAGTAGTGCCGCCAAAAATCAGCCCACCTCAGGATTTATTATCTCAGCAGCTATCTCGTCGCCAAAATTTAGCTCAACAGTTAGAACAGCAGTTGGGCGGTTCAGAGCAGGCGGGGCAAAAGTCAGCCGCTAGTGTTACGGCCGCCGTTGCCACCGCCCCCACCGTCTCTGTTACCGCCGCCGTCACCAACCTCTTTGTTCAAGCTAAAAAAGGCTTAAAAAATGTTTTAAAACACCTTTCACTTGGTGTGGCTATTTTATGTTTGATTATTGGGGCAATTTTCATTATTCCCGATCTTTACTACAAAATAGTGCCAGCAGATACCGAGATGCTGCAGTTGCTTGAGAAAAAAACAACTCAAGTTGAAGCAGAGCAGCAGGCTGAGCCAGTTGTTTCACCCACACCATCACCAACACCATACTTACCACCTCAAAACCCAAATTTACCAGAAGGAGACTGGATCATAGTGCCACGAATAGGGGTGAGAACAGAGTACCGAGCTACGATTAACCCAGACGAAGCACTTAATCAGGGAGTCTGGAGAGTACCAGAGTACGGCGAGCCGGGTGATACTAATCTGCCGATGATTATGGCAGCGCACCGGTTTGGCTGGGACTGGTGGTGGCAGTCTGATTACTGGAAGTATCACTCATTTTATAAATTGCCTGAGTTAGAGCCAGGCGATACGGTCGAGATCATTTCTGACCAGCGGAAGTGGGTTTACCAGATTTATGCTGGTGAACAAGGTGAAGAGATCACTGATTATGAAGCAGATTTAATTCTCTATACCTGTAAGTTCTTAAATTCGCCGATTCGCTACGTTAGATATGCCAATTTAGTGGTAGAGTAATGTTGAAAAAAGCAGGCGTCAACAGGGCATACCACGAGTAGTAAATTTGACATTTACCCATAATATGGGATAATAACCTTGTTTCCAGGTTCGTTCCCCTCATTATGCCGTCTAGAATTACTTTGCTTATTAATTATTAATTACTCTTCATTACTCAATATTTATGCCAAAAACAAAATCGGCCGATGGCTTAGTCGGCGTTGAGGAGCCTCAACCCTCGATAAAAAAATTAACTAAAACTAACGCTAAAACCAGAAAAGTTCCGGTCGTCCCTTTGCAAAATGGCAATGGCAGCGGCTCTAAGCTGCATGGCAGCGGCAACAATAACAATGGGAAGGATGATCAAGAGATGGTAAAACCAGATGGAAAAGAAATTCCAGATATGAATGCACCCACCAATACAGTGAGCGGCATTCTTGAAGTGAGAGATGGTCATGGTGTCTTGCGAGTTAAGTATGCTGGTGGAGAAGGAGATGCTTACATCTCCAACTCCCAGATCAAGCGTTTTAATCTCAGAGAAGGTGATATTGTGGCGGGTCCTGCCAGGGAGCCAAAAGACAACGAGCGCTACTGGGGTCTGTTAAAAATTGAGACTATTAATGATGAGCCAGCCCCAAAATTTGCCGAAAAGAAACGGGCAGATTTTCATCAGCTAACGCCGGTTTTTCCCGATAAAATCATTAATTTGGCCACCGGTGATGAACCAATGTCAACCCGAATCATTGATTTAATTGCCCCCATTGGCCGAGGACAGCGCAGTTTAATTGTTTCTCCGCCTAAGGCAGGGAAAACCACTTTATTAAAAGATATTGCCACTGGTGCCGCAGCCAATAATCCAGATTTGCATATCATGGCAGTTTTGGTGGGTGAGCGGCCAGAAGAAGTGACTGACATCCGTCGCCATATTAGAGATATTACTAAAGGTAAGGGTGAGGTGGCTTCCAGCAACTTTGACGAAAGTCCTGAGAACCAATGCTCAGTAGCTGAGCTGGCTTTAGAAAGAGCCAAACGGATGGTGGAGGAGGGTCGGGATGTGCTGATTTTACTCGACTCCATTACCAGATTGGCTCGGGCATACAATCTCTCCATTCCTACATCAGGCAGAACGCTGTCTGGCGGTTTTGACCCGATGGCTTTGTATCCGCCCAAAAAATTCTTTGGCGCAGCTAGAAATTTTGAAGTGCCAGGTTCACTCACCATTGTCGGCACTGCTTTAGTAGATACTGGCTCCAGAATGGATGACTTAATTTATGAAGAGTTTAAAGGGACTGGTAATCAGGAAGTTCATCTGGACCGCCGTTTAGCAGAGAGAAGAATTTACCCAGCAATTGATGTTCAGAGATCAGGCACCAGAAGAGACGATCTGCTCTTTGATGGCGTGACGTATCAGACTATTCAGACGCTGCACCGGATGTTAGACACTATTGACAAAGATGACCGAACTGATACCTTAATCATGCAGTTAAGAAAGACCAAGAACAACAAGGAGTTCTTGACCAGCTTAAAAGTTGGCTAAAAAAATGCCAAGAATCAAAATTAAAGTTAATACACCCACTGCCTTTATCGACCTCAAGACATTTTTTGGTTTTCTTTACTCATATTTGAGAAGAAGAAGCTATGGCTGGTTCTCTAAGTTTGAGACTGGCAAGAGTGTCATTGTCGATATGCTCTATAAACAGCGAGGTAAGTACTCTCGGCCATTTTTACATTTTGGTGCCATAGGTTTAACTTTCTTAGTGATTACGTTTGGACCGCTGGTATTAAGTCAGGGAGATGATGAACAGCAGGCTGATATGAGCGGTGGTTTGCTAACGGCAAACGTGGCTTACGGCGGCGATTTTAACACCCTGCAGGCTGAAGAAGTCAGACAGTACCGCGGTGGTGAGATTATTACTCACCAGGTTCAGGAGGGTGAGACTATCAGCAGTATTGCTGAGCGCTATGGCTTAGATCCTTCAACCATCATGTGGGAAAATGATTTAACCGAAAAAAGCACGCTTAAGCCTGGCCAAGAGCTGAACATTTTGCCAATTGATGGTGTTCGCCACAAGGTTTCTCGAGGGGAGACGATTTATACCATTGGTAAAAAGTATGGTTTAGATGGTTCTCAGGTGCAGGTGATTGTTGACTATCCTTTTAATGAATTTTTGAATGATGAAACTTTTGAGTTGGCTACCGGCCAATATTTAATGATTCCTCAAGGTGTACCACCCACTGAAGCCGCGCCAACTCAGCGCTCGCTCGCTCAGCGGCAAGTGCCGACTACACCAGATGCAGGCAGTGTCACGGCGACAGGTTCGTTTGTCTGGCCGGCAGCTGGTCGGATTACCCAGAGTTACAGTTTTTATCATAAAGCAATTGATATTGCTAACCAGGGGGGCGGGGCAATTTTAGCGGCTGACGGCGGCACGGTAGTGCAGGCTGGCTGGCTGGATGGCTATGGTTACGGCAATCGCGTCATGGTTGATCACGGCAATGGTTATGTGACTTTATATGCTCACTTAAGAGTGGTTCAGGTATCAACCGGTCAACGCGTTAATCGCGGCGATGTGTTGGGCCAGATGGGCAGTACCGGCCGTTCTACAGGCACCCACCTTCACTTTGAGATCCGCCAGGGCAGCGTGCTCCTTAACCCACTGGGGTTTTTGTAAAGGCAGATTTTATTAACTACTTATTAATTACTAGAGGTATTTTTTATGATTGACCTGGTTAAGCTGAAACTTCAGGCAGGCGATGGCGGCGATGGCAGAGTCTCTTTTCGACGAGAAAAGTATGTGCCTAAAGGTGGTCCAGATGGTGGCTCAGGAGGAAAAGGCGGCAATATCATCTTGCGAGGCACTTCTGCTCAAAGCACTTTGCAAAATTTTGTCGGCATCAAAGAGTTTGCGGCTGAGGATGGCGAAGATGGCCAAAAGAAAAAAATGTCTGGTGCCAAGGGGCAAGATTTAGTGATTGAGGTGCCGTTGGGCACGACAGTGTGGCTGTTGGCAGAAAATAAAACCAGTAAAATCAGACGAGAGCGCTATCCTTTACATTACACCTTGAGTAGAAATGAGGTTGATGCTCAGATGTACAGCGTGGAAAAAGAGGGAGAGGGGATTCCGCTTCGTCCTGAGCAGGAAATTGAACCGATTCTCACTGAGGAGCA
>CAZYRN010000007.1:32157-42340 GCA_964650185.1 uncultured Pseudomonadales bacterium
AGGGGATTCCGCTTCGTCCTGAGCAGGAAATTGAACCGATTCTCACTGAGGAGCAGGTGGAGAAGCTGGCCGCAGTGAGGACATTGGAGTCTCAAGAGCTGATTAATCTGAAACGCCAAGCTCGGTTGTTGAAGAAACTTTTAAGACGTCAATCAGAACAATTAAGAGAGATTGATTTTAAAGCGTTACCCAAGCAAAAAATAGTGGAAATCACCGAAGAAGGCCAAGAAGTGGTCATCTGCCAGGGTGGCTTCGGCGGACGGGGAAATGAGACCTTTAAAGGGCCTGCAAACACTACTCCGATGGAAGCGCAGTACGGATCTCCTGGTGAAGTAAAGGTAGTGGTGTTGGAACAACAACTGCTGGCTGATGTAGGGCTGGTGGGTTTGCCTAATGCTGGCAAAAGTACTTTAGTCTCAGTCTTAACAGATGCTCGGCCAAAAGTAGCTGATTATCCTTTTACGACCCTGGAACCACATCTGGGCGTCATGCAGTTGGATCCAGATGCAGCTCGACAGCAGGATAAAAGAGAAATTGTCATCGCTGATATTCCCGGCTTAATTGAAGGCGCTAGCGAAGGCAAGGGTTTGGGTCATACCTTTTTAAGACATCTTGAACACTGTCGGACCCTGATTTACGTTTTATATTTGCCAGAAGAAATATTGTTTCAGACCGATCTCAGTATCGAGGAGAGAGTAGCTTACTTAAGACAGCAGTTTTTAGAGCTGCAGCATGAGTTGAAAAATTACGAGCCGCTTTTGATAGAAAAGCCCTATTTAATTGCTTTAAATAAAATTGATCTCTACCCGGCAGAACTGCGCGCGGCTGCTCAGGACTTGTTTAAAAGTCATGACGAGCAGCTGCTCTTAATCAGTGCCGCCACCAAAGAGGGCATCGCCACGCTGAGAAAATCACTTTAAGCTAAGTATTCCCTGTTAGATGGGGAAATCACTTTAAGGAGTAGTTGATCCTGGGGTGGCATTTCTGACTCCCTCAGCATCAACTTCATCATTAATGGCTTCTTCATCTCCAATTTCATCTCCAGTTTCATCTCCAGCTGCTGGTTCATTTTCATCAGCCGCGTTATCGCCACCGAACTGCTCCTGAATGTTGGATGGTAGTTCTTGATCAGAAGGATTGACGACATCGCCGTCTAAGCCATCTTCAATGACTGAGGGCTGGTCAGCCTGGGCTGACTCAGACTCGTCGGCTGGCATTTGTTCGATTTGGGCTTGAATTTGTTTGAGCTCGTTGCTGGCCTTTTGGTAATCTTCGGTTCCTGGCTCGATCAACTCTAGCACAGCCAGATAAACTTGCTCAGCTGACTGCAACTGGCCTAATTGCACTAAAGCATTAGCTAAGTTGTAGTAGGCGTTGGCATGATCAGGTTTGAGATTAGTAGCCTGCTGGAAGAGCTGGGCTGCTTCCTGATACTGCTCGCGCTGGAAGAAAACACTGCCCAGCTGCAGACGAAGATCTGGATTGGTGGGAGAGAGTTCAACACCTCTGACATAAGCATTAACCGCCCAGTCTTCCGCACCAGTCGCAACGCCAATTAAATTGGTATAAATTTGTGCCAATACTTGCCAGTTGCCGTAATAGTTGGGCTGAAGCGTGGTGGCAGCTCTGCCTTCTCGAATAGATTGCTGAATTAATTGCACAATCTGAGCTTGTTCCGCTTCGGTCAGATCAGCTTTATTAGCTAAAGCAGTGGCGATGGTCAGATTGGTTAGACCATAGCGGCGGCGGTAGGTGTCAATGTAAGGATTTAGCTGAATCGCTTGCTGTTGCAGTTCATAAGTCTGGACGGCATTATTCTGGGCCGCCGCCAACGAAGACCTGAACATAGTAAACGCTGCTGCTTCACCTCGACCAAAACCGTACAGAGCCACCACAGCCACCAACAGCAAGATCACGGCCAAGGCTTGGCTAAAGACATGAGTGTATGAAGTCTTGTGCTCCTCACGATTGCTTAAGCGAGTCATTAATGTGTAAAGTTTCACATGTTCAAAATCTTGGTGCTGAATGGCCAGCCAAAATGTCAGCACTAAGGCAAAGAGAATCATGGTGATGGCATGAGGTGGGAAGAGGAACTGGATGACCACTAAAGCCATCAGCATCCAGCTGGTGGGGTGCTGGCGGAGCTGGCTGTCTTTAATAAATTTTTTGACAATGTGCACCACTAGGAACAACCAACTGAGTAAGCCAAACAAACCCAAGGTTACTAAGAGAGTCAGTGGGACGTTGGCACCCTGATTGAAATCAATTCCATAATAATCAGACATATTTAAACCCGCGGGCTTAAATAGGTTGTACGCCACTCGGTAGGAGTCTGGGCCAAAACCAATCAGGGCGGTTCTGGGGGTGCGTAGCGCATCAATTGCCACTGACCAAGATACGTCAAAAGGAGGTAGTAGTGGAGCAGTGAACTTACCTGGCAGAATTGAGTAAATATTTACTCCCAGACCAACAATCAAGCCTGCCGCGACAGCTAATAAAACTCCAGCTTGACCCTGCTTCTCTGTTGATGATGAAGGTCGAAGTTGCTGAAATATTGCGGCCAGGATACCAACTAAAATCACGCTCAGCACTTGAGTGGCTACAAATGGTGATTCGACCAAGTTAAAAACAGCAGTTGCGGGAATATTTAAACTAAAAAGCTGGTTGTAAAGATGGGATGGTCCATATCCAACCATTTGCAGTAAAGACACTACTCCCAAGACAGCACCGCTAATACCTAAAGCGGTTACTAGGCTGTGTTCGCGAACTTTATCTTCCAAAATACAGCTGGCCAATCCCACCAGCAAAGCCATGGTAATGTAAACTCCGCCAAAAGCCAGTAAAGACTGGGCGGGGAAGGGATTATTAAAGAGAGTTGAAGCGACTGCCGCTGCGCCAAAAACAGTTAAGCCAGTGGCGAATGGAGAAAAGGTGACGGTAATAGTTTTTTGGCTAAAAATCTTTAAGGCATATAAACCTAATATGATGATGCCGGCTAAGAAAAATAGGGCAATCTTGGTATCGTTAATAAAAGAGTCAGTAAAAGGCACAGCCAATAGCGGCAGTAAAACTGCCAGCACTATTAAAGATACGTGGGTAGCCTTATTTATTACAGCCGAAGGAATGGAGAAGCCTTTTTTCATAGTAAGTACCATTCAATCAGTAAAGATAGGTGTTTGTAAAGAGAGAAAACACGAAAATTCCTCAAGTGAATGTCTAATGACCTAGGGAGCAATTTTATAATTGCTCACCAAAATGGCCATCAGCTACCAAAAGGAGGTGGATTGTGGTTTACTAATACCAAGATGCGTACCAATCGGTTTGGCAATAAATTAGGCTTCTCTATGATCGAACTGCTGATTACTTTAGCAATTTTAGCGATTATATTTTTGATTTTTTTAGCGATGATGGTGGGGCAGACCGAGCGGGCTCATGATGCGGAACGCAAGAGCGATTTGGAGAGAATTAAAACCGCTTTTGAAGAGTACTACAATGATCACCAATGTTATCCTGATCCAGCCATCTTAAATGAGTGTGGTAGTGATGCGCTGCAGCCTTATTTAAATAGTGTTCCCTGCGACCCAGTCACTAATGAACCCTATTATTACGAACCTTTAGCAGATATTTGTTCGGGTTATCGGTTGTTTGCTGAGTTGAGAAGCGTTGGGTCACCAGCTAATTTTGTCGGTGATGAGTGCTTGCACACTAACTATAACTATGTGGTGGCGGTGGGAACAACCAGCACGCCAGACCAATGTATTTTGCCCAGTCCAGTGCCAGCAGTTTCACCTAGCGCCTCTCCTGTGGCATCGCCGGAAGCTTCAGTTGAGCCGTCTGTGGAGCCCAGCCCGATCCCTTCACCCAGCAGTCCAGCCAGCAGCCCCTCGCCATCTGGTCCGCCTAAGCTAGTCTATGGTTGCGATATTTTGGGAGTTTGTAATGACTATGAACCGAGTGAAGCATTGAAGTGCGGCAAGACTTATGATGAGCCGACCTGCAACTACGAGTGCCCGAGTTTGCCGGCTGCATTGCGCTGCAATTAATGGGCTTTGCTGAAACTAGTTGCTATCCTTGTTTTTCCATTTAATGATAAAGTATTAGTAATGAGTAAATACTGGTCTAAGAAACTTAAATACCAATTGGGGTTGATTTGGCTGGAAATAAGAGAAAGAGTTGATGAGTTGGCAGGAGAAACCAGGCGGGCACTGACGCATCGCAGTTTTTATCAAAATCTTAAGGCTTATATGATTAAGAAAAAGAAGACTGGCTTCACCATGATCGAGTTGATGGTGGTGTTGGTAATTGTGGGAGTGACCAGCACCGGTGGAGCAGTGGTTTGGCAAAGCAGCCAAGCTAAGGCGCGCGATGCGACCCGCAAAGCAGATCTCAGCGACATCAAAATTGCTCTGGAAGAGTACTACAATGACAGCCGCTGCTATCCGGCGGAGGTGAAATTATCGACTTGTGGCGGTAGTGAGCTGGCCCCTTATATAAAAACTATGCCTTGTGATCCGCGAACAGATGAGCCTTATTTATACAAACCGCTTTCACCCAATCAATGTCGAGGCTACCGTCTTTATGCCCAACTAGAAAATGACAAAGATGAGGCCATTGCTGAGTTAGGCTGTGATGGTGAAGTTGGTTGTGGTTGGGAAAACACCAACTACGGGATTGCTGCAGGAACGACAGTTTACGATCCAGTTGGCGATGCCGCAGTTGAGCCTTCACCAAGACCAAGCAGTCCGGTTGTTGCAGGTGTTTATGCTTGCGATCCTACTGGAGCTTGCAATCAATATGAGGATCCTGCCAGCGCTGGTTGTCCAATTAGTTTTGGCGATGATCAAACCTGTCAAAATTCCTGTGGCATGCTGGCTAATAGATGCGATCGATAAAGAAAGGCAAAACACATGTTTCAGCAACTTCAAATTAAACCTCGCTTTAAACCCCACTTTCAGAAGTCTGCAGCTACTAATGGCTTCACCTTGATTGAAATTTTGGTGGTGATGGTAATCATCGGAATTTTAGCGGCCTTATCAATTGGCGGCTTTCAAAGTTCCCAGCTCAAAGCTCGCGATGCTAAGCGAAAAAGTGATTTAAAACAGATTACAAATGCGCTGGAGTTCTACCGAAGTGATCGGGGACAGTATCCAGAATCAGACGGAGGTCAAATTGTTGGTTGTGGCGATATTGATAATCCAGTGGCTTGCACCTGGGGAGAGCCATGGCTTGATGAAAATGGCACGCTTTATATGTCTGAATTACCCGCAGATCCGCGTTCCAACTTAGCATTTGCCTATGTGTCAGATGCTGAGGGCAGCTACTACCAAGTTTTTGCCCGTTTAGAAAACACACTTGACTATAGCATTGCCAAATTAGAGGTGGATGGGGCAGAAGTGCCGGGTAATTATGGGGTACAGTGTGGTTTGGGTGCAATGTGCAACTATGGTCTAGCCAGTCCTAATTCCAGCTTGCCCAATGTTGTGGCTGAGTAAAATTATTTACCCTTAACTTTTCGTAGTTTGTTAGTCGTTGCAGATGACGTAGGCGTTTTCATCTAGTGATGGTCCAATAGTTGAGACGTTGGCACTGCACTTAGCTTGAGAAGCAGCGATATCTTCATCTGAGGCATTGTCTAAGTAGCTGACCAGCAAGTAGTGGTCACCGCTAAGATCTACGTAGTATTCATACGATTCAGGCAGAGCATTCATGTAGTTTGTTGGGGGATTGCCTGCTGTAAAATTCACATCACACTCATCAATTCCTGTTGCGCCACAGCCGGCAATTAAATCATTACTTGCTCTTGGAAATCTTTGGTAATCAGTGTAGTAAAGCTGGAGCGCTTTGCGGGTTGCTTCGAGATCAGCTTTTTTCTGAGCATCCTCAGCTCGGTTTCGCATGCCGACAAAGTTGGAAACTAACAGGCTAGCCAAGATGCCAATAATAAAGATCACCACTAGCAACTCGACTAAAGTGAAGCCAAGCTGATTGTTTGAGGGGAGGAATTTTTTCAACATTGAGATTAGCATAGCATATTTGCTAATAATATTTGTGATGGCGGCGGCTTTTTAGTTGACTTGCAGTCCTTCCATCTGCAGACCTTCAAAACGGATGCTTTCAGTGCTATCCCATGACCCTTTAATAATATTAGATGTTTCACACCATTCAGAAACAATACTGCCATTTTCTGCGCGAACCTTAAAGGTGAGTTCGGTAATTAGTCCAGAAAAATTGAAGATATGAGAAGTAGAGTTGGCGGCTAAATCATCCCACATACTCATTGGAGTAGAGTTGAAAATATAATTAATCTGCCAGTGATAAAGATCTTCATTATCTGAATCATCACTCCATTCAAATACTAAATCGTAGGCAAAGTCGGTGTCTTCATTTTCCCTGATCACACATTGGCTAGGTGCATTGAGCAGAGTGGAGAAAGAGTGGGGCGTCGCCTGGGTGCTACTCCAGGTGTTGGAACCATCTGGATCAATGGCGTACGAGCGCCAGTAATAAGTTGTCCCTTCTGCTAATGGTGTTTGGATACTATAAGTAGCAGAAGAACCAGAGGTATACATTGTTCCGCCGCTTTCAGTTTGGCCGCTCCAGCCAGTTTGGGAGCTGGTTTGATCAAAGGTTTGACAGCCAGTGGTCATGGCTTCGTTGGTACAGAGCTCAATCTTATATTGCAATGCATCATTATCGTTGTCAGTGGCGGTGGTAATTAAATCTGGAGAAAAATGAAGATCAGCAGTGGCATCTGGGGGTGAATCCAGTGAAGGAGTATTAGGTGCCACATTGCTGATATAGTCAACTGAAACTGAAGTTAACTGTGGTGAAACCGCAGGATTGGTGTTAGTTATAATTGAGCGGTACTGGAAGTAGCGGTGAGGGCTAGAAGTGATACTCGTTCCTGAATCATCGCTGAGATAGCCAGTGGTATGTTTCAGATCATCCAGCCAGATGTTGCGGCCGGTTAAGCCATTGGTGGTGCGGATGGTCAGCAGATTGGTACCATCAATGTGCTCGTCCATCATGTGAGTTAGATCAATGTATTCTCGTTGCCATTTGAAAACGGTGGCATCTGCCGTAAATCCGCCGCTGGGGAAGGTAGAAGCAGTGTCCCAGCTGCTGACTGTCACCTCGCCCGTACTCTCATTCACTGAGCTTACAGTGCCTTGAGCCTTGTACTCAGTGCCGTCGTAGTTCTCCAAGAGGATAATTTTTTCGCCGGTGTAAATATTAGCGCCAGGCGCTGGCATGCCCAGGTTAGTGCCATCAATAGTAAAAGAAGTGTCGCCGGAGTTGGCAACTAAATTGCTAGAAGAAAGTTCAGCCCCAAATTCAATAGTAATGGGATAAGTGCGTCGGCCGCGCTCAAATTCTTGTCGGATGCTAGCAGCATTACGAGCGCCGACATACACTTTAAGTTCATCTATATAGCCATCAAAATATTCAGTATTGTTGCCCCTAGCTCCAATTCGATCTGGTTCAGTGGGAATGCCGTGCACATATTGAGAATAGGTAAATGGGGCGGGTGTAGTGGCTACTAGTTGACCGTTTATATAAATTAAGATTTGCTTATTTTCATAATCAACCACCCCCGCAAAGTGATACCACTCATTGGTTAATCCGAGAGGATAACTAGCTTCGTAAAAAGTATCTCCACTGTAGCTGCGAGCACCAACGGTAAAATTGCCAGAATCGTCTAGCAGTCCCACTAATAGACCGGCACTGCCGCCATTGACAATGCTGCTTAATATTCTAGCTCTTACCCCATCAGCAGGGAGTGATTGGTTGTTAGCCCAGCCAGAAATGGTAACTGCTGGCAGCATTGCTGTTGCTAGCTGTAAATCTGGACCAATGGCTGAGTTTCCCAGGTCAATATAGCTACTAGTACCATTAAATGATTGTGCCCGACCGACTTTACCGTCTACAGAGCTGGTATTGTTGGGAGAACCATCATTACCTCTACCAGTAGCATCAGCGATGAAACTTCCAGGACCAGACATCTCATCCATCCGCCAAAGTGAGTAGGTTAATGAATCTGGTTGGAGATTAGCGGTGGCAGTTTCACCCAAACTTAACTCAAGGTAAGTGCCTGGCTTATCGGCAGCAATCGCTAGTGGTGCAATAAGAGAAGAGGAGAGATCAGTGGTGGGAATCTCCAGATTGATGTAGTGATCCCTGCCTAAACGATACTCTTCTTCAATTTCGCTAGCAGTGCGCTCAATATTAGAGATATGAAGGTTGTCTATTCTCCCTTCGTAATCATATGAAGCATAGGCATAGTAGTTGCCAATAGTAACATCCGCTGCAGCAACTATGGGATAAAACTTTCCACTAACTACATGCCATAGTTCGCCATTAAGATATATTTTCATCGTGCCATCAGTGGCATTTTTTGTAAACGCCCAGTGATTCCACTGCTGTGTTAGTTGGCTATGAGGAACTGCCTTACTGATCCGATCGTAGTCATAAGAAGAGGGGGAGGTGATGCTGCTGCCCGCGTCCCAGTAAACTGTGCCATCACTCCAAGGAAGATGAATGTTTACTACCTTATTTCCAGCACTGTCTCTAGCGCCAATAATAGTAGTCTCTTGGGGAGAAGTGGTGTCATCATAGCTCCAAAAACTAATAGTCAGCTGATCTCCAGGGGGAATAGTGCTGGCGGGCAATGAAATATGTTCTGAGTTGACGCTGTCAAAAGACCAGCCTCGACCAGAGATACCGGCTTGAGAGTAACTACTACTAGTATTGGGACTGCCATGATGGCTATAAAACGAACTATCCTTGATAAAAGCACCATCACCAGCTGTTTCTTCAAAGTAATAGAGTCCAGTAGAATATTTGTCAGCGGTGGGGTTGCCAGTTTGAAATCTTTTGGCAACACTGCCTTCTATTTTAATACTGTTGTCTGAGGTGGTGTTGCCATGTTTATGTTGCGTGTTGCCTTCAAGATATAAGGAGTTTATTTCGTTGGCGGTTAAGACTCGGTCAAAGAACATCACTTCATCTAAGATGCCATTGAAGTATTCAGTGGAGCCAGTTCTAGAACCAAGAGTAAGGGTTTGTGTGCCCACTGGACTGTCATCCGCCTTTAAACCAAGATAGTCCAGGGTGCCATTAAGATAGATGGTTGATTGAGCACTAACAGTGTTATAAGTCATGACGACGTGATAAAGTTTGCCGCTTTCCAGAATGGTTGGGGAGTCTAGGGTATCAGATCCAGCTGCTCCCAACTGGTTTGAGAGATAGTTGCCAGACTCGATGACAATTTCAAACTCATCGGTGGCGCCTAGAATGCGCTGGCGAGTACTATTGGGGTAAGGTATCATCCAAAAAGCCATCGTGCCTTGAGCTGGAATAGAAAAGTTACTGGTAGTCATGGTGTCATCAACACCATCAAAATAGCGAGCCTTATCTGCCTTACCTGAGCCAATGGCGGCACCATTACTTTCTAGGTGGTTGCTGCCAACTTGATCACAACCGTCAGCACTATCTGCACATGAATTATCATTAAGTTCATTCAAAGGCCAATAATGTTGCAAGCCGGATTCAGTGGTGGCATATAAATATGGTTGGTCAAAACTAGCTATTGGTGTCTCTACTCCCGCCGGCCGCCATTCTTCCCAAGTAGAACCATCAGCACTAGTTCTTGTTTGCAGCTCAACTTGGCCGGCTTGGTAGTTTGAGAGAATTTCTGTTGATGTTAGCTCTCGGGAGTAAATGCTGACGGCATCAACAGTGGCTTGTAGATATGAGGTGTGATCAGAGCCAATAGCATCAACACTAGTGGTTGGAGCGGCATTAACCAAGGTGGAGCTATTAAAGGAGGCGCTGGCGGTCTTCACCAACTTACCATCGACATATATTTTTAGCTGGTCATTGGCAAAGTCTAAGACACCATTGACATAATGCCACTCAAAAGGATTGTGAAGCTTGTAGCTAGTGGATTGGAAACCATCAGTGGTAGTGCTGCGACCCCCAATCTCAATTAAGCCTTCATCATCATAAATACTCAGGGCGCCACCGGTATTTCCATCAGCAATGAAGTACGAGATAAGCCGGTGTCTGCCAGCATCTAGGGGTAAGGCGCCGACTTTCACCCAAGCAGAAAGCGTAATTTGAGAACTACCATGTAGTACTGGTCCGAGTTTATTTATGCCGATGTTAACCGAATCATCAACAC
>CAZYRN010000008.1:0-35787 GCA_964650185.1 uncultured Pseudomonadales bacterium
GATAACAGGACTCGGTGAGTAGGGCGAGGGTTAGCGGGAAATGGCGGGGGTGAGAACAGAGATGTCGACTGTTTTACCCTCATTTGTTTGAGCTGTGCCGGTGAAATTAAAATAAGGCAATGCGGTAGATTCTTGTTCAAAAAAACGATACTCGATTGTTACCCCTGTTAAATTTACTGATGATAACTCATCGACAAATACTACTCTTATAACATCTTTTTCACTCAAGTTAATGACACTGCTTTGACCAGATTTAATGTTTTCAATAGCTTCCTCAATACTCAAAGTAGGCTCAAACCTCAACTCTTTGCTATCTGTAATTAAGTGGGAAAATGTTAGATTAGTAACCAGGCCTCGATTATTTAACCTAGCGGTTGTGGCATCTGCTGCAAAAGTGTGGGTAATTAATGGATAATCTCCAATATGATAGGTGAAAGGAATAACCACGCTGGCAGCATTTTCCTGAGTGGTTATCGCCGGCTCAATTTCATCATCATAAAATATGGCTTGGTCTGTATGAATGATGTACATGCGCACACCAATAATATCCAGCAATTCGGTTATTTTTGCTTTTGCATTCTCAAGGTTAATTTGACCATTAGGAGAAGACTCTCCTTGATCTTGAGCAGATATAATATTGTATTGAACCAGTCCCTCATCTTCCAAATAATTTAAAGACTGTGATTTATCAGGATGAAGCCAATAGTGACTATAACCTTCAACAGGATTTAATCCTAGTCTTTGAGCCATATTAGCAGCTGCTTGGTCGAGAGGTTGAATAGTGAGCCGATATACCGTTAAACTTGCTGGCAACTCGGGAATTTCTCCTGAATAATTTATTGGTAAATGTGTGGGTAGAGAATCGCGCTGCTGATCTATGGTGGGTTGATCAGTGACTTCCTCTTGAGTTGGGGGAGCTTGACGCGAGTTGGAGATAAGTTGAAAAATAATTGATAATAAAATCAGTAATAATATAACCAACACCCACCAGTAACGGCGTAGGAGTGCTTGCCAATATGATGTATTATCAGTTGATTGTGACAATCCTACCTGGTTGTTGAGAGGGCTTTGGCTAGAGGTTTGATTGAATGGTGTAGTCATTGTCTTATCTACATTTTGGTAAATCTACTAAAGCTTGGTTATACCAACCGTCAGCCATCTTGATGTAACCAGCGCTATTAGGATGAACACCATCAGTATAATCATTGTCTAAACTTAGCGCCTGTGATAAATCAATTATGGCAGTATTACTTAGTTTATCATCAGCTTGTCGTTGTTGATAAATAGAAACCAAGGCTTGGTTAAAGGCCTCGTGGTTTTCCAAACTACCTCCACACTGATTATCACCAATGATTTTAGCTACAAAAACTTTAGAACCATTGTTTTCAGCATGTTGGGCTATATCTAAGACATTGGCTGCATATTCATTGGGTGATGAATTACAGATATCAATGGTGCCAGCATGAATTAAAGTGATGTCTGGTTTGAGCTGTGAGATACCATTTTGAGATAAGCTAAAAATAGCGGCAGGATTTTGATTTTCATAACCTTCATGGTGTTTTTCTCCACCACCACCTTCTGGAGCTGGAATAGCAGAGCCTTGAGTGCTGGTACCAACAAACTGAATGTTATTGTGTCCTAGTGAGGTTAGTTTTTGATAAAGAGGTCCTCGATATCCCCCCTGACCTTCCGCACCCATGCCCACAGTAATAGAGTCTCCAACAGGCATGATTTTAATGGGTTCTTCACAAGAAAGTGCGCCAAGGTCTTGAGCTAAATAACTACCCACACACCGCTTAGTGATAACCGGCGTGGATATTAAAAACCCATTGCTGGTGAGTTGAATTTCTGGTTGTGGAGGCGCCACTTCAGGAATGGTGATAATTCTGCCCGACCCATCACGGTAGACAACTTCATAGTGGAGATGGGGCCCTGAAGAATTACCAGTAGTGCCCATTAGGCCAATTTCATCGCCCTTTTCTACTTTCTTTCCAGTTTGGTTATGAAACTTGTCAGCAACTTTAGATAAGTGGGCAAAAATTACAGTAAAGCCAGTATGTCCATTTATAGTTTCGTCTACAGTCATCATGACATAGTTGCCATAATCAGCCATTGTGTCCTGACCGGCACCCGCTAAAACAATAGTTCCAGAAAAGGGGGAGATAATTGGGGTGCCCTCAGCATTGGCAATATCAACAGCATCACCTATTCCTCCATAAACTGCATGAGGAGCGCCACCGGGATATCTTTTGTAAGTAGTGATGTTGCCCGTAGTTGGCCAACATAGGCCGTAAGTTTCAATAATTGAGGCTGAATAATCAAGGTTGTGTAGAAAGGCTCCTGGAGTGAGGATGGTTTGAGCCATGAGAATTGTTCCAGCTGAGGCAGCGATAATGGCGGGCACAATCGGGGTTGTAGGTAACAAACTTACACCAGCACCAACACTGGGCGGAGCAGTGGCTCCCAATGCCGCCCCGCCGCCAACACCACCCGCCCCGCCGCCAAATCCTAAAATATCCTTAACCCCGCTCCATAAACCGCTGAGTTTGGTTGCTCCCCACTGCAGTAAGCCGCCAGCGACAAATGAAGCGGGTAAAATAATGGGAGCTAAAAATGGGAAAGCCACTGATAAGCCAATTCCGGCCGCAATTGTCCCCATGAAGATGGGAAATTTGTAAAATAAGTAACTAATGGCGAGCCCAATCAGAGGTAAAATCTTTTTAGATATTTCTTCTATTTTCTTTAGGATGGGATAAAGTTTTCGCACTACAGCTTTAGCAGCCACTCCCACATAGGCTGTAGCAACTTTTTCTAACAAAGCCTTAGCTACTCGATCTTTAACCTCTTGAGATGGATTTTGACCCATTCCTTTCAAACCACTCAGACGCCCAGAGTGAATATCACCCAAGAGTTTTCCAAGGCTAAATCTGGGAGCAATCTTTGCCGCTACTGTTTGAGGCAAAACACCACTGGCTTGAGCGACTTGATAGGGTTCTGTGTTTTCGCTGGATAAATCAAAATCCGGCAAATAGTATTCTAAAAACACTTGTCTGTCTTCAGCCGGCAAGCTTTGCCATAAGCTGATGAGCATTTGCTGGCGGAAGCCTAGGGCTTGATTTTGTGTAGTTTGGTCTTGAGCAGCTAGTTGTTCTGGCTCACCGGCAATTGCTAATAAACCAGCGGGTCCGTGGGCATGCACTTTCTGGTTAAAGTGTGGAAAACTTAAACCATCTTCACCCCTCGAATCGCGGTTAAAAATACCGGCATCAATCACTCCTTGATGGGGTAGGTTGATCTTGTAATGATCGAAACGTTTTAAATACAGCCCCATCTTTAACAGTAGTAAAAATTTTGCTCGATCTCCAGCTGATAGGTTGCTGATATTAAAGTACTCCTTGAGTTGCTGATCGGTTAAGTTTGCCACCCAGTCATCGCTTAAAACTGTGGAGGTGAATAAAAACTCATTCAGTTGGGCGCCGGTTTTTTCATCTGTTTTCGCTCGAGATAAAATCTGGTTTAGATTCTGGCTGTAGAATCTTTCAACAACTTGACGAAATTCTTGGTTTTTGGCAAATATTTCAAAAAGGATGGTGGATTGAGAAATGAGTTTGGGATCGGGATGTTCTAAAGCATAAGTTACTGCAATTTCTAGCATCATCTGGCGGAGATCATCATTGATGAGATCGAAGGGCATGACAGCAAAAAGTTGCTGCTGAACGATCTTAAATACTTTCTCCTGCTCACTGGTAAGTAAGCCAGCCCTGATTGCTTCACTTGTTAGAACCTCAACCTGATTCTCGTTCTTGGCATTACGATACAACTCCACCAATTCTGCTAACCTATTGCCATCCACCACCGCTGTTCCAGCTGGAGTGGCGGGAACAACAGCTACTTGAGTTTCTTCAGCTTGAGGGGCGGCTTCTTCCGTTTCTGCCGCTGACACCGCTACTGCATCCTTAGCTTTTATTTCTTGGAATAATTCAGCAATTTTTGAATTATTTAACTTAAAAAATTCTGCTGAGTAGTGCAAGGCTAGTTTGGTGCAAAGGTTCGGGATATTTAGATTAACCTCGTCTATTTCATCTGGTATGAAATAGACCAAAAACCCCTCGGTCGTCGTCTTTTTCTGCAGACCTGTTTCAATCAAATATTGATCAATCTGCTGAGTTATCAACTGGCGATGTTGTGAATCGGAAAAGTAATCAATAACTAATTCTTTCAGCCTCATTCCTAACTCGTTTTGGGCAGATTCACTTAAATCTTTGACTTCGTCAGCTTGCAAAATTTGTTTTTGGACAAGTTCAACCGCTTCAAACTCGATTTGACTTAAAATTTGGTCAATATTTGGCTGCTCAGGTAGTTTTTCCGGTTTTTTGTCTTCAGTTTCACCTCCACCAGCGTCGTCTTCTTCCTTTTCCTCAGCTTGAGGATCAGTCTCTTTCTCAGCTTTCTTTTCAAGCTCCTCGAGGATTTTTTCCAAGAGCTCCTGAATATTAGTGGCAACACGAATATCAGTAAAGTTAATTAGGTTTTGATTAAGCGCGGTGGTATCAAAGGGTTTTTGCAGTAATCGCAGGCTGTTTTTAGTTGAATCGCTGAGCTTATTCCACTGATCTTGACTACGCTCTAGTTGGCGGCTTAGCTCTTCCAGAAAAACATTTAAAACCTCTCTAAGATCATGTGGGGAAAGATTAAAATTTGGAGTGGTGAGATGATTGGCGTCGAGTTGAGCCTGAGCCAGTAATTTTACCAACTCTGCCAGCTCGTCTTCCCAAGTTTTTAGTGCATCTTGCTTAATTTGTCTTAGGAGTTCTTGATTAGAATCAAGCTGCAGTTCTTCTTGATTGTCGTTAAGAATTGCTGAGATATAGCCCAGCAGATCTTCCAGAGCGTCTTTAACTTCCCTAGACAGATCGCTTAAATAAGTTTTCGTCAGGAGGCCGCTGGTATCATCAAGTTCATCTTTAGCAGCCTTGAGCAGGCTGGTTAAAACCTCTGCTTCTACCTGCCACTTTAAACTATATTTTTTGCCATAGTGTGACTCCAGCCAGTTCCGAGTGGTAGTGATAACACTAATTAAATCATCTAGATAAAGAGTAGCTTTAAGCTTGTTCTCGCCTTGCTCAACCTCTTTCTCTTTCAAAACACCAAGTTGAACAAGATAATCGTTTTTATTAAGAGATTCGGAACCAGCTGTAAACACCAAGACTTTGGGTGCGGGATTTTCTACATTGTTGCCGCTGGTGAAGGTTTGAAAAACACCCTTTAAGAACTTATCTAGATATTCCAGGGAAAGTAGCGGCTCATTTTTGGCCTGAGAGGCGTTAATCTCAAACTTTTTCGCCCGCAACAACCCAGACTGCTGAATTTTAACGGCTTGTTTATCTTGGTCGGGGGCGATGATATCAACCATAAGCTTTTATACTACTACTTCTTCACCATTATAGCGGTAAAAGAGTGGCTGGAAACGGGAAGGAGATTCTTGCCTTACTTGAGCTAGTGTGTGATAGTAGTGGTATGAGTGAAACAACAGAGGTGCCGCAAGAAGTGAAGGAAGTAGGCGTTGGTGATCCACAACCCAAGAGTGAAGAACCAGTGGTAGAATCGACAGTCGCTAAGCCTACTGAGCACACCCCCACAGATCCCGACATTGAGCAAAACAGTAGTGTTGCTGGCGGAGAACCTAATTTGGGAGGAGGGGAGACAGCTGCCTCGCAACTTCAAGAACAGGTTCGACAGTTAAGAGATCTGGCTAGCGAAGTAGCATCTCATCAAGATGTTCATCGCGAAGAGTTTAGGGAGTCAGAGCGATCCCAATGGATAGAGGCCAGAAAAACTGTCATTGCAGAAAATCCTGAAGCAGATGATTTAACTCTAGCTCAGAATTTTCTTGAGCGGATAGTCTCTTCAATGAAAAGAAGATCAAGTGAGCAGGGGGGCGACGATGTAGACGATAGCATTGATCGGGTTGACCAAGAAAAAATAAACAAGATTGAGAAGTTGGCTGCTGTATTAGCTGATGAGGTAGGCACGCTATTTATAGATTATATTGCAGATACATTTCGATCCTCTGATATGAATAAAATCATCGATAATTTTTTTCGCGCAGTTGACGATTATTATGGGGGAGGCAAGGCTAGATCTACTGAGGTAGGGGATGGAGAAAAGCTGAGCACGAGCACTATAGAAAGTCATTGGCGAACAAAGAGAAGCAACTTTGTCAACTTTTTACAGCTTGTTAATGTTTATAGAGATCAAGATCAAACAATGAAGCTAACCGATTATCCAGACACTCTTATGAAAGAAGATGCGGCTGTTGAGGTTTCAGATGAAGACTTAAAAACAGCTTTGAATATTATTGTCGCAGCGTACAAAGATGCTAATAATTCAGCAGAAATAACTTCTTTAGTAGCGAAAGCAACATCTAAATCAGTTAGACCAAACGAAACGAAGTTATCTCTGGTTGACACGAGGGAAGTGTTTCAGTTATTGGAAAACTGGATGAACAAAATGAATGATAATAAATCTCCCTGGACAGCAACATAGTTTTTAACAAGCTTATTTGTTAAAATATGGGGAGATTAGAGAAAGGTGTTTATGTCAAAGTCGGAGGGCTGGATAGAAGCCCCAGAGTTTTCAAGACAAAGTGAGGTTAAAGACGAACCTATTAATGATGGTTGGGTTGAAGCTCGAACAAGTAGTAAAGATGTTGTCTCATCATTGACTACCCCTGAAACCCCATCATTGACCATTCCAGAAATACCATGGGAGATGGGTGATCAGCTGGAAAACCTTAACACTATTACTTTTTTCAGTAAAGAAATCAGAGAACAAACGGGTTGGATAATAGCGCAGTTGAATGTAATAATCTCTGACTTAAACCATCCTGAGAGTATTAACCAAGAATACATTGATAAAGTAAACAACGCGGCTGAGTCAATACACAAATGGATTAAAAAAGGAGGAGTGATTCAGAAATTGTACAACAACGCAGGAGAAGAGCAGGATAATATTATAAAGTTTGGTGGTCACTTGAAAGAAGTATGGTCGGCACTTAAATCTTTGAGCGATCAACTTGAGAGGTATCTTCAGAATGAAGATGATAGCTCCTTAGACATTTTTCCTCTTGGTGATGGGGAGGATGAAGGGCATCTTCCACCTTCTATTAATAGGGAAAATAAACTTAATGATATTGAAGAGAGGGTAGAGGTTAAGAGACTAATTTCATTTTACGGAAAACTATTGCATCAAGTCAGGGAAGAGGCATGGAAGGTTATTCTTGAAGCAGAGCGACTAGCGGCTGATGCACAAACCTTAACAGGGGTCCGTTCTTTAATTTCACGTCTTAATGGAGTTACAAATACAGTTGATGGCAGCCTGAAAGTATTACGGGCTTTTGAGGCAAGACTGAGTGGTGACAAATCACCTCTAATAAATGGGGAGTCTAAAGTACTAATTGATCAGATTACGTTGCCGACCAGGGAAGAATTGGAGGATATCAACTCACGTGTAGCAGGTCTGATAACAGACCTTACAACAAGAGAGTCTGAGATATTCAATAAACAAGTGGAAGAAAAAATAGGGCAGTTCTTAAAATCTGTAGCCTCTGAGGAACGAGACGAAATCCTTACCGAACTGCTTAATTTGGTGTTTGATTCGGAATCAGATAGCAGTATTCCAAGCCCTGATGCAACTAGGCAACAGACAACAGAGCAAAGAAGCATATTTGATAAATTGGGTCTAAGAAAAGAAGGAGAGAATAAAAGAGTTAGGCAGTCGCATACTAGGGGAGTTTTGGGAAGGCTTCTTAATAGAGCATTTCAACAGGGTGCTAAAGATATTACCACACTTGTTAATGACTATCGTCGGTGGAGAAAAATGGAACCGATACCGGTTAAGGCGTTGTTTAATACCCCTGCTGAGAGAATTGCTGAAAGAAGTGTTTTTAAAGAATTTTTAAAGACGGTGCAAGAAGAGCTGGGTTCCAGTTTTGGTTTTACAATTAGTGAAAGATTCGCCATAACTTACAACCACTTATTAAATCGGCCTGAAAATGTAAAAATAGTAAAAGAAGACCATAGGGAAAAAATGGCCACGATGTTATTTTTAGCTGATCAAGAAGGGCTAATATCAATATCGACACTGGAAATTCAAAAAATGTTAGGCTTAACCCATTTTCAGGTTGAAGATCGGTTGACAAAGGCAAATGTCATTAGAAGTAAGGTAATTGAAGGCGATTGGGCAGCTCAGCCAGACAAGCAAGCAGCCTTTAGAAAATTCTTAGAAAACAGCCGGTTGGATGTGTTGGTAAATAAGTTGAAAGCTGCAAAGCCAGTAGATGCATCAGCTGACGATGGTTCGGATAAAGCACCTGCTGCTAGTGAACCAGCTAAAAAAACTAGAAAAAACAGAAAGCTAGCAGAAGAAACACCTTCCGCTTCAAGTCGTGAAGTGGAAGCTGAGCCAGCTGACACGACTGCTGAAGCAGAGACAGCCGATGAAGATACCGATCCATTAGATGACATTAAAATTCTCTCCGCTTCAAGTCGTGAAGTGGAAGCTGAGCCAGCTGACACGACTGCTGAAGCAGAGACAGCCGATGAAGATACCGATCCATTAGATGACATTAAAATTCTCTAAGTATTAAAGAATTCCCAAGCAGCATGAGAGCAGCTGATAATATTGTATAAGATCATGGTAAAATTACACTATGCCAAGAGCTCCCGAAGAGGAAAAAGAGTATAGAAGAGAAGTTGGTCAAAAAATAGTTGATTTTTTTAATGCTAGATTAAACTCCCTTACTAGCCTGGCAGATTTTGAGAACCTTACTGACGAAATTCGGCATAAAATTATTATTGACGAAACTAATCCTGCTACCGGTAATCCAATACCATCCGCCGATCTTGATATTTTTAAAAATGTTTTTGAATATCTGTTTGAAAAACCAGATAAAGGTATTAACAAGGTGTGGCGCGAAGCCTTTGTAGCTTCAGAAGATATCTATAAAAAGCTCAGAACAAAAATTGGCGGAGCTTATGACAAACTGAGCTTAAGTGAACGAAGGGAAAGGATGGCTGATGTTAGTCATCAGGCTTTAGAAGGATATGAAAAGCATGGTAGGAGTGAAACTGAAAAAAGAGCATTGGCTATTGCTTTGGCTAGGTTAGATCAAGAGCTTATAGCGAACTCAGATATCGAAAAGACCTTTGACGAGAAGTCTTCGTATATGATGCGGACTTGGAATGCGTTTAAGAAGTACGTGGCAGAGAGAAATTCAGCGGGTGGTATTCCCGACGAAGACGATTATTTCGACACGCTTCATCGTGAACTTGGCACTCCGCTTCCCGGAGGTGGAGTATGGACAAATCCTGATGTAAGGAACTTATTTGAGGTGGGATACAAGGTTGAGCAGTTGTTAGAGCAAGGTGGGGCTGATGGTGTGTGGACAGATGATGAGTTGCAAGATTTAAACCGCAGCATGGTGAGGCTAGCAGCTTTATCCTCTTTGTCCACAACTGGTTCTTCTGAGACAGAGCTCGTTTATCAACGGCTTAAGACAAAACAAAATAAGATACTTGAACAACTGACATCGAGAATTAACACTGGTTTTATGGAGGGCATTGCTAAAGAGTTGGAAATCTACGATCGTGATGAAGAGTTTCGTGTGTATGCCAAAGCATTAAATCGGCTTGTCACAAAAATTGAAAAATTGGCAGCTGCTGGAATTTCCTTACACAATTTGAGTTCAAGCGATAGAACAGAATTGGAAAAAGAACTAAATGCGGTGAAGTCGGGGGAAGAATTTTTAACAGATAATAATATTGGTAAGACTAGTAGGGAAATTGTTGAAATTGTTCACAATCGGGCAGTAACAAGAGCAGAAACCATTTTGGGAATACAAACTCAAGAACTTAATGAAATATTTACCGATGATGTGAAGTATTGGTTGATGGGCAACTATCGTTCTCAATGGCGGACGGTGCAGCGTTATTGGGAGCTTAAAAAGATGGGCAACCTGGGCTTGTTAACTCAGTATGATGTCAACGTGCTTAATGCGACTGCCCATGATTTTAAGGATGCAGTGGGGAGGCTGATCGAAGATCAGGAGATTCACGAGGATGATGCATTTCTTCTACGCTATTTAGCTCTAGATATTCAGCTGAATCGGATCCAGGAAATGCTTGATGAGAAGGAGAAAGCGGATAAAGCTCGGGCAGCTACAACTCCGGAGGCTGCGGCAAGCAGCCCCCAAGCAGATTTAATTGGTTCGCCGGATGTTGATGCTGAGTCAAACTGGAAGCTCCATTTTAGAAAATTATTAATTGAAGCTGAATCTAATCCTGAAATTTACACAGCTATTTTAAATGAGATCAGACGTCTTATTCTGGAGAGACTTAATTTGAGTTTCGAATCAACCAATCCTAATTTCAAAGACGGCCCGCGCTATCGTGGACTATCTTCTTTACCCGGAGTGATCGAAGAGCTTGGTCTTGATAAAAGTTCTCCACACGCTAATATTATCGAGCAAATTAAGAAAAAGGCCGCGGAGATGGAGTATGTCAGAACGATTACTGATATGGCTCATATGGGTGGAGTATCGGATGCTATGTCATCTGAATGGAGTAAAGCAGCAGAGTTCACTGGCAGCAATAATCTTCAGCTTTATCATTATGACTACTTTTCTCAAGAGTTTGGCGGTAGGATTGGAGATATTGAAGAGACATATGAGCATTGGGAGTTGGTGCATAACACGCTTCATGAGTTTTTAAGGTGGTTGAGGTTTGGGGAAGGAAAAAAATGGGCAGATGGTCAGGTTTGGAAAGGAAAAGCAAAAAAACATTTAAGAGCGTTTTTTATCAAGCTGGCTAAAGATAAAAAAATTGAGTTAAGCGCTTATGATATAGAAGAAATATGGGGGCTTATCTACAACATTAGTTGTGGCTTGGGCATTCGACAGCATTCATTTCTTGATCAATATGCCCAAGGAGCCACCCCGGCGGGAGCAATTAATTTTTCTTGGGTTGAAAAAGTTAATCCTGTCGCAAGAGATCGATATCGAACTTATAAAGACCCACGTTACAATCCTTCTGCTGAATTTTTTACTATTCCGGATAGGTGGAAAAATTTGATGGGAGTTAATAATATTGGCGACAGAGCCCGACTGAACAACATTCACAAATCAATTGCCTTATCTAATCAATTAGTAAAAATTATTGCTCCCCTTCGCGAACGAGTCCCAATTGGGACACCTGAGCAAGGTTTTGATGGTGAAGATATTTCTACTGGTTATCAATCCTTATTTGAGTTTGTTTTTCTTGATGCTAATCGAAGAAAAAAGTTTAAGGACGCAAATAAAGACGTGACCTTCAGAGATTTTATTGCAGGACATGAAGCGTTTGCTGAATTTGTTGAGTATGTTTATAAATCTCCCGGAGATTTAGTTGGACAATATGAAGAACAGGTGCCTGCAGAAGAAATCATAAAAAGAGTGGTTGAGAGAATTAATAGTTTCGAAGTTGATAATTTAGTTGGAACTTTAATTAATGCTTATCAGGAATTAATTACTACCTATGTCTCGAATCTAAAGAAAAACTTGGGTTCTGCAGATCCCAATCAAGTAGCTCACTCGATTATCTATTTTATTGATAAATCATTTAGAATATTAGCCCTGCATGACAATGTCAATAACACGCACTACAACCGCTTATTAAATCAAATTAGAACAATAACGATGGCTGCAGCCAATATGAAGGGAATGTTTCCGCGAAAAACAGGTGAAACATATCCTATTTATGGTTTGCGAGATCGGGAGCAATTGGCTTTTAGAGAAACAAAAGAGTTTGATGAATATGGCAGGTCTGTATCCACGGAAGTACGTAAAGATGAAGATTATGATGTCAGGGATTTCATTCTCAATAGAATTCCTCAAACGGTGAAGGGTTATCAAGGAAAGAATATTTTAGCTACGTTAGCAAGTCCTGTGGCTAATGCAGTGGACAAACCCATGGGAATGGTCGGAAACTACGATGATCGCAGAAGAGCTTCTCCCACAGACTACGGCAATGGAGTTGAGGGTCTGCATCAGAGAATCAAGATGTTCTTCATGAGAAGAAGATTAGATGTGAGTGACACCTTTGGTAAAACTGCTTATCATGTATTTGGAATACCCGTTAAAGATCAGCGAAGAACGCCAGATAGCTAACAGCTTGAAGCTGGAAATATTGGGTTGAAAAAGTAAGTTCTATTTCTTGGGGGTTTTCTTTTTATTTGGTCTAAACTGGTCCCAAGCTTCAGTGTGGCCAACAGCTTTTGCTGAGTTTCGATTGGCCCAGCCCGCTCCTTTAGCAGCACCACCCAGGACTCCGGGTCCGCGTTGGCCAATATTGGTAACTCGAGAACCAATCCTTCTGGCTCCACCCAACAGACCACCACCAACCGCTCCGGCCACGGTTGCCCCTGTGGTCACGGCGGTTTTACCCATACTTACTGGGTTCCCAATAAACTTGCCTGCGTATGGCAGCTTATTAGTATCTGTGATTGCTAGCCCTGGCACCAATTCTCCGCCAGACACACCCTTCTTCAGCGCACCTCCCACATTTCCAGCAAACTGATCGAAGATCCCCGGCTTAGCTCCCATGGCTTCTTTGCCTTTTTTCACCAGCTCATCAATGATTAGAATCATGCCGAGACCAACAATGAATGGTGCTAAACCAGTCGCGGATAAACTTTCACCAAGTAGATATGGGGGCATAAATCCTCCACCATCACTATTTACAGGAGTATTGGTAATTCCACCTGTCAGCATGTCAAATACCAACAAAATTAATAAAACTATTGGAAAGGCTGAGAGATTGCCTATTAATGATTTAAGCCATTCACCAAAAGTATTTTTACCAGGAATAGCCCCGATCATGAGAAATATTGGGGCAAAAGCAACGGAGAGAATAATACTAATGTAAGTTCTTAGCAGCTCAAAGAACAACTTGAAGATCTTAAAGGCAATAGTGAAGGCGATGACTATACCTAAAATTGGACCACCGGCAAAATCAACTACATTCGTAATTGCCTCACCAGTCCAACTGGAATATGTATTGCGCATTGTTTCTGAGATGGACTCTACGATATTTTGTGATGCATTCCATCCGCCTTTTCCCATCTGAAATCCTACTGAGAAAAAATTGTGGTCTAAAAACAACTTTTGGCCATCAGCATTCGCATGTCCAAATATCGCCAACAAGAAGTACATCGTTAAATACATCAAATCGATCAATAAACCAGCAATCGCATATGAAAATGTCACCAGCAGCAAGGCAATAATGACTCTAGGAATGGCTTGCTGGGCGGTGACAACGGTCTGGCCGTTAATTTTTTGCCGCAGCATAATTAAAAAGCCAATAATCAAAAAGACTACGACAAAAAATAAATAGGCGATATTTCGAAAAACTTTCCAAGTGTTAAGTAGGGGGCTGAGGGAAGCGAATCCTAATCCTTGAGCTTGAGCGGGGGTGACTATGCCGGCGGAATTTAGGGCGTCGGCGACAAAGGTTTGTGTATCAGCTGGTTTGTTTTCATACATTAAGGCGATAGCGTAGCCCATATCTCCCACTAAGCCTCGCTCGCGCTTCACCTCACTCACTGTTTCAAAACTGTTGTTCACCTCGTTGTGTCCCACTATGAAAGCGGTCGCGCCCAGCATCATGCTTTCCAGCGAGTTATGGATGTATTTTTCCTGATTTTGACCAGGAGCAATGATGGCTTCATCATACTCTTGCAAGGCAGCTTGGGCTGGTAGTTGGCTACCAAACAACAAACCAACTGCCAGTGTAAGGATGAGCAGCTTTTTCAACATGATCTTTGTTATTGTACTCGATAGTTTTCTGCGGTGGAAGCAGCGGTTTGTTGGTGACACCAAGTTAAAACATTCTTCAAGTCTCTGCTTGATTTTTTTGCTTTATTAAGCCATAGTATGATTAACTCTTATCCATTTAGCTTCAGAAAGGCCAGTTGTGATTTCTCCAGATCAACTCAATCAAGTCAGCAAACTTATCTCCAACGCCTCAAGTGTGTTAGTTATTTTTAATGAAGGAGCTGGGTTGGATGCTGCCGCCGCCGCTTTAGCCCTTGGGCAAAGTTTAGAAAATTCTGGCAAGAGCGTGGTGGTGGCGAGTCCTGAAGCAGACACTGACGCAGAGCTGACTTTGGCAGGTATGAATAAGGTCAGTCGCACTTTAGGCAATCGAAATCTCGTTTTGAGTTTTGATTATGATGAAACAGCGGTGGAGAAGGTAAGTTATCACATTGGCGAAGAAACTAATAAATTCTTTTTGACTATTAAACCTCAGCAGGGCTACCCGCCTTTAAGTGCCGACAGCATTGATGTGAGTTATGCTGGCAGTGATGCAGACCTGGTATTTTTAGTAGGTATTGCTCAATACGGAGAGCTGGATCAGCTGTATTACGGCAATGAGCAGTTATTTGAAAATACCACCACCATTACTTTCCACCATCATGAGCCGGAAATTGGTCAAGTTCATTTAAATACTGCTGGCAGTGCTGCTATGAGTACGGTCATGGCACAGTTAATTCAACAACTCCAGCTTAATCTATCCGCTGATGCCGCGACCAATCTTTTAGCAGGAATGGAGCTAGCCACCAACCGCTTCCAGTCGATGGCGACTTCTGCTGAGACTTTTGAGATGGCAGCTTGGTTAATGAATCGGGGTGCGCGGCGAATGAGGTTGTCGCGAGCAGTTGAGGTAAAGCCTGATGTGGTAAAGATGCCAGAATCTCCCCAAGAATTATTTGGCGATGACCAAAAAATCAGTGAGGTGGTACCGGCCAGCAGCAATCCCGATCAAGAGAAAAAGAGTCTTAGTGAGTTGAAAGAAAAACTGGCGGCTAAAAATAGTCCCCGCGCTTCTTTGCAGGACAATCAGCCGCGTTCAAAATCTCGAAAATAAGCTGAAATCTCGAAAGTAAGCTGATTTCCCAGCCTTTTTAGAAGATATCACACATGTTGTCGCTCATAGAAAAACCATCCACGGCGCATTCGCAGTAATTTAAGCCATTGCAGCCAGATACCGCTGGCGCACCCTGACATTTAGGACCAGAAAACTGAGCACCTTCAATCCAATCGCCGGTAGCTGGATTAAGGTCAACTAAGCCATGGTAGCGCCCTGCCATTAAATAAGGCTGATCTGCTTTGGGGGCATCTTTGATGGCTCGGTATTTTTTAAACTCACGCAAGCGGTTAGCAGTAGCTTCGATAGCGGGCTCAAGCTCACAGATTTGAGCAGGTGTGTAAGGATTGCCATTGGTGGGGCTGCACTGCTGGGGAATATGCTGCATCGGTCCAAATGCCAGCGCTGAGCTTTTCAAGTCGCCGCAGCTAATCTGGCTCCCGCCGCTACCGCAGACCATTTGTCGGTATCTAAATCCAGACTCAATTTGAAAAATGCCATAAAGCAACTTTTCTAATAAAGCGGTATTGCCGTCAAAAATATCTGAGTTATTGGCTGCCACCCGGCGGATGATGGTTTTTACTTCTGCATCACCACTCGGCACTTTGGCAGTATAAGTTGAAAAATCATTACAAGTGGTGGTGCTGGGATCCAGCGTAGGATCCGAACCAGTTGGCCGCATGGCTAAGTATCTCTCGCCAGTAGTGATCTTATTGATAGCAGCGGCAATATTACTGGGAAAGAGTGCGGCACCAATTTTTTTAGTTAAGCTGCGAATTTTCTCAGAGTACTGATGAATCTGAGGTCTTGCTTCAGGTTTTTGATTTTTATCTTCACTGATGCCGACGCTATAAGTGACAGACTGAGAACAGTCGCGGTAAAGGGCATTGCCTTCAACATCAAACATGATCCGGCCGGCTTCATCTCGCTGATAAATATCCCCCTCACAGCCAACTGCATATTTTTGCTCTGAGGTACTTTCAGTGAGATTGTAGTCTTTCATAACTAGAGAATCAGTGTAGGCGGGGTTATAATCTTCTTTTGCCTTTTCCACCTCTTCTTCATAGGCAGCAATTTGCTTGGCATTCATAAAACTATTAGTGACCATCTCGGTATTTTTGACAGCCCTACCCTCAAAAGGATCGTAAGGCATAATGAGGTACATTTTTTGCTTCACTGGTGGGTTTACTTCTGGACTAGCAGCGTCTCCGCCAATATGAAGAATGTTGGCTAAAGTGTTTCTAATGGAAGTAATAGGCTGGCCGATAGTGGTTTGGAAAGTCCCTAAAAAGCCGGAATTAGCATCACCAATTACTAAAGGAACATCATCTTGGACTTTGATACTGGCATCATAAGAGATTAACTGGCCTTCTTCAGGGTTTTGTTTAATTGTGCCACAGTTCAGTTTCTCTGGCCGTATGGCTAGATCTGCTTCAATGATATCTGCCATGGCTTTACTTAAGGGATCATCGCAATTTAAACAAACGTTTTTTCTGGTGCCATCGACCGCACTTTTACTGGCAAATGAGGAGGCAGTTTGTTTAATATTGGTTTTCTTTTCTGCTTGGTCAGCAAGTTCATGCTGCTGCTGTTCATAAGGAATTAGACTGCCGCTGGTTTGAGAGAGAGCATCTTGCTTAGTAGGTTCGGGATTTTCATCAATTAGGTTAATAGCCGGAACTTTAAAGAAGGCAAATTGGTAGCAGTATCCTCTTTGATCTGAGACGCAATCAGCTGCTGCTGGTTGAGCTTGATTGGGAAAGAAGAGGCTGGCAAAAAAATCACGAATTGGCGCGAAAGCATTCTGCCTGACGGAAAATCCATCTGGGACACTTTCATTCATGACTACTAGCACTGCTATTTTATACGATTCAGAATTGCCGATGGGGACGGCGGCTAGGGCTGCTTTTAACTGGCTTTGAGCTGCCTGTCCATCAGTAAGGCCTTTGCTTTGCGCATAGCTGGTTAAGGCAGACTGAGCTACTGGCGATACTTCCTTGTAAGTGGAAGTCAGCGCCTCGCAGTCGACGCCTTGAGTTTGTAAGTTTTCGATATCTGCCAGTAGATCTAGGGCTTTGTAGGTGGTGTTGGTTAAAACCTGATTTTCAGCACACTGAGTTTCTACATCTGGATTTGAGAGTAAAGAAATAAACTTGGAATTTTGAAAGTTAAACTTGTCGCAGAGCTGCTTTTTCTCTTTTAAAGCAGTAATTTGGGCTTCACATTGAGCGACAGTATTCATCATACTAGACCACGGTCCAGAGGTAAGATTGCGTGTCAGCTCATTGTCACTAGCCGGATCTTCATTAATGCTAGGTGAGGTAGTAAAACCAGCCAGCGAGTTCATTCTGCCTTCGGCCGTAGTGCTGTCTTCATCTTTTAAGCCGCCAAATAAATTGAAATCTGATAAAGCTAGCTCTAATTCGTTAACCGTAGTTATCTGCCCGGGTCCAATTAAGCCTTTGGCTACTAATTCTTGATATGGTCCGCCTATTTTAGCGGAATAAATCTGATCGGTAGTAGCACAATGAGCGCGATAATTATCATCTAATAATGCTTGGGAAATACAGTTGGTGTCGCCATTTTGCAGACATACGTCAAGATTTTCAGGATAATCAATTACTTTTATATAATTAATATTGTCTTTAGCATCAAAAGTGCTGGACACACTCTCGCTCGTAACGGTAGTAGGATCTTTGGTATTACTACTCTCATCGGCGCTGTCATCACCCTCATCACTGGCTGTATCTTCTCCCAAATCTCTGGCAAAGGGCGGTCTTTGAGCAGCAGCAGGCTGATGAAGCCAGGCTAAACTGCTTCCAGCCAACAATATCAATAAGCCCAGCATTAAACTGAGGGTTCTTCTCATAATTCCGATTATACTTGATCCCAATGCAGAGGACAGGTGAAGATCAAGCGTGAGTTTTTTAAGGTGTATTGCTTGGTGAAGGAATTACAAAATCTAGAATGGTTTTAACGCCTGTAAACTCAGCGATTAAGTTGAGGATGAAGAAGGAAGCCAATGCTACCAGTAGTCCTACCACCGCATACACAATGGTGTTTTTGGCATTTTCTGTGCCCTTGCTGCTGCCGCCGGAAAGAAGATAGCGGAAAGCGCCCACCACTAGCATCAAAAATCCAATTAAACCAATCATAGTGATGGCGATGGAAAAAACGTTAGCGACTAAACACTGAATGCCTTGAATAGTAGCCACGCCACCCTGTACACAAATGCCTTCTGCCCACGGTTGAGGTCCATTCATCAATATATTCCAGCTAAATTACTTCTGTTATTACTCGATTGTGCGGACATTTTCGAACACTTCACCCAAGCTTGAGAAGCCGAGGAAGTTCAGCACGATTAACAGAATGGCATATGAGGCAGCCAAAATAATTAAACCAATGATGGCAGCGGTAATTTTATTTCTGGCACTCTCAGTTTTGTTTTTATCACCACCTGAGGTAATCCACTCAATACCGCCGAGGATTAGGAAGCCAAAGACTAAGAGAGCGGCGATGACCATGACAAAGCTAAGGACGCCGTTGATTAAACTGCCAATGCTGGTAGCAAAACCCTGACCTGGTTCAATTTCGGTGTTGCGGAAGTCGCTTTGGGCGAAAACCATTCTGCTTGCCAGTGGTAGAGAGGCGAGGGCGCTGCTGGCGCTGATGCCTAATTTGGTAAGAGTTTTATTCATGTCGGACTCCTTTTGCCTGTATTAACGTTAATTTTTTAATATTTTATCTGGCTAGTTGCTATTATACCTGGCTTTTTTCTCTTGAGTCAACTAATTGTTAAGGAAACAACCGGCTAAAGACAAAGTTGACTCCCAAAAACTCCCCAACTACTAATCTCCAGATAGCATAGCTGGCAGAGAGAATTAGAATACCAATGACGGATTGAATGATGCGATCTCTTGATTTAATTACCTTGCTAGAGTCGCCACCGCTACTGATCCAGTCAATGGCAGCTTGAACCAGATTGATTAATACTAAAAATGCGCCGAGCAGCATCAGGAAAGTTAAGATGCCGCTGATAATCATCATAAATAGCGAGCCGCTTTCGGCAGCAGCCGCATCTGAGCCGGTTCTGCCGGAAACCACTGGATTGACAATGCCTGAGCCATCAGCGCCAGCAGGCTGGCCGGTGCCAGAAGTACCTGTGCCAGAGGTGCCAGTGCCGGTTAACTTAGCTTGTTCTTTGCGCAAGTTCTCGCTGCTTAAAGCGACACAGTCTGCATAACCATTTTCTTGGTTGTACCAACGGCTTAAGCTGACATTAACCGAGTCTCGGCAACATGCGGCGGCACTGCTATAAAACCCTTCATCTCTACGATTGCTACAGGAAGCATTGTCATTAAGTTCAGTTCGAATCGGAATGGCGCAGTCGCTTTTAACGTTAACACACAGCTCAATCTTGGCCTCAGCAGTTTGAGCCAGTCCAAAGCTTAAGGCGATAATTAGTAGAAGTGAAAAAAATGAGTGTTTAATTAAGTTCATAGCTAGTTGATGAAATTTTTTTACTCTCCACCTCCGGGTGCTAATCTTAAAATCATACCAGCTGGTCTGAGCAGATCCAGACCAATAATGCTACCGATTAAACCAACAATTGCATAAGTGCCGACGACTATGACCATACCAACAACGGCGTTAATCATCATCGTTCTCGCTTTGGCGACATTACCGGTATCACCACCAGCTCCCAGCCAGTTTATGCTAGCAATGACAAAAGTTAAGAGAAAGTAAAGACCAGCAATAATAGTAAGAAAACCCAGCACATTAGAGATGATCATTTCCAGCATGCCGGCTGAAGTTGCTCCGGTAGGATCGAGTTCGGGAGCTAGCGGTTCAGAAGGGGGTTCAATAGTTCCAAGATTGGCGGCTTGAGCAAATACTGGTTTTATTAGCAAATTCTTTAGCATCTCTTTCATCTTAACATCCATCTGGCCCACAAATGGTGGGATTAATAATAAAGGTCGCATCGCCAAATAGAATTAAACCTACAATACCAGCAATGGTGTAAGAGCCGACGATAATTAACAGCCCAATAATGCTGAAGGTCAACTGATCGCGCACTTTTTGATGGGCGCTAGAATCTCCTGAGGAGGAGATGTAAATGTAGCCAGCGAGAATGACATTAAATAAAACATAAATACCGGCCACCACGGTCAGCAGTCTAATTACTCGAGAAACGAATAAGATCAGACCAATCCCATCGGCGGCAATATTGTACTGATCAACTCCAGGGGGGGGTTTGATCTCACCAAAAACACTGCTGTCGTTGGAATTTGTTACTCCACTTGGACCTTCATTAGGTCGATTTGGTATTTGAGCAATCAGGGTGGATGTTATCAGGTTTAGCATGCTTGTTTTCTATTGTAACAAATAGTCATTAGATTAAGTTATCAATTCCGGTAATGACCTCAATGATCTGCATGATCCAGTAGGCGGCGAACATAATCACAATGCCCATCACCACTGCCTTCATGATTTCTTTAGCTTCCTCAATACCTTTATTGCCAGGATTCATGACGAACTTAAAGCCTGCCCAAATAATCATAAAAAAGAGGAAAACGCCGGCTAAAACAAATAAGTTGCGAATCACAATATTAACTAAGGTGGATGGATCGCTATAAACTTCCGCGACGGTCTGACCTTCTTGATTGAGTAACAAGCAGTCTTTTAAATTTAATCCACCTTGACTGGGATCACAAGCTGCGTAGACTGGTGTGACGAATAAATCATTCAGCTGTCTCAACATTGGTGGTATTATACGCCATAGACCGGTGATGAAGTAAGAGAAAAAAGATGACCGATAAAGATCAACAGTTAGTTCGGCAGCTCAAGCAGGGTCGCTCTTCAGCAGTTAGGGCTTGGTTTAGGCGGTTTCACCAGCCTTTATTGCGATTTGTCCTAATGAAAGTCAGCCAGGTTGATGACGCCGAAGAAATTGTTCAGCAAACTTTTATTAATTGTCTAAAACACTTGCCATTGTTTAATGAAAAATCTTCAGTTGATACTTGGATGAAGAGTATCGCTCGGCACGAAATTGCTGATTATTACCGAAAAAGATATGCCAAACGAGCTATTCAAACGCTACCTTTGCATGAATTAATTATTGGTGAAGAAGATGCCAAAATTGCTGATGCCCATCAGGTATCAGTGAAAGTTAAATCAGTTTTAAGGAAAATGCGCCAAGACTACCGCGAGCTGCTACTGCTGAAGTATGTGGATGGCAAGCAGGTCAAAACTATTGCTCGCGAGTGGGGGCGGACTTTTAAGTCGATTGAAGCCGACTTATTCCGTGCCAGAGCAGATTTTAAGGAGCTGTATGCCATCGCTGACCGAAGCTGATTTTCTGCAACGACTGGAAGAAGAAGCTCAGCATCAAGCTCAGTTAAATCAAACACGGTTATTGCCGGAAAAGCTGAGTGGTTTGGCCCGCTTCGTTGCTACTTACCCTTGGCAAACTATATTACTGTTATCCGCAGTGTCTGCCTTATTAATGTGGAGGCTGACTTAAATGAGGTCCGTTTCATCACTTCGCTATCTTTCTCATTTTCGCTCAATTATTTATTCATTAGGTCAAATTACGTTGGGTTTATTGCTGCATCCATATCAAACCATGCAGTCATTGGTCACTGACCGGATTTTTATCTGGATGACGATGCTGCCTACCGTAGTTTTGGCAGCCTTAACAGTTGGCTGGAGATATGTGGTTATTCCAGTTGTGTCAGCGGTTTTTTCATGTCAGTCTGGGGGCTGGCTGGGTATGGGTTGCGGTTTATTGCCGTTTTTAGCTTACTGGATGATTTTTTTCTGTTTGTATTGGCAGTTGCTCTTATTTTATCTGCTAGTGAGATTTTCCCGAGTTTATAAATGAAACAGCCTGTCTTAGAGCAACTAATTTTAGTAGATGAATTCGATCGGGAGATGGGTCAGTTGGGGCGAGATGAAGTACATCGCTATCCAGTAAAATTACATCGGGCGGCCTCGGTTTGGTTGGTCAATGATCAAGGCGAGGTCTTGCTTCAACAGCGCAGTCAGCACAAAATTACGGCGGCTGGTTGGTGGGCGAACGCAGTGTGCGGCAATGTGAATGTGGGTGAGAGTTATGAAGAGTGTGCTTGGCGGAGATTACAGGCAGAGATTGGTCTGGAGCAGGCGGGCGAGTCGGATCAAGTGGATGGATCAAACCGACTGGATGAGCCAAAGCAGCTTGAGCTTAAGCTCGTTAAACTTGAACCTCTCTTTAAATTTCACTATCAGGCATATTTAAACGAGGAATTTGGCGAAAATGAAATTGACCAGGTATTTGGAGCAGTCTATCGCGGAAAATTACAGCTAAATCCAGCAGAAGTGGCAGCGGTCAGGTGGGTAGATTGGCGTGAGTTGAAGAAAGCGGCCGAGCATAAGCTGGCTGTTGGTGAGATGGTGACGGCCGGAGAGAGTTTGGAGTTGTCTCAAGATGAGTTGGTGACAAAAGCCTCGGGAGTTTTAGCAGAGATAAGCGGTCAATCCATGATGATTGCCCCTTGGACTTTAATGATGCTGCAAGATCAGCGATTAATCGACTTTTTATCAAGAGCTACAGCCTAATTGAGCAGTTTGCATGAGCAGTTTGCATGAATTGATCCTAATTTTGCGACTAATTAGTTGTGACGAACGATCGATCGTTGCGTGTCACCGCCGCTGATCTTAATGAGGAGCAGCGGGTAACCAAGCGTCAAGAGCTCTTACAAGAGTTGGCGCCAGGTGATTATGCGCAACTATTTTCCTATGAGTTTGATGCCGAGCAGGTTGGACGCAAAAACTGCGAAAACTTGATTGGCTCTATTGAATTGCCGGTGGGCGTGGCTGGTCCAGTGGTAGTGAAGGGTATGGTTGGGGCAGATATGACAGGGGTAGATACGGCAGTGGGCGATTTGGGAAGTGAAGAGATTTATTTACCCTTAGCGACATCTGAAGGGGCTTTAGTTGCCAGTGTTAGTCGCGGTTGCAAAGCTCTCTCTGCCAGCGGCGGAGTTAGCTTAATCATCAAAAAAATCGGTATGACTCGAGCACCGGTCTTCCGTTGTCGAGATGGAGCACATGCTCAGCAGTTTGTGGAGTGGCTGGACCAAAATCAGGCAGAAATTGCCCGACTGACTGAAGCGACCAGTCATCACCTCAAATATCTTTCTTACCAGGCTTGGATTAGGGGCAGACAAGTTTTCGTTCGGTTTGTCTTCGATACCGATCAGGCGATGGGAATGAATATGGTCACCATCGCACTTCAAACTGCCCTGAGCGAACTATTACCGAAATTGGATGGAGTGGAGTTAGTCAGTCTTTCTAGTAATGTGTGTACTGATAAAAAGGACTCAGTCATCAACTCACTGTATGGTCGAGGGTATTGGGTGCAGGCAGAAGCTTTTATTCCACATGACGTGATCAAAAATATATTAAAAGCTGATGCTGAGGTGATTTTTAAGACGCATCTTTCTAAGAACTTAATCGGCTCAAACCTAGCTGGATCCCACTCACAGAACATGCAAGCTGCCAATGTCATCGCTGCTATTTATGCAGCGACTGGCCAGGATTTGGCGCATGTCGTGGAAGGTTCACAAGCGACGACCAGCATCGAACTGGTTGATGACGCTGAGCGCAGTGGAATCTATGCAGCCGTAACTTTACCAAATATTAATGTGGGTGCGGTTGGTGGTGGAACAGGCTTGCCAGCCCAGTCTCAAGCCAAAAAAATTATTCGTGGTGGTAAAGAATTGACCGCCGAACAGCTAGCTGGAGCGGTGGCAGCCGGCGTGTTGGCAGTGGAACTATCAGGTCTAGCTGCCCTAAGCACCCATACTTTAGCCCAAGCCCATCAAAAATTAGGTCGAGATAAATCATGAAGTTGAATCAAGAAGTTGGCATTACTGCTTATGGAGTGTCGCTTCCCTCGCTAGCAGTTTCTTTTGGTGAAATAGCTTCAGCTAATGGTAAAGATGATGGAGTTTTAGCCTGTCCATCTGGCATTAAGCAGAAAACAGTTCCAGAGCAAGATGAGGATGCGGCCACTTTAGCAGCAGCAGCTGGCCAGCAAGCCTTATTAAGATGGCAGGGAGATGTTGAGCAGATTGGCGGTATTTTTGTGGGAAGCGAAAGTCACCCTTATGCTGTTAATCCGACTGGCACGATGGTAAAAACTGCACTGGGTTTATCAAATCAGTTGGCGCTGGCAGATCTGCAGTTTGCCTGTAAGGCTGGAACGCAAGGATTGCAAATTGGCTTGAGCTACGTGGCGGCTGGTATGGCAAAAAATATCTTGGCGATTGGGGCAGATACAGCACAAGCTGAACCAGGTGACGCACTGGAGTTTGCGGCAGGGGCTGGAGCGGCAGCGCTGTTGGTGGGTAAAGAGAATTTATTAGCTAGAGTTTTGGGAACGACTTCATATGCGACTGATACGACTGATTTTTGGCGGCGGCCGGGTCAGTCTTATCCGCAGCACGCCGGAAGATTTACTGGCGGACCGGCTTATTTTCATCACGTGGGGGCCGCCGCCACTCAGCTCATGACAGAACTAAACCTCACCCCCGCTGACATTGATTACGCCGTTTTTCATACTCCAAATGCCAAATTTCCTCTTCAGGTGGCGCAAAAATTAGGTTTTACTAAAAACCAGGTTGAGCCTAGTTTAGTAGTTCGCGAGATTGGCAATACTTATGCCGCCGCCTCTTTAATCGCTCTCAGCTCTGTCTTAGACCAAGCCGAGGCAAATCAAACCATTTTATTAACATCTTACGGTTCAGGCGCAGGTGCTGATAGTTTCTTACTCGAAACCACGCCTCTCCTAGTTAAGCAAAGACAGCACTGGCACTCACTGGTAAAAGATCAAGTTGGCTTACTTCAGCCAGTTTCTTATCAAGTTTATCGCCGAAATACCAGTCATGTCCAATAAACCTGCCGTCACTATCGCCAGTCACTATATTTCTCAATTTGGTGAGTTGTGGGATAAAAGCCTTCCCGACTTAATTAGAGAAGCCATGGAGCAGGTGATAGCTCGTGCTGATCAAGCAAAGCTAGCGCCTGAAAACATTGAAGCTGTTTTTGTCGCCAATAAGGCTGGCGGCTCATTTACTGGGCAGCGGCATCTCAATGCTTTAGCTAGCTCATTTTTATCTCATCAGCCTCCCGCCATTCGTGTGGAAGGAGCGTGTGCCTCGGGTGGTTTAGCAGTGATGGCGGCGGTAGACGCTTTGCTCAGCGGCCGCTATGAAACTGTCTTAGTAGTTGGGGCGGAAAAAATGAGTGATCTCTCAGCTAGTGAGACTACGGAAATTTTAGCTTCAGCTGCAGATATGGAAGCTGAGTATGGCAGCACTTTTCCTGCTTTATATGCCTTATTGGCCGATGCTCACATGAGAGAGTTTGGCACTACCCGCGAGCAGCTGTCGGCGGTGGCGGTGAAAAATCATCGACAGGCGATGACTAATCCTCAAGCTCAATACCATCGCGAGTTTACTTTAGATCAAGTTAGTACCAGCACGCCGGTGGCTGACCCACTGCGTTTATTAGATTGTTCGCCAATTACTGATGGCGCCGCCGCCATTATTTTAACTACCAAAAAAATCCCTCACAAGCCAATTATCATTGGCCGCGGTCATGCACAGGACAGCTTAGATTTGGCTGGCCGCAGTTCTTTAACCACGTTGGCAGCGACGGTCAAAGCTGCTCAGCAAGCTTACACTGAGGCTGGGGCAAAACCTAGTGAGCTGGAAGCAGCTGAAGTTCATGATTGTTTTACAATTGCGGAAATTTTAGCCATTGAAGATCTTGGTTTTGTTGAGAAAGGTCAAGGTGGCGTGGCAACTTTAGCAGGTGATTTACCAGTAAAAATCAACCTATCGGGCGGACTTAAAGCCTGTGGTCATCCCGTGGGAGCGACTGGCGTTAAGCAGGTAGCATATATGGCTGGTTTAATTGAATCTGGTCAATATCAATTGGGTTTAACGCATAATGTTGGTGGCAGCGGAGCAACTGCAGTGGTTCACATAATTGCGGCTCCAGATCGAAAACCACGCTCCTCTCGCTCTCCGAAAGGAACCAGATGATTAAGGAACCACATGATTAAAGATATCACTGCACCTTTATATTCAAGAAATAATCGGGAGTGGCACCGCTGGCTGGGTAGACAAGGACGGGTGGTCGCTAGCACGATGGTAAGAGCTGCTGCCCCGGTACAGCAATCTTTAGCCCCTTATAGTTATGTTTTGGTCGATTTTGGTGATGAGAAAAGAAGTTTTATGGGTGTTGGCCAGCAAAAATTAGCAGCTGGCGATCAAGTTGAGTGCGTGTGGCGGAAGCTAGGTGTTGCCTCAGCTGCCGGAATTATTAATTATGGAATTAAAGTGCGATTAGTACCGTCAGCGCAGGCGGGTGAAATTGCGCAAGCGGGTGAAGTTGCGCAAGTGAATGAAACTACCAGATGAAAATTATTAAAACGTACTCTCCCGGCAAATGTATTCTGACTGGTGAACACAGTGTCGTCTATGGCGAGCCAGCTGTAGCGGCAGCGTTGAGTCAGGGGGTGGTGGTTAGTATGACCGATGGTGAGTTAGACCCCAGCCATCCTTTTACGGATTTTATACAGCATGTTTTTGCCATTTTTAAAGATAAACATCAGTCAAAACTTCCCCAAATTCATCAAGACCTTTCTCAAATTAAGGTAGACTTAACTTTTCAAATTCCGATTGGCTCAGGCTTAGGCTCTTCGGCGGCGTTGGCCCACGCTTTAATTAAAGCGCTTTATGACTGGTTTGAACTGGAATACGATGCGCCAACTTTATTTGAGTTAGTTCAGGTCAGTGAAAAATTAGTTCATGGCAATCCCAGTGGCGTAGATGCAGCGACTGTGATTAACGGCGGTTTAAACTTTTTTCAAAAAAAACAGCAGCAGTTTCAAATTAAACCCATCCCAAGTAAATTCAAACAGCCATTAGAACTGCTCTTAATTCAATCTGGCGAACCTACTGAAACAACTGGCGAGATGGTGCAGCTAGTTGCAGATCGACTTCAGTCAGATCCCTCACTGGCTACTACTATTAAAGAAATCGGCCTCATCTCACGTCAACTTAGTCAGCAGCTTCAAAATGGCCGGTTGGAGCCAGCCTTGCTGACGCAAAATCACCAGCTCTTAGCTCAACTCGGTGTAGTTGGCACTAAAGCTGCGGCGATGATTCAAGAGATTGAGGCTGTAGGCGGAGCTGCTAAAATTTCTGGTGCGGGTGGCATTAAGTCGGGCTCAGGTATAATCTTGGTCTATGCAGTTGATATTAATCAAGTTCAGCAGTTAGCTGCTGAAAAAGGTTGGGAAAGTTTTCCCTTATTATTATCATGACTCAATTAACTAACAAACCCAGCGTCACCGCTTCTGCTCCAGGAAAGCTAATGCTCACCGGCAGTCACGCAGTCGTGCACGGTTATGCGGCTGTAGTGACAGCGGTAAATCAGCGGCTATCGGTGACTGTGCAAAAAAACGGTGTCGACTCATTTCATCTTTATGCGCCAGATTTAGGTTTACATTCATATACAAAAAACATTAATGAATTAGGTCAAAAAGAGCTACCTAAAGCCGTGCGGTTTATTGAGATGCTTTACTACCGTTTTTTGCAGAAATATCCTCAACAAGAAGGAATAAACGTCACCACTCAAAGTGATTTTTCTGCTTCATTTGGTTTTGGTTCCAGCAGTGCAGTCACGGTGGCTTTCGCTCAGGCCTTAACCGCTTTATACGATATTCAACTGACAAGAAAAGAGCTGTTTAAGTTGTGTTATCAGGCAATTTTAGATGTACAGGGAGTTGGTTCAGGTTTTGATATTGCAGCCGCTATTTGGGGCGGAACTTTATATTATGTGTCACCGGCTAAAGTGGTGACGCCGCTGCCTGAGGCAAAAATTCCGCTAGTAGTTGGGTATACGGGTGTTAAAGCAGATACGCCGACCATTGTCAGAATCGTTAACTCGATGCTGAAACAGCAGCCAGAAAAAATTGACACAATTTTCCGCGGTGTAGATCAAGCCAGTCGCCAGCTGAAACAAGCTTTAATTACTCATGATTGGACTAAAGCAGGTCAGGCGTTAGCTTTTCATCAAGAGCAGATGAGTCAGTTGGGGGTCAGCTCGACTGAGTTAAATACTCTTATTACTGCTGCTGAAGGTGCGGGAGCAATCGGGGCAACCTTATCAGGTGCTGGTGGTGGAGATTGTATGGTGGCGTTGGCACCGGATAATGCTGACGAAGTGGCAGCTGCCATTGCTGAAGCAGGCGGAGAAGTGATGTTGGTACAGTTGCAAGCGCCTGGAGTGAGGGTAGAAAATAAACGGTCGCAGCCTCAAATTCGAGTTGAGCTTGATCTGGGCCATGAAGTAGTTAGCATTCCAGAACCTCTTCATCAACAAAAAATTAATCAACATTAAAATCAAAGAATTATATGAAAAAATCCACCTACCGCGCTTCAAGCGACATCGCCCTAATTAAGTATTGGGGCAAGAAAGATGAAATCTTACGACTGCCTGAAAATGGCAGTATCTCCATGATTTTAGCTGGCTTAGATACGGTCACCACGGTGGAGTTTTCACCAGAATTAACTCTAGATGAGGTGACAATAGCTGGTGAGCAGGATCGCAAAGAAGCAGCTCGGGTCAGTAAGCACTTGGATCGAATTAGAAAATTAGCAGGCACAAAGCTGTTTGCAAAAGTGGATTCTGAGAACTCATTTCCCCGCGGCACTGGTTTGTCTAGTTCTGGCAGCGGTTTTGCGGCTTTGACATACGCAGCGACCGATGCTCTCAATTTAAATTTATCAGAAAAAGAACTCAGCATTTTAGCTCGGCAAGGCTCGGGCACGGCCTGCCGTTGCGTTTGCGGCGGTTATGTTGAGTGGCAAGATGGTGATAGTTCAGAAACATCTTATTCCACCACAATTTTTCCCGCTGATTATTGGCAAATAGTTGATGTGGTGGCCGTAGTTGATGAAGGCAGAAAGAAAATATCATCAACTGAAGGTCATCAAACTGCTCAATCAAGTCCTTTTTTCCAAGCCCGACAAGCTCATTTGCCAGCAAAAATTGAGGCAGTAAAAACTGCTTTAGCAGCTCAAGACTTCACTAAATTAGGTGAAATAGTCGAGGCGGAGGCTTTAGAGTTTCATAGTATTTTATTAACCAGCCAACCAACCCTAATTGCTTGGTATCCAGGTACAGTCGAGGTGATGTTAGCAGTCCAGCAGTTGCGGGCAGAAGGAGTTGCAGCCTACTTTACCATTAACACCGGCTTTAATGTTCATGTACTGACTTTGCCAGAATATCAAGATCAGGTTCAAGCCAAATTAGCTGAATTACCATTAGTTAAAAAAACCTTAATTGCTGTCACGGGTGACAAGCCGCAGAAAGTTAGCTGATGAGCCAAATTAAATCTACTCCACAACACATTGCCATTATCATGGACGGCAATCGCCGCTGGGCAAAACAGCGCGGTTTATTTTTTGGAGAGGGTCATAGCAAAGTTGCTAATGAAGTAATTGAAAATTTAGCCCTGCACTGCATAAAACGTGGTGTGCCGTATTTGACGATGTGGGCTTTTAGCACTGAAAATTGGCAGCGCGAACAGGAGGAAGTGGGCTTTTTGATGGACTTATTTCGCCAGATGCTCCGCGACAATATTGATCGACTGCATCAACATGGCATTAGAATTAGAATGATCGGCAACTTAGAAAGTTTTCCAGAGGATATTCAGCAGGAGATTTTAGCCGGTTTGAAAGAAACAGAGCAAAATAAAAGCTTAGACCTAACTTTTGCTTTAAGCTATGGCGGCCGCGACGAGATTAAGCGTGCCACACAAAAAATTGCTCGTCAGATCAGGCAGGGTAAAATTGAGCCGGAAAATATTGATGAAGAGCTGATTTCAGCCAACCTTGATACAGCTGAACTGCCTGACGTTGACTTAATTATTAGGGCTGGCGGAGAACAGCGGCTCTCAGGCTTTTTACCCTGGCAGGGCGTATACAGTGAGCTTTACTTAACTGAAGTGCTCATGCCGGATTTTGATGAAGCTGAACTGGACGAAGCATTGGCAGAATTTCAACGGCGCCAGCGCCGGTTTGGCAAGTAATTTGTACGTAACTTGGCAAATAGTGAGGTTTGGTTAAAGAATGCTCAGCCCAAACATGGCTTCAATAATTTGAATGATCCAATAAGCAGCAAATAATAAGACGAAACCAATCACCGCGGCGGTGATACGCTGTTTGCCGGCATCAATCGACTTTTTATTAGCCGCACCAGAAAGCATCTCAAAACCGCCCCAGACCAGCATGACAAATAAAATTAAGCCAGCTAGCGGAAAAGCGTAGTTTTGGATAAACCGGTTGATAATACCACCGGGGGTGGAGAGTTCCTCGGCGAGAACAGGGGATCCTTGAGAATATAGGGGGTTAAGGCGGTCTAGATGATATTTGCTCACACCACCCCCTACTTTAATTGAAGTAGGACAGCAGCCAATCCCACTGGCGCAGGTAATTCTATTGCTTACTTGCACCTCATTGACGCCACAACTCTGGCCTGATTGAATACAGCGCAAGCCGTCGCAGGCACCTGCTTGAGCATGAACTAAGCCTGTTCCTATAAAAAGAAAAGAGAATGTTATGAATAATATTTTGGTGGCTGTGATTATTTTCACTCTATCTTTCTCCAAACCCTGGTATCTGTAAGATATTTACGCCAATAAATTGCAGGATGGTAACTGAAAAAATTATAAAAATTAAGCCAATGATAGCAGAAGTCATCATTTCTTTGGCCTCACCTGTTCGTTTTGGCTCGCCCTGAGAAGTGGCATAAGTAAATGCTGCAACCAAAATCATAAGCAGGGCTACACCTCCAGCTAAACTTAAGCCGATCTGCATTATTTTGCCGATAATACCTTCTCTGGTTGTTAGTGCTTCAGTGGTGTAATTAAAACAGCCAATTGCAGTCCAAAGTCCATCATTATTTAAACAACTCTCACAACCACTTCTTGCTTTGACGTTTGACTCAGGAATTTGTTCGCAAACTTGAAATGGTTTAGCAGTTGCAGAAGTAGTGGCAGCAGGGGTTCTAGCCTCAGGAGTGCACTCTTTGGTGATGGTAGGCCCAGAAGTTTCACAAAGAGTAGTCACATTGGCTACGCCATGAATTACTTGGACCGCTACAGAGAACTCACTCATATTCCATTGAGAAGGATTAAAGGTTGTCTCAAAACTGCCGTTAGTTGCGTTAATATCCTGAGCGGGGGGTACATATTCTCCACCGAGAAGAAAGACATCGCCCATAAAAGCCAGGTGGATTGGTCCTGAGTACTGTTCATTATTGTAAACGATGCCTACTCCAGAGATGGTAATGTTGTCCCTGGTGTCAAGACACTGCGGGTTTCTAACACCATGTTGAGAGTAGCTGACACTGCAGGTGCCGCCAACAATAATGTCATATTTAGTTAAAGTGCAGTCTTGAGTCTTGTCTAGAGTTTCATCATGCCATTCTAAAAAGAGAGTTTTATTGCGAGTGGGGTTTTCGGTTAAAGCCCTATTAGAACCAAGTGAAAACTGTGCTTGCCCCTGATCTACTAAAACGTTTGAGTTCTCAACATACTTTCTACGGGCAATTCCTCCGGACCTAACAAGCAAATTATAGGTTCTGCTGTTGTGGAGGCCGGAGACCGTAAACGGAAGTGAGGTAATAGTGCCATCAACAATCTCACTGGGAAAGTTGGGATCCAGTGTGAAACCGTAGTCATTTGAACAGGAGGCAGCGTGGGCAGAGGTGGCAAATCCAAAAGAAAAAATTGCTGTCAATATCAAAACAACAGCTAGTTTGCTTACAAGCTTTTTCACTCCTATATTGTAACCTAATTACTTGGCATTCTGAAAGATGCCCTTTTTCTCCGTTTTGCTGGCCGCTTATAAACCATTTAGCTGGCCGCTTATAAACCATTTTTTCGGCCGCGCACGAACCGCCCAATACTTCATATTAGCTTGATAAATCATGCTTGCTTTCCAAGTTCACAATCATTCTAAGTTTGGTACACTAAAAGTGATGAGAAAAATTCTACTTAGCGTAGCATTAGTTTTGTTGTTCTTGGTTGGAGCTCGAGTGATGTACCATACTAATCGCAGTGTTTATGCGGTTAATCCTGTGGAAGATTTGCAAAAACAGATTGATGAGCTGGAAAAACTCAAAAAAATGTCTGAAGATGCGACTAAACCACTGGAAGCAGAGCTAGAAAATCTCAATTCAAGAATTCAGTCTGCCCGCAACGGCATTGTTTCCGCTAGGAATCAGTCAGCTCAATTAGCGAAAGACATTGAATCCAGAGAGGAGCAGTTAGCGGTGCAATACAATATTTTAGCCAAGAGAATAGGTGAAGAGTACAAGCGCAGCCGCACTTACTCGCCGATCATGACTTTTTTGGCCACTCAAGACGCCGCCAAACTTACCAAAGATTTGGCCTATCGCAGCTCGGTAAAAGCTCAGGACAATCGGCTCATTCAATCTATTTCTGGTGAAATTGAGCAGTTGGAGTCAGATAAGATTAAATTAGAAGAAGATCAGGTTAGGCTAGCAGCGCTGGAAAAGCAGTTGGATAGTCAGGCGGAGTTTTTCCGGGGTGAGATCAAAGGTGCTCAGGCCTACCAAGAAGAGCTTTCCGGCAAGATTGCTGATCTGTCTGCCCGCCAGCAAGAGATTATTAATGCCAGATCCGGTGGTTTTACGGCCTCCATTGGTTCCAGTGAGATGGCGGATGACTATAAAGCATCAATTAAAGGTTTTAGGGAGTCAGCGCCAAGTGGCAGTTTTGCCGTCTTTTCTTTTGGCGCTTACACGCACCGTAAAGGGATGAGTCAGTACGGAGCTCGTGGCCGAGCTCGAGCAGGTCAAGACTATAGGGAAATTTTAAAAGCATATTATGGCAAAGAGCCGGTGAAGAAGGACACCGGCGGTAAGATCAAAGTCGCTGGCAATGGGGAGATTGATTTTGAATCAACCTATCTTTACGGCATTGCTGAGATGCCTTCCAGCTGGGACAGCGAAGCGTTGAAAGCCCAAGCAGTGGCTGCCCGAACTTATGCCTATCGTTACTACAAAGACAATAAAGAGATCTGTATTACTGAAGCCTGTCAGGTTTTTAATAAATCTAAATCAGATAATCCGCCCGATTCTTGGAAAAAAGCGGTTAAAGATACTGAGGGGATGATTTTAGAAGATGTTGTCACCTATTACGCTTCTACTCATGGTGGTTATGCTTCACCAATTGGCTGGGATACTACTGACGGCAAAGGCGGCAGTGATTTCATTGGTAGGTCTTATGACAAATTAGGTGGTTCTCCTTGGCTTTATAAAGCTTGGTACACCAAGTCTTATAGCCCCTCTTCAGACAAGTGTGGTCGCTCCAATCCTTGGTTAACTAGTGAAGAGATGGCAGACATCATTAATGCGGCTCTTTACCGAGATGATCGGGTGACACCAGTGACGACTCAATGTTGGGGCGGTGATCCCTACTCTCATTCTGAATTAAGAGCTAAAGCCAATGGTCCATCTAAAGTCACTGGAGTGACGGTAAAACAAGGCAACGGTTCGACCTCAGAAGTTGTTTTCCAAACTGATAAAGGCACTATTTCCTTATCTGGCTCCGAGTTTAAAACAGCTTTTAACCTGCGGGCTCCAGGCTATCTTTCCATCCCACAAAGTGGCTTTGCCTTTTTCAATATCGAACACAAGTAATGAGAATTACCACCTTAGCTTTGACTCAGTTTCGCAACTACGACAGCCGGACTTTTCAGTTTGATCAACCGACGACTATTTTGGTGGGTCCTAATGCAGCCGGCAAAACTACTGTCATTGAAGCGCTTCACCTGTTGGCCACCGGTGACAGCTTTCGGGCTGGTCGGATTGAGGAGATGATTAGGTTTGAGCAAGAGTTGGGGCGAGTGGTGGGCAAAGTAGCCGCTGAGGAAGAAGAGATTGAGCTGGAAGTGATGTTAACTAGTGGGGAAGTGCGGGGAAAAGCGACGCGTAAGCGCTTATTTTCAATCAATAATGTTCGGCGCAGTAAAAGAAAATTTGTGGGCAATTTATTGACTGTGGTTTTTAGACCAGAAGATATGCGACTGATTGAAGGTTCGCCTGCTCGCCGGCGCAGTTTTCTTGACACACCGTTGACAATGATTGACCGCGAGTATAACCGAGCTCTTTCCACCTACACGCAGGCTTTGACTAAACGCAACCGCTTATTAACTCAAGTCCGCGAAGGTGAGATGCCGCGCTCAGCTTTAACTTTCTGGACAATGACCATTTTGAAGCATGGTCAGATTCTGCAGCAGCAGCGGCGTCAATTTTTAAACTTCTTCTCCACAGTTGATTTTCCTTTACCATTTACGATTGAGTATGATTGGTCAGAAATTTCGGAGGAAAGATTAACCAAGTATGCTGATCGGGAGATTGCCGCTGGTTATACACTGGTTGGTCCGCATAAAGATGACTTAATCGTCAAATTAGCCGTGGAAACGGAAGAGTTGACGGAGCAGAAGCGAGATATTGCATTGTATGGATCGAGAGGCCAGCAGCGGATGGGCGTTTTATGGCTTAAAACGTGCGAGCTGATGTATTTAGAACAGCAAACCGGTCAGCGGCCAGTGTTATTGTTGGATGATATTTTGTCTGAATTGGATGTGGAACATCGGCAGCATGTCTTAGAACTACTCAATGGCAATCAGGCTATTGTCACTTCCGCCGCTGACAGTGTCATTGAAGAAATTCTGGCACAACATCCTCAATCTGCTATCATCGAGATATGATTCCTGATCAAATTGCTCATTTTTTACACCAAATTCAGCTGCCCGAACCCCACTCTCATAAGGGGCAGAACGGCAAGCTGCTCATTATCGGCGGCAGTGAGTTGTTTCATGCAGCTAGTAAATGGAGTTTGGATGTGGCGAGCCAGTTGGTAGATATGGTGTTTTACTCATCCATTCCTTCTAACAACCAGTTGGTATTGCAAGCTAAAGAAAATTTTTGGAACGGCATTGTGGTTGAGCGCCCAGATCTCGAATCATATTTAGACGAAGCTCATTGTGTTTTAATCGGACCAGGGATGACTAGGGAAGAAGAAACGGCAGAGTTAACTAATACTCTTTTAGCAAAATATCCGGACAAAAAATGGGTAGTTGATGCAGGCGCGCTGCAAATGGTAGAGCCGCAGCTACTAAATGAGCGCTGTATTATCACGCCTCATAGTCAGGAACTACAGCGGCTGGCAGATAAGATGACTTTTTTAGATGAGGCTAAACTTGCTCAAGTGGCTAAGCTTAGCTCGCCATTAACCGCCGTTCAAAAAACTCTCCTGTGGGAACTACAGCAGCAGCTCCACCAGCCTGTGATAGTTTTTAAGGGAGCGGTTGATTATGTGTTAACGACCGATCGCATTGTTGAGGTGGAGGGCGGCAACGCCGGCATGACTAAAGGCGGGACCGGTGATGTCTTAGCTGGCCTGATAGCGGCTTTATACTGCACTCAGTCGGCTGATACGGCGGCGGTAGTAGGCAGTTTTATCAATAAAAAAGCCGGTGAAGAACTATATCACCAAGTGGGCCCATTTTTTAATGCCAGTGATTTAGTCAGAGTGGTGCCGGGTATTCTTTGGAAATACCTGCGTCGAAGTAGTTAAGTTGGGATCTTCTTTTTCGAGGGGGGTGTCAGAGGGGGGTGTCAGTTGCTGGGTGGCTGAGTAAATTTTGCCTGACTTTTTCCACGCTGGGCAGTT
>CAZYRN010000009.1:0-27294 GCA_964650185.1 uncultured Pseudomonadales bacterium
GGGTGGTATACCGGACTCGAACCGGCGACCTCCGCTTCCACAGAGCGGCGCTCTAACCAACTGAGCTAATACCACCTTTTTTGAGTAGACTGTATTTTACCTTAAAACCACTTCCGCTGCATCTTTTTGTCAGAAATTATTGTTCTTACAGTTCTCTTGCACCATTATTACCTCTCGCTTGCCTGTTTATCATTAAAAAATTACTGATACCAGGTATTTTTGAAGGTATCTCTCTTTATTATTTAACTAAGGATTTTTAAGGGGTGGTTTGTCACTGAAACTAAAATATCACCAATCTCAAAATAAAAATACCCACCAGACACGAATTAAACCCATCAATTTTAGAAAAATTTCTTTTCGATTGTTGGTTTTGGTCGTGTTGGGACTGTTTTCATTAGCAGTGACTGATTTCATTTCAGGCGTGGTGGCATTTCGGCAACCGCTATTAGTTGACTCTGGTTATTATTACAACGTCATGGCTGAAGATAGAATTGTTGCGCTAACTTTTGATGATGGTCCAGATCCGATTAAAACTCGGGAAATCATGCAAATTTTAGATCGGCAGGAGGTGCCGGCCACCTTCTTTTTTATGGGCTCGCAAGCTCTAGCCCACCCTGAGGTAGTCAAAGAGGTCTATAATAAAGGTTATGAAATTGGCAATCATACTTATACTCACTCTTATCGGGTACATGAAACGAAAGAAAGGTTAGCAGTTGAGCTGGATGTAACTAATAAAATAATTAGCAACATCACTGGTGAACCTACTCTACTCTATCGCCCGCCATTTTTATTAGATATTGGTTCAGACCCGATTCCAGATCAGCAAGCTAGCAGCGAGAAATTATTTTGGGCAGTCAATGATGGTTATTTGCCGATTGGGGCTGATATAGATTCTCTCGACTGGAAAGCTGAAACTAGCCAAGAAATTATTGATAATGTGCTGAACAATCTTGAATCAGGCCACATTGTTTTATTGCACGATGGCGGTTTGGGTTTGCATACTACTCAAGCATTGGAGCCACTGATTGAAGAGTTGAAAGCGCGTGATTATCGGTTTGGTAGTGTGTCAGATGTGATTGGGCTCAATGCTGCTCACACTATGCTAGTGCAGCAGGAGATGATGGTTGGTGATACGGATGAGCTAACCGAAGGCGATGTCTCAAGGTTGCAGACTTTTTTGCTCAAAGAGGGTCTGTATCTTCAATCACCAACTGGTACTTTTGATGCTGAAACTCAAGCGGCTTTAATAGCTTGGCAAAAAAGCACCAGCTTGAGAGTGAAGAAGGCAGGGTGGGGGCAATGACCAGAGAGAAAATTGCTGCTAATTTAGCTCAATTTTACTTAACTCCCAAATGGTCTGAATACAAAACAGGTACTCAATTTGAGCGTCAGGTGCAGCAGCAGTTAATCGCTTTCTCCTCTCTCTTTGAACGCCATGTTCCCTGGTTGGTAAAAATCATTTTAGGATTGGTTTTAGCGAGATTGGCTTTGGTGTCTGCTTTATTAGTTGTCAAAAAGTTTATGCCCAAAAAAGTCAGTCAGCATTGGCGCGGGGGTGTGAGTGTGGTAATTCCAGTTTTTAACGAGGAGGAAAACATTGAGTCTACGTTGCGAAGTGTGTTGATAACAGCCCGAAAACGAATGGAGGTACTGGTGGTTGATGATGGCTCCACTGATCGCACTGTGTCAGTTATCAAAAAAATTATTAGAAAAAATTTGCGTACTAAAAAATCACAACCTTTCTATCATGAGATAAGACTAATAAAGATGAAAAACTCTGGCAAGGCTGCTGCGCTGAACCGAGGTTTTGAGGCAGCGAAATATGGGGTGGTGGTGACGATGGACGGCGACACCATCTTTACTCCTGAGACCATACCCAATCTAGTTCGTCCATTTGGCAACGCTAAAATAGCGGCGGTAGCTGGAAAAGTAGCAGTTACCAACTCCAAAAATTTTATCAATATCTTTCAGCAGCTGGAATACATTATTGCCCAGAATGTTGATAAAGCCGCCTTTAGCTTCTTAAACGCGGTAGGGGTAATTCCTGGGCCGGTTGGAGCGTGGCGGAAATCGGTGGTGAAGGCACAAGGGGGTTTTAGTCAGCAGACCATGGTAGAAGATCAAGACCTAACGCTTGCTATTTTGGCTGCCGGGCATCTCATAGCTTATGAAGCGAAAGCAGTGGCGTTTACAGAAACACCCTTCACTATTTGGGATTTTGTCAAACAGCGAGTGAGGTGGGTGTTTGGAACGATTCAGTGTTTTCTTAAATACGTCTGGCGGCTGCGCCGCAATCGATCGATTTCTTTAAACCTAATTATTCTGCCCAACACGCTCATCTACTCTATTCTCTTGCCTCTTTTTTACCCGCTGATGGACGTCGTCTTTTTGATCTCAATTTTTGCTGGCTATGTAGACCAGATTTGGCTACTTTATTTACTCTTCATGGGCATTGATTTAGGCTATGCGGCGGTAGCATTTACTCAGGAAAAAGCACCTAAACAAATTCTGCTCTGGCTGCCACTCCAGCGAATTTTCTATCGGTTCATTCTTTACTATGTAGTGACCAAAAGCTTGGTTAAGGTTATTGAAGGCAGTGAGGTGCTGTGGAATAAAGTTCGCAAGCGTGGTGATGCGACACAGCATCATTTGGGGCTGATTGGTCAAGAAGTTCAGGTGGAGCTAGCTAGAACTTCCTAACTGTATCTACCAGCTAACCGACCGGGTGGTGATAATTTCTGTCCATGGACCAGCTGGCACTTCTTCACCCTCAACAAACTTCCAGCCAACTCGATCATTGGTAGTCATCTTTAAACAATCTCTCATGGCGGGAGATAAATCGAGTCCGGCTTTAACTCCTAACTGATTTTGTGGCGGCTCTTCTCCAAAAACATAATCAAAATCATCAGTTTCGAAAGGACCAACATCTTGCCACTGGGCATAGCAGGTTTGATCAAAGTATCTCACTTCAATCCAGGTATTCTTCAGGACGGATTTTTGATCTTGAGCAGTTTTAAACCATGGAATTTGCCTGGCTGAATCTTTACGCAATCCAGCTGCATCGAGGTCATTGTAAGGCAGTGCAAAGTAAAAAGGATTTTCTAGAGGAGTAAAACTGCATGGATGATAGCCGCACCTGTCCTCAGGATCGTCAAGACCGCCAAAATGGGTCATCCAGGAGGAATCCCAAGCGCTCTTCACATTATCAATATAACCATTGCTTTCATCAGCAGGCTCGCCTACCCAAAAGAAAGTAGCAAGGGTGAGATGATAACTCTCATCTAGATTTTGGGTGGGGTCTGGACTGGGAGAAGGAGTGGGAGGGGGCATGCTTAGGGAAGCTGCTTGATCTGAAGCAGGTAAAAACTTTTGCTGCAGGTGCTCTTGATTTTTACCCAGATCATAAGTCACAGCAGCTGAAACAAATACAGTTAGTAGTATGCCTAAACCGAGTCCTAACTTCTCCTTAGCCATGATTAAAGCCTTATGATTGATGTTTCCAAACGTGCGCCAGACAGGACTCGAACCTGTGACCTACTGCTTAGAAGGCAGTTGCTCTATCCAGCTGAGCTACTGGCGCTCGAGGAATAAGGTCAAACAATTATAATCGCTCAGACTATTCTATGCAAACAAATTTACCAACAACTTTGTCCGCTACTTATCCACCCTAAGCCTTCTTAGATTTAGCTTTGGCTTTTTTAGCGATCTTTTTTGCTGTTTTATTCGCCTGATCTATCGCTTTTTTTGTCTTATCTCGATTTTCTTCCTTACTCAAGAAAAGTGCAGCTGCTCCAGCTGCTAATCCAGCTACGACCGCGAATACGCCGGCTTTTGATTTTTTACTCATGTTGTTCCTTTCAAAATATTTCGCCTACTAGCTAGTTTTAATTAAACTCAAGGTATTGGTCAAGCCCGGTCTCTGCCATTCACTGCCGTGAATCATCAAAATCGTCATCCCCGAAATTTCCATTCCAGAGTTAACAAAGCGATCTATCAAATCTTGATCGACTTCAACCTTGCCCTCAGGAAAGTCAAACAAGTAAGGTTCAACTCCATAAACCATGCTTAGTTTTTGATAGGTAAGCGGATCATGTGTTACTGCAAAAATGGGTTGCTTGGGTCTAAATCTAGACAGCAACTGGGCGGTGCGGCCGGTTTCAGTCAAACAAACAATAACATCAATTTTTTGCTTTGTGTGAATGAGCAGGTTAGCAGCATTTGATGTAATATCCAAACTGCTGGAAGTGTTAGCGGGCCAAATCATTTCCAGTTTGGTGTGCTGTTCATTAAAAATGGCAATCTCACTTTGAGTCCTCACCGCTTTAACCGGGTACTTACCAATGGTGGTCTCTTCTGAAAGCATCACTGAGTCAGTGCCATCATATATAGCATGTGCCACATCGCTAACTTCTGCTCTGGTGGGACGAGGATCTGTCACCATCGATTTGAGCATCTGGGTTGCAGTGATCACTGGTTTAGCTGCTTGGCGGCATTTTTCAATAATCACCCGCTGCCAGTAAACTAACTCTTGATAGCGAACTTCGACTCCTAGATCCCCTCGGGCAATCATGACGCTGTCAGCAGTTTCGACAATTTCATCAATATTATCTAAAGCAGCTTGATTTTCAATCTTAGCCACCACATCAGCGCTGATTTGGCGTTGGGTCATCTCATCGCGGAGGATATCAATATCCTCTTTGTCTCTGACAAATGATAAACCAATAAAATCAACTAATTTCATATCTACTTCATCAAGGTAGGAACGATCGCGGTCGGTGATAGAAGGCATGTCAAGGATTGTACCGGGAGTATTCATGGTTTTGCGATGCTGAACGCGGCAGTCATTGAGGGCTTTGGCCACAAAATGATCCTGATTAACTTCAGTCACAATTAGTTCACATGCTCCGTCATCGAGCAAGATTAAACTTTCTGGTGATAGGCTGTCGATGACCAGCTGCGGCACAAAGGCAGTTCTCTCTCCTTCAGCGGTTGTGTTACTCGAAAAAATTACATTATCATCAACTTTAACTTCAAAAGCTTCTTCACGAGGTAGATCAATTCTGACCTCTGGTCCCTGTAAGTCAAGGAGGATGCCGATTGAGACTCCCATCTCGTTTGCCACTTCTCTGACGCGGTGAATTCGCTCATTGTGCCAATCTGGAGTGGAATGTTTGGTATTAAACCGGGCGACATTCATCCCATTCTCAATTAACTCTTGAATAATCTCTTTAGATTCGGTGGCTGGACCAATGGTCGCAATAACTTTAGTCGCTTTCTTCATAAAACTTTCTTATAAACGGATAATTATGGTATTTACATTATATGCTATTTGAACATCTCTGGAAATAGGCGGCAACAGTGTAGTATATTTGTTAGGTAATTACGAAGAGAAGGAGTAACCCATGTCCGATGCTAAGACAACTGCCAATGAAAAGAAGAATTTAGCTGATGAGGCTTTGGCTGAAGCTGAACAGTCAGATCAGTTTGCGGAAACTCTCACGTCTTTAGAAAGAGTGATTGAGCACAATGCAAATCAACTGGAGCAGATCAAGCAGGAACTTAAAGAGCGCCGCGAGATGATTAATAATTATTTTGAAAATGACGTACAGCTGCAGGAAGCTGAGGATCAGTTGCAATTAGTCCAGCAGTCCGCCAAAGAAAGAAAAGCAAAACTACAGGAGGAGCCGCAATTGGTTGATCTCAAAATTAAAGTCAAAGAACTGAATGAGCAGAAAAAAGAGATTGAGGAAACGCTCAGTAATCATTTGCTCAATCACTTCCAAATGACTAACTCCACTAGTTTTGATACCAGCGAAGGCGATCAGTGGGAATATCAAGTGGGTGCCAAAGTTAAAGCTAGACCAAGACGATTAAACTAATCTAATCCAATTTAGCTTCCTAATTTAATAAGGTGAAATTTTTACTCTGCAAGACGCTCGGTGAGTCTGGAGATCACTTCTTGAGGAATATTTTTCATCTTTTTCAAGCTACGAATCTTTTTCTTGAGACGTCTTTTTTCACTGCGCATCACATTGCGAGCTTCAGCTGGCTTAACGTGATAACGTCTCTCTTTCACTTTATTGACAATATCAACTGCAAAAGTAGCTTTCTTAAAGCGTTTGATAATGTCGTTGGTTGAGTCGCCTTTTTTGGCGGTAACTATGATTGGCATAACAAGGGCGCTATTATACCGAATCCCTAAGCTTTTTGGCAAGTGCCGCTAATTTTTCATCATCAGCACGATGGGAATCGTTAGAAATAAGATATCCAGGATATTTTTCATAGTAAGTTTTGACCTGTTCTGACTCGATCTGCTCCCACTCATTTAGCCGGCCGGTGCCATGCATGGGGTAAAGTTTGGCGTGTAGATGATCAACACCAAAACCTTCAAAAATTACTCCGGTTCGGCTGACGTCCTGAAAATAATTGTCAAGGATAGCCGCTGTTTTTTTAGTGGCTAGCATCAACTGGCAGATAACCTCATCTTCCTGATCGAAAATGTAGCTGCCATAGTGAGCTTTAGGTACAACAACAGTTGTTCCCTCTGTATTGGGGAAAATTGATAAAAATGCTAAATGATGTTCATCTTCCCAAATTCGGTGAGCTGGCGACTCTCCTTGAGCAATTTGACAGAAAATACAATCAGATTGTTGAGCCATAGACTTCCTTAATGAGTGATACCACTTTGTCTAACGTTAGCGGAGTAGGAGTTTGCTGGTGATGTTTGCGAGAGCCATTAATTAACATCTTGCCGCTCGGATGAAAATACCAAGTGCCTTTAGTGTCATGCTCCAAAATTTTCTCATGCAGTGGCTTAAGATCAAAACTACTGTCTGGACGGGCTTTAATCCTGACATGATGCCGTTCCGGGTCTTTTCTAATTACTAAATCATAACCTTGTTTTTGGGCTAGCTTAATGGTGTCATCATTTCTGGTTTCAATGGCTAGGCATTTTCCTTGAGTTAAATCAAAAGGCACACCTCTCTCATTAATAATTTGGATGGCACCAAGGTGATATTTGAGGGCTGAGTAGGCGCCATCTAAGCAAGTAAAGCCAAAATGTAGCAAAGCTTGATCATCGCGCTGTCCAACAAACTCCAGGCCACGAATTACTTCCTGAATCATGAAGTTATACCGCGGATGGTCAGCCTCCGGCCAGTTAACTTCCTGAAAGTGGTCGACATCAGTCACATAGGTCACCAGTTCTTTGAGAGCGTTATCAGATTTAAGCTCGGGATGAATTTCGCAGATATGGTCATATACAAGTGAGGCGGCACTAGCAAACTGAAGGGCTTTATCTGATTGATGATGATCAAATTTACCCAAGCCTGTATCAACATGAGTGATTTGGTTGAGACTAAAACCTAGTTGGTTCGCCTCTTGTTCAGTCATGGTTTCACCAGGATTGACGAAGCCAAACTTGGCGTCGGCATAATGCTGTGAGTCGAAGCGCTTCAACAGCCAAGAGGCAGTAATGGCATCCAAATCAGGAGCATGATGGGTCACAATTAATTGACGTTCCATGCTAATAGTATATAAGATCAACGGCCTTCTGAGTAGCTTAAGAGCCAATTATGGCCTATAAAAAGACCAACTCACCACAATGAAGCTAGTTAGCGACAGTTGTAGTGAGTTGTCCCCTCACCGGGTTGTATGCATTAATATATGATATGTTCCAGAAAAAACCTATAGCCAAAAAGGATTGAAGAAACAAACTATAATATTTTTCAATCAGGCAAATATTTTATTATATAGGATGTTATATATCTCGCAGTTTTTGCAATAATTTTGAATGGGAAAGTGATCAACTGCCACGTCAAAGGCACTGGATCTGTCTCTCCTCTCACCCAGACAGAGATGACCAGCCATTTCTTTTTATCTGCTAAATAGGCGGCAATGACGTGATATTTGCGCTGATTGAGAGTTCGAATAAACTTGATGTGATCTGGTTTATCGCTGGGAAAGGTGACGTCAGGTTGAGACATCACTCGTCGAATTGTATCTGGTGAAATTCGCCGCAAACTCATCCGTTCTCGAGCATGAGTAGTAAAAATTAGCTGATGGTAATTTGCCTGAGGCATCTTTATTTAGTTAACTTGGCCAGTACTGCGGCTGGAGTGAGTAGTTCAGAGTTGCTGGCTGATCGTTCTTTCCACTCGATCTGGTCACCGGTGCGACTAGAGATAACCAGCCGAACGGGATTGCCGATTAGATCAGCGGTGGCAAATTTAACGCCAGCTGTCTCATCTCGATCATCCCACAGCACTTCTACGCCCGCCTCTGTCAACTGTTGATAAAGTTTTTCAGCCATTGCTTGATCTCCACCCAAAGTGATTAAGTGCACCGCAAATGGAGCCACTGCGGTTGGCCAAATAATGCCGTGTTCGTCATGATGCTTCTCAGCGATGGCAGCCATAGTTCTGCCTAGGCCAATGCCGTAACAACCCATGTAGAAAGGCACCTGATCACCATTTTGATCTGTAAAGGTGGCGTGATGCATTAATCTTGAGTAATGATGGCCAAGCTGAAAGATGTTAGCGACCTCAATGCCAAACTTTTCCTCTAACGGTTGATGTGAATCTTGAGTTAGAAAACCGGCTGCTGCCATGGCGATGTCACCTTCTAGGTGAGCGGTGAAGTCGCGAGGATAGTTAACGTTAAGACTATCCAGATGTTTTTGATTAGCACCGGTATAGGCATTTTTAATAGTATGAATTGAATCATCAACGACTACTGTCACTTTATCTTCCAAACCGCCGGCAAAAATAAAACCTGGCTCACTCCCCAACTCTCTAATCTCTTCCTCTGTTGCTGCAGTTAATTGGTGCGATTTAGTCAAATGAAGTAACTTGACTTCATTAACATCAAAATCACCGCGAATAACCGCTAAGATAAATTCACCTTGCTCATTCTTGTATAAGACATTTTTTAGCTGTTGCCAAAGCGGGAGCTGATGCAGCTCTGCCCCGTCGGTCATGGTGGTACCGCGAACAGCTGGCACTTGCTGATATGGCTGCTCGTCATCTTGGCTGTTTTTATCCTCTTTGAAAAATTGAGCGACGTCTTCATGAGCTAAATATGAACCATCAGCTGCCGCAAAAAATCTGCCTTCTCCTAATGCAGACTCGACCTGAAATTCATGACAGTATTCTCCGCCGATATAACCATTGTCAGCTTCAACCATTACAGTCTCGAGATCAAGTCTTCGAAAAATACGACGATAAGTATCAGCCATTTTTTGATACTCTTCCTGGAAATCTGCCTCATCAACGTGGAATGAGTAGGCATCTTTCATGACAAACTCTCGGACTCGCAGCAAACCACCACGAGCTCTCAGCTCATCTCTAAATTTAGTCGAAAACTGATAAAGATTAAAAGGCAGATCGCGGTAACTGAGTTGAAAATTTCTAACGACATCAACAAACATCTCTTCGGCAGTGCCACCCAAAGCAAAGTTGGCGCCGCGCCGGTCAGCAACTTTCATCAACTCAAATCCAGCGGAGCTAGTGCGGTTTGTTTCTTCCCATAGCTCAAGCGGATGAAGGACCGGACTCATCATTTCCAGAGCACCGGCAGCATCCATTTCCTCTTTAATAATTTGTCTGATTTTTTCATGAACTCGCCAGCCTAGCGGCAGAAAAAAGTACCTTCCTGCAACAGATTCAGCGATAAAGCCGCCTTTTTGCAGATAATAATGACTCATAAACTTGGTGTCTTTGAGCTCATCTTTGGTGGTTTTGCCAAAAAATTTTGAATAGCGCATCTGTTTCCTTTTCTGTTTACATCCAACTTGTAAGTTGTTCGGCAAATAGTGTTGAACAGTCAATAACCTTCACTTTAGCAGGCAGCTCATCATGATGGATGGAGTTGGTGATGACGATTGAATCAGTGTCAGACTTTTCCAGTTTTTCCATCGCATTGCAGACCAATAAGCCATGTGTGGCTAGAAAATGTACTTCTTCAGCCCCATTGTTGCGTAAGACTTCGGTGGCTTCCACCACCGTGCTGCCAGAGACGATGACGTCGTCAAAAACTAACGCAATTTTTCCTTCAACTTCACCGTGCAGCTCCATGTGTAAAATTTTGCCAGTTTTTAAATCTCGTCTTTTATCAATATTAACCCAGTCTACTCCCAAAGCTTCAGCTAAATTCCAGGCCCTTTTTAAGCCGCCAAAGTCAGGGCTGGCGATCACCAACTTAGATAAATCAAAGTTGGCTTTAATATAATCAACAAAAAGGGTAAGAGCAGTAATGTGATGAGTCGGTTCAGAGAAAAATCCGGTAATGCTGGTGTTGTGAACATCAAGCAAAAAGTTGCGTTTGACATAACTGCTCGAGATCAGATTCGCAACAATCTTGGCAGAGAGCGGTTCACCTTTGCGAAAAACTTTGTCTTGGAGTGAGTAACCGTACCAAGGTAGCACCGCGTTCACATGTCTGGCGCCAAGTCTTTCCAAAGCATCAATAATTAACAGCAACTCCATAATGTGCTCATCAACTGGATTGGAGAGCGACTGAACGACAATGACATTCTCGCCTTGGACCTGATTTTTAATCCAGATCTTTTTCTCACCATTGCTGAAATGATCAATCTCGACATCAATCAGCTCAATATTAAGCAGTTGGGCTATGTTTTTTGCTAAGGGTGGGTTGGAAGTGCCGGAGATGAGTTTCATATAGCCAGTATTGTAACACTAGACAGGGGGTGATTTCAGTAAATTTTTAAAAGTTCTGCACCCTCTCGGCGGTCTTTAGTCAATTGAACTGCTAAAGCAGATAAATTTTCAACTTTTTGCGGGTCTCTTAAAAAGTGAGTTAGGTTCAGTGTGAGGGTGGAGCCATAAATATCTTGATCAAAATCATAGATATAAACCTCCAAGCGATTTTTCAGCTCGCCAAAAACCAGTCTGGGGCCAAAGTAAGCTAAACAGAAAAGTGTTGAACTATCTACCGTCGGGATAAGTTGGCAGCTGCCGACATACACTCCCGGCTTTAATTCATTTGCTGAGGGAGTTTGATCAAGATTGGCAGTGGGAAAACCGATGGTTCTGCCAACGCCTTCTCCATGGATGACTTGACCGGAAAATTGAAAAGGCGATGCAAGTTTCATGATTCACGATGTTGAGGAGCATTAATCAAACCACATTTTTTATATTTCAGACCACTGCCGCAGGGGCAGGGATCATTACGACCTAATTTTGACTTTTTCAGATCAGAACCTGGTACTCGAGTTTGACCTTTGGCGGAACCAAGTACGGCTGCCAGATCGCTGACATTGCCCTTCATGGTTTGAGGAGCTGCTTTAGCTCCTGGAATGGCAGCATCTCGCACTTCCTTGGCCAGCGGTTCATAAATATCCTCTTTTTGTTCCACCATTTGCGCTGGATCAATACTGGTTTGTTTGGGTTGGTGAAGGTGAATTCTAAAAATACGATTGGCAATATTAGTTTCCACAGACTGAATCAAGCTTTCAAACATGGCAAATGATTCTTTACGATACTCAGATAAAACGGTTTGTTTGTCGCCGCGTAGCCAGATACCATCACGCAGTGACTCCATCTCATCGAGATGTTCCATCCATTTTTCATCGATGGTGGATAATGCAGTCAGCCGCTCCATCTGCCTCATCTGCTCTTCACCCACTGCCTGCTCTCGTGATTGATAAGTTTCCAAAACAATGTCCATCATCTTGCTCTTAATTTCAGCGGGATCAGTCAACTGGCCAAAAGTATTTTCGAGTTCGCGTTGTGAGCGCTCATCAAAAGGAATAATTTTGACAAACTCGTTAACTAATATACTGTACTCTTCATCTGAAAAATCTTGAGGAGCATTAACGCTAACTATGGCGTCAATCTCATTTTCAATGTATCCTAAAATCTGTTCTTTCAGGTTGGCATCTTCATCCAGCAGACTGCGGCGGCGCTGATAGATAATCTCGCGCTGCTTATTCATCACATCATCAAATTCGACCAGCCGCTTCCGCTGATCAAAGAAAAAGCCTTCCACTTTTACTTGAGCAGATTCAATCGCTTTACCGACCATGCCGTGTTCAATGGGTTGGTCTTCCTCAATTTTCAAAAAGTCCATCATCTTGCCGATCTGCTCACCGCCAAAGATGCGCATAATCTCGTCTTCTAAAGACAAGTAAAACTGTGAACTGCCTGGGTCACCCTGTCGTCCAGCCCGACCGCGTAGCTGGTTATCAATCCGGCGAGATTCATGACGCTCAGTACCAATGATATGAAGACCGCCTATACTCACCACTTCATCGTGTTTTTTCTGCCAGTCTTTGAGAGCTTGTTCATAGCTAGCTAAATCGTAGCGATCAGGATTAATGGAGGGTGGAATATCAATTCCCAGCTCACCACCACCACCGCGGGCCGCTTTGGCCTCAGGTAATTCTCCGTTAGCTTCGCCATTGGCAGCATCTTTTTCAATCCGAAAATCTTTAAGTTCAGGTTTGGAACCGCCCAAAACAATGTCAACACCTCGACCAGCAATATTAGTGGCGACGGTAATGGCGTTTTTCTTACCAGCATTAGAAATAATGGAAGCTTCTTTTTCGTGGTTCTTAGCATTCAAGACGTGGTGAGGAATCTTTTTCCGAGTTAAAAATTGAGAAATAATCTGATTATGCTCAATCGATCTAGTGCCCAGCAAGATTGGCCGGCCGGTCTGATGAATTTCATCGACAGCTTTGACAATTGCGGAATATTTAGCGGCTTGAGTTTTATATACCACATCTGCTTTATCATCCCTGATCACTGGTCGATGAGTTGGTACCTCCAAAACAGTGACGTGATAAATCTGGTTAAACTCTTCAGCTTCGGTAGCAGCAGTTCCAGTCATGCCAGAGAGCTTGTGATACATCCTAAAGTAGTTCTGAATAGATATAGTGGCTAAAGTGCGAGATTCTTGTTGAATTGGAACACCTTCTTTAGCTTCGATTGCCTGATGCAAACCATCGGAGTAGCGGCGGCCATACATTAATCGGCCGGTGTGTTCATCAACAATAATTACTTCATTATCACGCACGATATACTCTTGATCGCGGCGATACAGAGTTTTAGCTTTTAGAGCAGACTCAACATGATGAATGGTATCAAAGCTTTCTTCGTATAAATTGCTCACCCCTAGTTTTTGCTCAATTCTTTTGACACCCAAATCAGTTAAAGTAGCGGTTTTAGATTTCTCATCTAGTTTAAAGTCAACATCCTGACTAAGTGATTGAACCATCTTGGCATATTGGAAATACTTATCAGTCGGCTCAGTGTCAGGCGCTGAGATAATCAATGGCGTTCTGGCTTCATCAATTAAAATTGAGTCAGCCTCGTCAACGATGGCAAAATGATGCGTGTTCTCTGGCCTTTGGGCCATTTGGGCTAAAGACTGCACCATATTGTCGCGCAGATAATCAAAACCAAACTCATTATTAGTGCCATAAGTGATATCAGCGGCATAAGCAGCTTGGCGGGAGATCATTTCAAAATGTTCTAATCTTTCATCACCCCGTTCAGCACTATCAACCTCGGGATTGTACAGTTTTGACTCATCGTGAATGATGACTGCACTGGACAGACCTAAAAAGTGGTAGATCGGGCCCATCCAACCAATGCCAATTTCTGCCAAGTAATCATTGACAGTGATAAGGTGAGCGCCTTTACCCAGTAAAGCATTTAGATAGATAGGGGCGGTCACACTCAGCGTTTTGCCTTCACCAGTTTTCTGTTCAGTAATGGTGCCTTTATGCAGGGCAATGCCGGCAATCAGCTGTTCATCAAAATGACGCATGCCCAGCAAACGACGGGAGACTTCTCTGACTGTAGCATATGCTTCTGGTAAGAGCTGATCTAACAGCTGTTGCTCATCTTGATCTTGCTGACGGCCAGATTCAATAAATTTCTTAAACTTTGTTGTTTGAGCCGCCAGTTTTTTATCTGACATTTTCTGTAAGGTTGGTTCAAGATCATTGATTTCACCAACCAACCGGCCGTACTCATCCAGCAGCCGTTTGTTTTGATCGAATAGATTAGAAAATATCTTCAACATAATAGAATTGTCATTATCGCAAAAAGAGTGCTAATTATCTAGTTCAAGCTGAACGGCTGATCTCAGTCATGGGCAAGAACTTTTGTAATGCCTGAGGAATGGCAATGCTGCCATCGGCTCGCTGATAATTTTCTACTACTGCCGCCAATAGTCTTGGCGTCGCAGCCACTGTATTGTTCATGGTGTAAACATACTTCAACTCGCCCTTTTTATCTTGATAGCGGATATTTAATCTTCTAGCTTGGAAGTCATTAAAGTAACTGGAGGAATGAGTTTCACGATACTTATTTTGAGCTGGGAACCAGGTTTCAATGTCATATTTTTTCCGCTGACCGGCACCCATATCACCAGTACACATGACCAACACTTGATAAGGCAGCCCAAGTTCCTGCAGTAACTCTTCAGAAATTCCAGTAATTTTTTCATGCCACTCTCGAGTGACTTCTTCGTCAGCAATGGTATAAACCACCTGCTCAACTTTATTAAATTGGTGAACGCGGATGATACCTTGGGTATCTTTTCCGTGAGAGCCGACTTCACGTCGGAAACAGGGTGAGATCGCGGTCATCATCAGGGGTAGGTCTTTTTCCGTGAGGACCTCATTCATGCGATATGAAGTTAAGGCAACTTCTGAAGTGCCTGCTAGAATCTGCTCATCTTGGGTCTGATAGTGATCTTCTTCTCCCCAAGGGAAGTAGCCAGTTCCAACCAAGGCGGCTTTGTTAACTAGCACTGGTGCAGTCATAGGCGTGAAGCCATGGGCAATCATTTTCTCTAAAGCGAAATTTAATAAGGCTTGTTCAAGCAGGACAGCTTCGTTTTTTAGGAAATAAGAACGGAAACCGCCAATATTTACCGCTCGGGCAGTATCAACTAAATCCAACTCCTCCATTAATTGATGATGAGGCAGGGGTGTGAAATCAAACTTTGTGCGCTCGCCGACAGTTTTAATCACCTCGTTACCAGTTTCATCAGCACCAATAGGTACATCTGCAGCCGGCACATTAGGGACTTGGAGCATTAAATCAGTAAAAACTGCTTCGGTCTGCTTTAGCTCTGGTTCAATATTTTTTAACTCCTCTTTCAGTTTACGGCCAGTTTCGATCTGGTCTGAGGTGGGCTTTTGACCGGCTTGAACTTTAGTTTTGACCTGATCGGCATGAGTATTGATCTGATGGCGTAGCACATCAACTTGCTGAATCAGCTGTCTTCTTTTTTCATCGACAGCCAAAACTCGATTCACAATTTCTGGATTAAGCTGCTTGTTTTGAGCGGCTGTTCTGACTTGATCGGGATTTTCCCGAATGAATTGAATATCTAGCATCCTTAACTCCTTGGCTACTTATTTTTTCTACAAAAAAACCCTCTGCTAACCACCTCAATTCGGTGATTGCCAGAGGGCTCAGTGAGCGGTGCCACCTCTAGTTTTTACTTAATTCCTGCGCTAACGGGCTTACCCGGCTCAGTTTTAACCCTGAGCAGCTCGGTGAGGGCTAGTCACCTCAAACGCTGTTGCAAACTATCTCTTATTGTAGGAGAAATTACGAAAAGATCAAGGGATCTTGGTTAATCGCTTCATACATCTCGACGGTTCCCACATCAAAGTAAAAGCCCTGCTGAACTTGGTAGGCGTAGCAGTCGGTTTGCGAAATCAACCAAGGAATGATGGCTCCTGGTGAATCCAGGTTTTGACCAGTGGCTTCATACTCGGCGATTAAGGGTAGCGTGTGAGCTGGATACAGGTAAATTGGCACTGACTGCAAGGTGGTGGGTGGATTGGCCGGTTTCTCCACGAAATCTACTAATTTGTCTCCAACCACCACTGCACAGCCTAATTTATTTCTAATTGCGTCTTTACTGCCAGCTTCATAAACTACATTTACAAATGACTGATATTTGTGATAAAAAGCCAATAGTTGAGTTAAATCAATTGAAACCAGCGTATCACTCGGTAAAACCAGCACGTCGTCTTCCCACTCCAATAAATCCAGCGCCAATGACAAGTCGCCAATGGCACCTAGTCTTTCCTCTACTCGCTCTACTCCATTATTAATGATGGAGATTTTCTCATAAGCTGGCTGACTTCTGAGAAATTCGTGATAATGTGGATAGTCCTTGGCATTGGTAATTAAGGCAACTTCCTTGAGTTCTGGCTGATTAACTACCTGATTGAGCAGTGCTGAGATGATTGGCTCACCATGAACTGACAATAAGCCTTTAGGCAGCTCATTGGTTAGGGGGCTTAATCGAGTGCTAAAACCAGCGGCTAAAAAAAGTGCTTTCATATTTTTGTGTTATTTTGCTGAAAAGATCTCAATTAAAAAGGTAATATGCTCTTCTGGTGTTTGGTCGATGAGTTCAAAACCCCGACGGATATCGGCTCGATTGACCCCAGCGGCAAATGCATTTTCAGCGAGCTTTTTGAGCACTTTATTAGCTTTCATACCGGCAAAACCCTCTGGCCTCATCAGTGAGTAGGCATTTAAAAATCCGCTCAGCTCATCACAAGCAAACAGATAACGATCGAGTAAGCTGGCGGGTTGGACACCAGTTCTGTCTGGAGCATGGGCTGCTATGGCTTGTTTTAGCTGAACTGGATAAGCAGCTAAGATGTGGTTTAGGGCGTGTTGTGGGTGCTCGTCAGGATATTTTTCCCAATCTAAATCATGCAGCAAACCAGTTTGATACCATAATTCTTCATCTTCACCAAGTTTTGACGCATATGCTGCCATGGCTTGGGCAACCAGGCGACAGTGCTGACGCAGATTTTCATCGGCAACATACTCTTCAAGTAGTGCCTTGGCTTGATCACGTGGGGGCAGTGGCTGAATGTCAACAGAATCTTCCTTAAGGGTTTCCTCTGGTTCTTGATGAAGCTGAGTCGGCTCTTGATTACCAGTGACAGGCAACAAGGGTTTGAGGGTGGGGAATGCGATCACCTCTTTAATACTCCAAGTATTGGTGATAAACATGACCAAGCGGTCAATCCCAATCCCAATCCCTCCCAGTGGCGGCATGCCATACTCCATAGCTTCTAAAAAGTCCTCATCCAGGGGATGAGCTTCATCATCGCCTTCTCGCATGCGCTGTTGTTCATTTTCAAAAATTTGGCGCTGGTCAACTGCATCAACAATCTCACTCCAGCCGTCAGCCAACTCTTTGGTGCCAATATATCCTTCAAATCTTTCCGCCAATTTTGGATTAAGGCGGTGAGCTTTTGAAAGCGGACTGACATCGCGGGGATAATCAATAATCCAAGTAGGCTCAATCAAAAATGGCGGCACTAATTTATCAAAGATGGCAAACTGCGCTTTTCCACGAGTGTAAACACCAGTCAGCTCAATATTTTTATCTGCCAAAAATTGCTGTAATTGTTCATCGCTTTGTTCTGCGAACTTCATACCCAAGTATTTTTCAATGGCGTCAGTCATGCTTAACCGCGGCCATTTTTTTCCAACGTTAACGACGTGTTCATCAACTTTCAGTTCGGTAGAACCATGTACTGCCTGAACCAAGTGTTTAACTAAACCCTCAGTGACATCCATCATCCGGTGATAATCAGCATAAGCTTCGTACCACTCAATCATGGTAAATTCAGGCTGATGAGTTTGATCAATGCCTTCATTACGGAAGTTGCGGGCAATTTCAAAGATTTTTTCATAGCCGCCGACAATTAATCTTTTCAGATAGAGTTCTGGAGCAAGTCTGAGATAAAAATTGCTGTCCAGAGCCTTCATATAAGTGGTAAATGGACTGGCATTAGTGCCGCCGTAAAGCGGTTGAAAGACGGGTGTTTCGACTTCGACGAAGTGATACTCATCCTGCAAATAGCGCCGCAGTTCTTTTTCAATCAGCCATCTGGCATCAAGGACACTTTTGACATCATCATTAATCAGCATGTCCAAATATCGTTTGCGGTAACGAATTTCTTTATCAGCAGCAATGTTCCACTCGGTGGGTAGTGGTCGCAACGCTTTGCTCAGAACTTGAAATTCTTTCACTAAAATACTCAACTCGCCTGTGCGAGAGGTCAGCACTTCACCAGTCACACCTAAAAAGTCTCCGGGATCGATGTAGTTTAGTACTGCAAAATTATCATCACCGACTTCTTCCTGACGGATAATCAGCTGAATTTTTGCCGTAGAATCCTGGAGATCATAAAAAATGACTTTACCGTGCAGCCGCTCAGCCATAATTCGGCCAGCAGTTTGAACGGTTTGTCCTTCCAGCTCTCTAGCCTGGGCAACTGTGTGAGTTTTAGCAAATGAGTAGGGGTGGGGGTTAATGCCCAGTTTTTCTAAAGCAGCTCTTTTATCTTTTTTTGCTTGAATAGTTTCATCAATTCGCGACATGTGTTCCTTTCAAGTAACTTCCTTATTCTAACAAAAATCCCGCTGGTGGCGGGATTGTCTTTGTGAAGTTGAGTAATTTTACTGTAAATCTTCGATAACGTAGGTCAATTCTCCCGCCGGAGCTTTAAAAGTGACTTCGTCGCCCTTCTTCTTACCCATTAAGGCTTTGCCTAGAGGTGAGGCACTCGAAATTTTGTTCTCGCTGGGGTCGGCTTCATACTCACCGACAATGACAATGGTTCTTTTTTTGCCGACTTTGCCTTTGAGTTTAACTTGAACTTGAGAGCCCATGCCAACGCGACTTTTGCTACGGGTAGCTTTAACAATCTCGGCTTTTTCTAAAATACTCTCAATCTCTTCAATTCTAGTTTCGATCAAATCTTTATCATCTCGGGCATCGTGGTACTCAGAGTTTTCTGATAAATCTCCGTATTCACGAGCTTCAGCAACTCTTTCCACTGCCTTTGGCAGCCGGACGTTGACTAACTCAGTTAGTTCGGTTTTGAGTTCATCATAACCTTCTTGAGTTAATTGGATGGTGTTTTCTTTCTTTTTATCTGCCATAAACTTAAACAGTATAGTGATAATTTCAAATTATGCAAGCTTAGTTTAACAACATTAAATGCTGGATTTTTTGGTCTTTTGCGCCACTCTGATTTCCCACAGAGCTTGTCTTAAAGATGCTTCAGCCAAGATCATTTCCCGCTGGTCTTGAGAACTAGCCATAGTTTCTCGGGCTTCCTGGTAAGCCTGCTGCGCTTTTTCTAAACTAATCTCTCTAACTAACTTTGCCGCATCAACCATGACGGTGACCTGGTTATTGGGTTCAACATTGATAAAACCTTTGGAAACTACCAGCGAGTTTTCTTGGCCATCTTTGACATATCGCAACTCACCGTAATCAAGCTTGCTCATCAACGGAATGTGATCTGGCAAAACGGTAATTTCACCCTCACTGGCAGGAGCAGTCACCTGCTCAACTGTCTCTGACAGTAAGGCTCTTTCTTGAGAAACGATGGTGAGGTGAAGAACTTTTTTATCCATGGTCGCAATTTATTAGCGCAAACTAAATTTTCTCTGCCTTTTCTTTCACTTCGTCAATGGAACCAACCATGTAGAAAGCTTGTTCTGGCAGTTCATCATGTTTGCCTTCCAGAATTTCTTTAAAGCCGCGGATAGTTTCGGCAATTGGCACAAATTTGCCTGGGACGTTGGTGAACTGTTCGGCGACGAAGAAGGGCTGGGTTAAGAACCGCTGAATCCGGCGCGCTCTTGACACTACCAATTTATCTTCATCATTTAGTTCATCAATACCCAAGATGGCGATAATATCTTGCAGTTCTTTGTAACGCTGTAGTACTGCCTGCACATTTCTCGCCACTTGATAGTGATCATCACCGACGACTTCTGGCTGCAGGATTCTGGAGTTAGAAGTCAGCGGATCAACTGCTGGGAAGAGAGCCTGTTCAGACAATCTTCTTTCCAGAGCGATGGTGGAATCAAGATGAGCAAAAGTAGTCGCTGGAGCTGGATCAGTATAGTCATCAGCTGGCACATAAACGGCTTGGAATGACGTAATCGAACCTTGCTTGGTGGAGGTAATTCTCTCCTGTAAATCAGCCATTTCAGTCGCTAAGTTTGGTTGGTATCCCACTGCTGAAGGAATCCTGCCCAACAAAGCGGAGACTTCAGCACCTGCTTGAGAGAAACGGAAGATGTTGTCAATAAAGAGCAGCACATCCTCATGATTCACATCTCGGAAATATTCAGCCATAGTCAGAGCAGTTAAAGCGACTCGTAGTCTATTTCCAGGCGGTTCATTCATCTGACCAAAGCACATCACGGTACTAGCCAGCACTCCCGAGTCTTTCATCTCGTGATAAAGATCATTGCCTTCACGAGTTCTTTCACCAACACCGGCAAAGACAGAGTGACCCTCATACTCTTCAGCAATATTTCTAATCAGCTCTTGAATAATCACAGTCTTACCCACACCAGCCCCACCGAAAGCACCGACCTTACCGCCTCTGGCGAATGGGCAAATTAAATCGATCACTTTAATGCCAGTTTCCAGCATCTCAGCATGAGTTTCTAAGTTAACAAATTCAGGAGCCGGCTTATGAATCGGTGACTTCTGATCAACTTCAATTGGTTCACCTTCATCAATAATCTCACCCACGACATTGAACATTCTGCCTAAGGTTGGTTCGCCGACTGGTACGGTAATGGGAGCACCAGTGTCAGTGACTACTAAGCCTCTGGTTAAACCATCGGTGGGTCCTAAAGCAATACATCTGACTTCATCTGCGGATAATTGTTGTTCCACCTCAAGTGTTAGCAGTTCGCCAGATTCATATTGGAGGTGCAGTGCATTTAAGATTTCGGGCATCTTATTTTCAAACTTAACGTCCACCACTGGACCAATAATTTGAGTAATGATGCCTTGATTGGTTGATTGAGAAGTGGCTGGGGTCATAATTTCTTCCTCTATTTTAACTAAGGGTTAAAGTTGCCGTGGTAATCTCCAGCAACTCATTAGTAATACTTTCTTGTCTAGTCTTATTAAACATTAATTCTAACTCACTCATTAACTCATTGGCGTTCTCGCTAGCATTCTTCATCGCCACCATGCGGGCGCTCTGCTCACTAGCTTTAGCCTCCAATAAGGATTGATAAATAGCATTTTCTACATAATATGGCAATAATTCATCTAAAATGACTTTGGGGCTAGGCTCAAAAACGTAAGCTGCCTCCATCGGTTCAATATCAGTTGGATCATCAGCGTGAGAGGATGGTGTCTCCAGCGGCAGCAGTTTAGCCACTGCGGTGGTTTGAGTCAGAGTGTTGATAAAGTCAGTGTAAATTAAAGTGACTGAGCGGAACTCTTTTTTTAGAAAACCATCAATAATCAGTGTGCTAATCGGCAGCAAATCATTAACACTGACTTGATCTGGTATTTCGGTAAACTGAGCTTCTAGTTCATAGCCGTAGGTTCGGGCATATTTAACGGCTTTTTTACCAATTGCGATTACTATCGGCTGTTCCTGCAGCTGTTTCCAGTGAGATAGAGCCTTAAATAAATTAGTATTTAAGCTGCCGCACAAACCCTTGTCAGTGGAGATGATCAACGCCACATCCTTGCCTGTCTCATGATGAGATAAAAGAGGGTGTAATGATGAATCGGTTTTTCCAGCCAGCATCTTTAAAGAATTAAAAAGTGACTCGGCGTAAGGCCTTGAGGCTAGAGCTTGGTCTTGAGCTTTTTTCATCTTGCTGGCAGCGACCATCTCCATGGCTTTGGTGATTTTGGAGATGTTTTGAGCGGTGCTGATCCGGCGTTTCAGTTGATGAATATTGCTCATATGTTTAAGCCTCGGTTTGGATCATGTATTCTGGATGTTGTTCATTGAATTTGGAAACTGCTTCATGAAGATCAACTTCGGTGTCATCCTCAATCTTCTGAGCTTTGATGATCTTCTCTAACACTGGTCGGTAGGTGGCACGCATGTAATCAAGATATTCTTTCTCCCAATTTTTCACCAGCTCAATTTGAACTTGATCCAAGTAGCCATTTACAGCGGCAAAAATGACGACTACCTGCTCTTCAACCTTCAGCGGCTCATCCCAGCCCTGTTTCAAAATTTCGCTCATTCTTTCACCTCGGTCAAGCTGTTTCTTAGTTCGTTCATCAAGATCAGAGCTGAACTGAGCAAAAGCTTCTAACTCGCGGAACTGAGCTAAATCGAGCTTCATGGTGCCAGCGACCTGCTTCATGGCCTTAACTTGAGCTGAGCTACCTACCCGAGAAACTGACAAACCAACGTTAATGGCTGGTTTGACGCCGGCATTAAATAAGTCAGACTCGAGGTAAATTTGACCATCTGTAATACTAATAACATTGGTGGGAATGTAGGCAGAAACGTCGTTGGCTTGAGTTTCAATGACTGGTAAAGCGGTAATCGAGCCACCGCCATGTTCTTTATTCAAACGACAAGAGCGCTCTAATAATCTGGAATGCAGATAGAAGACGTCACCTGGATAAGCCTCACGACCAGACGGTCTTCTGAGCAGTAAGGAAATTTCTCGATAAGCAACCGCATGTTTAGATAAATCATCAAAAATAATCAAGACGTCGCGACCTTGCTCTAAGAAGTACTCAGCAATAGCTTGTCCGGCATATGGAGCCAAAAACTGCTGAGCGGCACTCTGTGAAGCTGTGGCGGAAACAATGACAGTGTGGTCCATGGCACCCCGCTCTTCCAAAATTTGTTTGGTTTGAGCTAGGGATGAGCCTTTTTGACCTATTGCCACATAAATACAAATCACATTTTCATCATGCTGATTCAATATTGTGCCTAGCCCAACGGCAGTTTTGCCAGTGGAGCGGTCACCTATGATTAACTCACGCTGACCTCGGCCAATTGGGATCATTGAGTCAATAGCTTTAATTCCAGTTTGCAAAGGGACAGAAACAGACTGTCTAGCCATGACACCTGGAGCAATTTTTTCCAGTGGCATGAATTTTTTCACGGTGAAAGCTGGTTCGCCGTCAAGAGGATTGCCCAAACTATCCACTAATCTGCCCAAAATTTCATTACTAACACCAATGGATAATATCCGGCCGGTGCGGCGAATGATATCGCCCACGCTGAGTTGGCGAGTATCACTTAAAGTCACGATACCCACACTATCTTTTTCTAAATTTAAGGCTAAGCCCAGTGTCCCGTTACCAAGATCAACCAGCTCACCTGCTTGGAGATCATCTAAGCCATTAGCTTTAATGACCCCATCTCCAAAAGATGTGACTTGACCAATAGATTGCTGATCAGGTGCAAGATCGAGATCCTTAATTAAATCTGTCAGTTGTGATTGAAAGAAAGCGGTCTGTTTCATACGAGATCCATAAGTTGTGCTTGTAATTGATTGAGTTTGCCCTGAACAGTGGCATCGATTTCTTTAGAACCAACGATGACTCTAATACCACCAATCACGGTTGGGTCGACTTGCTGGCGGTATTCAAGTTTAGCTTCATACTTTTTAGCTAAAAGCTGCTGAATTTTTTTAAACTGGTTGGGGCTCAGTTCTTGAGCTGTGATGATGGTAACTTGCATACTATAAAGACTTTGCGATAGCTTCAATTTCTTGATCAATGAGCTTACTGTGAGCTTTTTTATCAAGTGATTGACCAATTACTTTTTCAGAAGCAGCCACAACGGCTCCGACTAGCTCAGCCTTCATGTTTTTGACCAGCTGTGTCTTCTCTACTTCCCAATCCTGCTTAATCTTCTCAACTGCAGCCACGCCCTCTTTTTTAGCGTCGGCTACAATTTTTTTGGCCTGAGTTTGAGCTTGCTGTTGGGCAGCTTCTAAAATTTCAGCCGCCTCTTTTTCAGCTTTTTGCTTAACTGTTTGAGCTAATTGCTCTAGTTTCTTGCTTTCAGCCAAGTTAGCCTCAGCGGCTTTTTGGCCTGCCTCAATTCGCTTAGCCCGCTCCTCAAAAATTTTCAGCACTGGCTTGTAAAGCAGGTAGGACAAAGCACCTACAACAACTGAAAAGTTAACGAGCTGGAACAATATCTGTGGTAGTTGAATGTCCATACGATACTCCTTGTAGAACTCTTTCTGTGTAATTTTTTAAACAAACTTCAGGATCAGGGCGACCACCAAAGCATAAATAGCGATAGCTTCAGCAAAGGCGATGCCTAAGATCATGTTAGTTTGAATTTTACCGGCTGCTTCTGGATTGCGACCAATGGCTTCTAAGCCTTTTGAGGCCAACATACCAATAGCTAATGCTGGTGCAATTGTTCCCAGCGCCATAATTATTGCAATTGAAAACTCGACTGTCATGATTTGTTTTCTCCTATTTTATATTACTAGTTGCTATTACTTTCTAATATTTTGATAATTAATGAGCTTCATGTGATTGGGTGGCCATATTGAAAAAGACCAATGACAACATGGCAAAAACCAATGCCTGGATAAAGCCCACAAAAACTTCTAAACCGTAAAATGGCAACGGTACGACTAATGGGATCAGGAATGAGATGACCACCAGCAATACTTCGCCGGCGAAAATGTTACCGAATAACCGAAAGGCAAAAGAGATGATTTTACCCAGCTCAGAAACTAATTCTAAAATGCCGACAAAAAACATGATCGGGCTGGAAAAGTTAATAAACTTGCCGAAGTAGCCAAGTCCGCCATATTTAATGCCCATGAATTGAGTCACAATAACTGAGATTATGGCTAAAGCCAAGGTTGTGTTGAGATCAGCAGTGCCTGGTCTTAAGATGGGAACGAAAGTGGTGTGAGGCTCTTCAACCTCATGAGTAGCATCACCTTGAGCTTCTAAGAGGGTGTCTTCAACAGCTGCGCCCTCTTCATCAATGATAATTTGATCTTGTTCTGGAACAGCAGTTTCCTGAGCATGGACCTTTGGTGCAGCTTCTGCATGGATCTCAGTTGGCTCGGCCTCATGAGTGACACCGATAGTGCCAACGCCAGGGAATAAGCCCAGCCAGTTGTTTAACAGGATAAAGAGAAAAAACGTGCCGATCCAAGGCAGAAAGCGACTACTCTTCTCATGAGAGTCAGTTACGGAATGAGCTAAACCAAGTAAAGATTCGACGACCCACTCGGCAAAATTTTGGATGCCGGTTGGTTTGTCGGTCTGTTTGAGTTTTGAGTTGGCGATAAGGGCAAAAGTGATGAGAAGGGCGCTGACGATTAAGCTAGTTAAAATTGAGTTGGTAATAGTTAAGCCTCCAAGATTGAAGACTGGCTCTGCTGAGATTGAGATGTGTAAGCCCGTGGCGGCCATAGTAGTCCTTCTAGCCTTAACTAGGATTCTTAATTATTTTAAAAACCAAAAATACGCTCTCGTCCATCCGGGTAGGTAGAAGTAAGAGAGGGTAACTGCTTGAGCTGTTACGAACGCATTATAACTATTTTTACACAACTGGCAAGAGCTTATTCCGCCAACACGATGACTGCATCGTACTGTTCTGAAGGATCTTCAGCTTCTTTGTCAGTTGTAACCGTGAGGTCGAGATCGGTGGCTTCTTCAAGAGCAGTAGCTAGGGCTGGGTTTTGTTCAGCGACTAACAAATACATGCCATCCTCATAATCACCGCGAGCATTACCGGCAGTGACAGTGCCAACACCAGCCTCTTCTAAAGCATCGGCGGTCTGGCCAGCATAACCAGGTTGAGTGGTGGCATTAACTACTAGGACTGACAAATCACTCAGATTAATTTCAGGAGAAGGTGAGGGAGAAGGTGAGGGAGATGGTTCGGGTGATGGGGTGACTTCAACGATGGGACTTTCAGTTTCAGACCCTGGTTGGGTTAGTTGCAGTACGCCCAAGCCAATGCCAATGCCCACTCCTACAGTCGCAAAGAAGACAGCTAAGGTGACAAAAACCATCTTCAGCATGGTGCTTGTTTTATTTTTATTTTTTATAATTTTTTTAGGAGCTGATCGAGCTGGCTCTTCCGCCTTGTCTTGAGCTGGTTTAGCAGCTTCAGCTGCCAATTCGGCTTTACCTGGAGAAAGATCTGGTCTGGTGTCCGGTTGAGGTGTTTCTTTCGGAGTGGGTTCTGACACATCATCTGAATCAGCTTCCGATTTTAACGAAGCTAAAAGTTCCTCAATGGCATCATCCTCAGCTGCCTCGGCAGCATCAGCAGCAGCGATGGGAGACACCACCCCTGACTTATCATCTAAATCAGCATCTAAATCGGCAGTGGTAGTCACGGGTGCTGGCTCTAACTCTACGTCATCTTTAACTTCAGTTTCATCTTCAATGTCTGAAGTGGAAACGGCAGTTTCGGAAATAACGCCTGGTTTGGGCAGTTCTGTTTCTTCTCTAGTTTCATCAACATCATCGGTTTCAGTGGTTGTTAGTTCAGCATTTTCGACCGGCTCTGGAGTGCTGACCTCAATTTTTGCTCCAGCTGGAGCTTTGCCAAGTTCAAATGCCGGCACGGGATAATCTGGAATTGACAGCGTCCGCATCCCAGACTCAATTAATTTCTGAATGAAGGCCGGCATCTTACTGCTGTCAGGTTTATCTGCCAGCTGTTGAATGGGCAACGTCTCCCCAACTCGTTCTTTTAGTTCCGCTTCCACTTCTTGGTTACTCAGTAAATAAACCGTCTGGATGCTAGGTTCATCAGTTCTTAAGGCTGCAATTTTATCCGCCGCCTCTTCTGTTTCGCCAACTTCATAATGGAAAGTTTGATCAACTCCAATGTAGTGAAAAGCTAAATAAAGCCTAGAACTAATCTGGACTAAACTAATTGATGGCTCAAGTGAGATTAAAGATTTTAAGCTCCAGCTAAGAGGTGAAATACCCTTGATCTTCACTTGGGTATCACGAGCTGAAATCTGAATCGGTTCGAGCAGACTTTTATCAAGGGCAGACAGTTGAACTTTAGTCTCGTTGCCATGTTCAGTCAGGATAGTGGTATCAAGATGATGTGTGTCAGGATTGAGTTTTAATTTAGGCAGGACTTCATCTGTTAATTGCTGCTTAATTTTACTGTCGGCAGTTTCAGCAATGGTGACAATAGTATTAGTAAAGAGAAAATCAGGCAGGATTAAGTGATATTCATCCTGATCTAGTTTGTGAAAAAGTTTAAGAATGCTCTCCCCCACCAACTTTTGATCTTCAATAAAAGTACCGTTAATCTGTAGAAAAGATTGAACTGAAAAGGTGGATGGTTTTTTATTCGGCAACAGCTCCGCGATTAAAGCTGTGTCAGGTAAAATATAGAGTAATTTTTGAGTGTTTAGCATCAAGGGCAGTATACACAATTTTAACTAGATATAGTATGCCTGAATCAGGTAAGAAATTGCAAGAGGTGAAGCAATTTAAGGAAGCGATTGT
>CAZYRN010000010.1:0-24259 GCA_964650185.1 uncultured Pseudomonadales bacterium
TGCAATACTTTCATGAAAAAATCCCACCATTGCGGTGGGATTTTTTATCTGGAGCTGGTAACGGTACTCAGCTCGAACCTATTTGACCTGGATGACTATATCACACCAGATCTTGTATTACAGTTGAACCTTCTTAAAGAACGAATGGGTATTGATTCGTTTGCCACGTATCAATAAACTTCACACTCAGTATTTTACCCTTTTAAACTATCTCTGCGGAAGGTAATTACTGTAATTTTCTGTTTCTTTTTCTCAACTTTCTTGAATTTGTTGATCTGACATGGTATGTTACATCAATTTATGAAAAAAGAAAGAATTCAGACACTTATGCTTGCTGGAGGGCTTGGCAAAAGGCTTAAAGATATTACTGGTGGAAACCAACCAAAATGTTTTGTTGAGCTTCAGCACAATTATACAGCTTTTGATTATGTAATTGAACAACTTCAAAAAATAGGACTAACAGCCACTTGGTCAGCGGACAATTATTACTATCAGTATCAAGATCTCTTGGCAACAATAGGGTCAGATCATCAGATGCTTTGGCAAAAACCTGGCGGAATAGTTGAAACGATTAGACAACCTGGAGGAACAGTTCTAGCTATTGCACTTGACTGTGTTTTTCCCTTCAAAGATTTGCCTGATATGATTGCTAGACACGAACCAGGGACTATTACCTGGGCAGTAACCAGACATTCTTCCCCTGAAATGGACGGATATAAAGGTATGGATGTAACCCCAGACGGGGCAATAGTTGGCAGAAAAGACAAGAGCATTACTCGTGCTCCGGTAACAATTGTTGATACTGATTTGCTCAAAGCTTTTAGCACAGTCCCTCCATCACATGGTGAAGGAGAAAATTTCTATTTTGATGTTTTAGTTAGAATCGAGCAAGAAAATCGAAGGCGTAGGCTGAGAGGTGAAAGATCTATTCTAAATGCTTACTTCCTGAGTGGGCCAGTTATCGACTTTGGTACACCGACTCGCCTTTTTGAACTAAAGCCAAACTTTCAGAAAGTATATGATGAAACAAACCGATAATAACCAGCTATTTTATATCTATAATAATAAAGGAAATAAGATTGGGATAAAGGATAGATATTCTGTACACCAAAATGGGGACTGGCATCGTGGAGTTCAACTCAACCTTATTTGTGGGGATCTTTTGTTGATGCAACAAAGATCTAATGAAGTGGATATTGCTAAGGGATTATTTGATCAAACATTGGCAACCCAACTTATCGTGGAAGATAACGAAAATGACTTTAAGGCACTATCCAGGGGCCTAAGGGAAGAGATTGGCATTGATATTAACACGCTAAGTGTCAAGCATATTGCAGGTCCTAGGAAAATTATCAAACGATATGAATATGATGAGGCTTTATATAATAGAGAGTTTGTTTCACTCTATCAAGCTTATTTTCCAATACAGGATTTAAAACCCGTTAATCCTAAAGTCAGGAATCTCTTTTGGAAACCGATTGGCGAGGGGAAAAAAGATGCAATTAATAATCCAAAAAAATATACTAAAACATTTTTAATGTGGTTAAAGGAGGTAATGTGAAATATTCTGATCTTGTTAAGACTGTCATGGAAACACGAAAACTATTGGAGAAATTTGAACAAAAAAGCACTGGAAAAAAATGGGGTAACGAGGAACTACTGATTGGTTTAGTGACTGATGTTGGAGATCTGGCCCGTCTGGTTTTAGCAAAAGAAGGCTTTAGATCTGTCGAAATAGATCTTGATAAAGCCTTACGCCATGAATTAGCAGATTGTTTTTGGGCGATTATTGTTTTGGCTGAAAAATATAAAGTTAATCTTCCGGAAGCATTACAAGAAATGAGCACTGACCTTCAGGAAAAACTAAAGGATTTAAATGACTAGAGAAAAACTGCGAGGTCAGGGCATTAATCCCGAATAGTGGCATCAGAGATCATGTAGCTGAATTTTGGCCTGAATTACATGAGCAGAACTTTGACTTTTCTTCACTTGGAGAAATTTGGCCAACTGGGGTTAGACAAAGATTGTATCAAATCGTACATGGAGAATTTTCTCATTATCCTGTATTTTTTGGCAATACCCCATGTTCTGTATCTAGAAGTTTGCACCAACCAGACAGAGCTGGATTGTTTAGTGGTCGCATGTGTAGTGAAAGTAACTGTGATCAAAGAGAGCTATGCCATCAACACCACAGAGTACCAACTTTAGAAGAAGTGGCTATGGCGTGCGCCCAAATGGATATATCTAGAGACCGAATCATGTTTCATCCAGACATGATAGAAATCTCTGGTAATATCAACACTCAATCGCTTGTATATTTGAGAAACAACTTGCGTTTTCCGGTTATTTCTGGAGTGGTTGAGTATGTGGGTGGTCACAATTGGGCTAATGTCACTGATGATGTAAAAGTAACTGAGGTTGAGTGGAGACCTGACGATGTACGATGATTATGTGGTCATAGTAGCGATTACAAATCATAACTTTGTTCTCGTACAAAAACAATATAAGCCTGGTGCTAAGAAAATTTGTTGTGGTTTCCTGCTGGATTTAAGAAAAGGCGTGAAATGTTCTTATCTGCGGCTAAACGAGAACTTTTAGAAGAAACTGGATATCAGGCACATCTATGGGAGCATCTGGGAACTTTCTATGATAATGCTTCGGTAACCTCTGCTAAATTCGCGATCTATTTCGCAAAAAACCTTTCACATACTGAATATTTTGCAAATCCTGGTAAAGATGAGTCAGAAATAGAAAACATGGAAGTTCATATTGATGAGATTAAATCTTTAAAAATGGAGGGGGCTTGTATGGCGCTAGCAAAAGAGTTTCTTCTCAAGTTGGAAGCATCGTGAAACCAGCAAACAATGTGAATTCTCGGCTCGAACCTGTTTTTGAAAGACAGATTAGTGCGAATTGACGGGAAAAAAGCGTTTGTCTTCTTAAAAAATGCTGAAAAATCGTTTGATGAGAAAAAAAGTCGGCTCGAACCTAAAAATAGCTTGAAAAACAGGGATAAATCGTCTTTTTTGAAAAACGATTCCCGTATGGAGCGGAAGACGGGATTCGAACCCGCGGCCTTCTCCTTGGAAGGGAGACGCTCTAGCCAGCTGAGCTACTTCCGCTTGAGTGATATTATACACGGTTTCGAGTGAAGGCTACATCACTTTGGGCTCAAATACTTAGCCTAGTTCGGACGAATTTTTCCAGCCATAAAATCTCCTCAATTTAATAATTTGCTAATCTCAGTCTTTATTCGACAGGAAGGCAGACCAAGCTCAGCAACTGAGCCACGAAGAGGATTGGTATCTATACATAAAAAACTAAAAAACAAGCTTGCTAGATCAGCTAATGCAACTGGTTGACCGTCAACAGTCCCTCAGCATCTTTAGTGTGAATCCTAGCGATCTCGATTTGTAAAAATTCTGCCATAACAACCCTCCTTTATTCTTTTTATTACTAGGGCGATGGTTATTAAATTAATTTTGAACTGAACAATTTTCAAACAATGTCGAGTTGCTAAGACGAACCTTGAACACTTTATACCACTTCGCGAGTCAATCGACAAATACTGGGATAGAAGCAAATTCAATTACGCCGTTTTTAGCCAGGCAATCCTGGAAACTAACAACCAATTTCAGTATAATGGAATGTACCGATACTAAGGGAAATATCGAAAGTGCGCCACCTGGCGCAAAATATAATTAAGACATTATGAACACAACAAACGACGCACAAAAGTCTACACCTGAAAGCACAAACCCAATAAAGCAGGTCGTAGATGTGATGAAAAAGGTCGATACCTCTGGCCCAGAGGCAAAGCAGAACGAAGTAAGCATCACCGACAAAAACGGCAAACGTATAAAACTAGATGACGAAGAAGCGAGATTTAACTATTTTAAGGGTACTTTTGTGCCCAAAGATGACAAAAAATAACAGCTATCTTATTAACCAAGTCCATCTTGAACATATATGCAAGCTATTAACGACAACGAATTCACCGAAAAGCATGTAACCGACACCCTCTATCGAAGGGTAATAGTCGAGCTACGCACCAACCCCAACGGCACAATCAAAAAAGATAAAGGTAGAAAACGAGAATTAACCCGCGAAATACTACGCCATTATTTACTCGTGCTTTCCATGACTGGCGACTACAAGTTCTCGGCTGAAAGCGCCAGTTTACCGGAGAAACGAAGACAAAAATATATGACCGAATCAGAGTCATTTCGCGGGGTGTCTAGCCTGGCGAAGAACAATGTGTCTTTACGATCAAGAATGACAGTAGCAGAGTCCATAATGGGTCGTAAGCCCAGTTACTACAAACTCATTCACCCAACAACAAATCAACCGACTTATATCGAATTAAAAGAAATTCAGCCAAATGTAAACGCGGCTATGTGGTGGCTAGAGAAGGTAGACAAAATCGGTAATACAGACTCGGAAGAAGACCCTTACAAAAATCCCAAATTAGGCGCACCCAGAAATGCGGAAGAAGCGGCGTTACTTGAAGGACTTCTAAATAGCCATTACGACTACATTAAAAGCAAAGAACAGACAAGCAATCGCGCGTAGGTATTGATAGTTATAGTAGGGTCTGGTATATTAAGTTTGTATACTTTAGTTAACTTAATATGACAGACAAGACCACATTCAACAAAGACATTTATAAAAGAACGGGCGATTTATTAAGTGTAAAAGAAGCCGCCGACCTACTAGGCACGCACCCGAATACAATTCGTCGATGGGCAGAAGAAGGAAAAATTAAGTCTACCCGAGTCGGTGCGAGAAAAGATAGAAAATTTAATAAGGATGAGCTTCTTAAAGAAACCCTGAATGTCAAAGTAGTTGATGGGAAGCAAGAAGCCTACGAAAAATACTACGATTATCTGAAATCTTTATTCAAAAGAACGATTGAAAAGAACCCCGTAGAGTCCTTGTATAACACCCTTCAAGTTTCTGGTATGCACTATGGACATTGGGATCCGACTTACGAAATTTACGACTTTTTCGATGACTTTAATAAATTACTTGCCGAGGAAAGCAAAAAAGACCCATCTTCGAAACGTGTCTACCGCGTTGGCCTTTTGATGTACGGCCATGCAATAGAGATGGCTCTACCGTGGAACTTGCTTGCCAACGCTCTGAATATACTGAATGGCCGGCCATATAACGTTAGCCCATTTTTAGACCTTGTGAGAAGAAAAAAGGGCTCACTCTACTCGATACCACCATCAACTAAACAAAAGATGGTTAGGGTTAAAGAACTCGCTAGAGAAGCTAAAGAAGATAAGTTGGTCGAGATTATCGACGAATTTTTCAGCGACACCGTTCGAAATAGTTTTTATCATTCCGATTACTGTCTGACCGACACAGAGTTTCGCTATTCCGATGGTGGGATTGCTTCTGCAATGTCCCTAGAAGAAATCGACCATTTAATAGTTCGCTGTTTTGCATTTTACGAGGCGTTACTTAACGCCCACTCATGGACAAAGGCGTTTTATCGGGCTGTAAAGCCTTACCACAAATGGCCAAACTACGAGGTGTTCGAAATACTAAAGAACGATAAAGAAGTTTATGGCTTCAAGGTTCACTTCTCTAATGGTCAGGTGGCAAAATTCACGCGCGAACCCGAAAAGGTAGAGGCCATAAATCTACACTTTGACCATGATGGCAGTATCAATTTTTTTGCGGGCAACCTGGACAAGCTAACTAAACAATGGCTTTTAGACGGCAAGCCATTTGCAGAGAAACAATAACATCTATGAGAAACAGAATTAAGTATTCCCAAAATTTCCTTAAAAGCAGTGGTTTAATCGAAAGCCTTTTAGAAAAATCTTCTATTAGCACGGACGACGTAGTCATAGAAATAGGTGCAGGTGAAGGCATCATTACCCAAGAACTCGCAAAAAAAGCTAAAAAGGTTATCGCTTTTGAAATAGATAATAACTTATCCCAGAAACTTAAAGCCAGGTTCCTAGATAAAGGCTTCGTAGAAGTTGTAAGCCAAGATTTTCTTCAAGTTGAATTACCTAAAAATGATTACAAAGTGTTTTCAAACATTCCCTTTAATCTTACGGCCAATATAATTAAGAAGCTCACCTTTGCGAATAACCCACCCCTTGATAGTTATTTAATTATTCAAAAAGAAGCCGCCCAAAAGTTTGTAGGAAAGCCGCTTTCGGCCAATAATAGCCTTGTTTCAGTTTTAATTCAGAGTCATTTTGAAGTTTCTATATTCCACCAATTTAGAAAAGATGACTTTTTCCCTAGACCAATGGTAGATACTGTAATGATTAGGTTTCAAAAACTGGATGTACCGAAAATAAAAACCAATGAAAAAGATTTATTTTATGACTTTGTTACTTTCGGCTTTAACCAATTCGAACCAAATATATTTAAGGGCTTATCTAAGGTTATGAACGCCAATGTAATAAATGAGGTTGCCAACACCAAACACTTTTCAGTCACGATTAAGCCGAGTCAACTTAATGCAAGCGATTGGGTAGCTTTGTTTGAAAAGTTCAACTTAGTAGGCAATAAATCTAAAGTCTTGGGGAATTACAAACGGTTGTTAGCGCAACAAAGTACCTTAGAAAAAGTGAACAGAACCAGGCTAGATAAGAACTGGAAAAATAGTGCTTCTAGCTAGAGTAAACCTATGTATGACGAAGAAAACCAAGTTGATATTAAGTCACTACGATATGTCTTATATGCCCGCAAATCAACCGATGACCCGCAAAGGCAGTTGCGTTCAATTCCCGACCAAATAGACGAATGTAAAAAGCTAGCTGAACGCCTTGAACTAAACGTGGTCGAAGTCTTAGAGGAAAAGAAATCAGCAAAAATACCCCGACGAAGGCCAGTTTTTGACATGATGATGGAAGCAATCGGCAAAGGTCAATACGACGCGATACTAGCTTGGCATCCCGACAGATTAGCCCGTAACGCCCTTGAAGCGGGTGTACTTATCGAAATGGTGGACGAAGGAATAATTCAGGACTTAAAGTTTGTAACTCATCATTTTTCACCAGACGCTAACGGCAAAATGCTTTTGGGAATGGCTTTCGTATTGTCTAAACAATACAGCGATAAACTCTCACAGGATGTAACCAGAGGCGTTAGAAGACGCCATAAAGAAGGTATAACCCCAGCTTTTAAGCATGGTTACCTTCGAGATGAAAATGGCATTTATAGACCCGATGGGGAAAAGTTCGACTTGATAAAACAGGGCTGGATTATGCGCGGTGATGGGGAATCATTAGAGGACATTGCAAAGTATCTTAATGACAATAATTACTTCCGACTCATTATCGGTGAAAAAAGCAAAAACTATCTGGGCAAGCAATACATGACTACCCAGAAGTTAAGCAATATATTCAAAGACCCATTTTACTTTGGGCTACTGGTACAAGCTAAACAAGAAGTTAATTTGTGTGAAATGCACGAGGATTTTGTGGCAATGGTTAGCCGAGATTTATACGATAAAGTTCAGGCTCTCACATTAAATCGACCAAATCCCTATAAAACCAAGCACCCAAACTTTTACCCCTTAAAACAAATGATTGATTGCGCCTATTGCGGTGGCAATATGGTCGTAGGCCCGTCTAGTGGCCGTAAAGAAAACTATTTGTATTACCGATGTGATACCGCTTCTTGTGTTAGAAATACGCTTGAAAACAAATCTAAACGCCCAAGTGACCCTACAAAAATTAAGGTGTCCATTCGAGCGAAGATAATCTTTGACTTTATTTACGACTTCTTGAAGGGCGGCCTCGGACTAACAGAAAAGGAATACAAAGAATACTATCAAGGTCTTAAAACATTGGGAGATAACGAGATTCAAAAGATACGAGCGCAGATAGCAAGCTATCAAGGACAGCGACGCCATTTACAATCCGAGGTTAGAAGAATTGCCCTTAGCTTGCCAAGAATCAGAGATGACGAGACGGTTTACCAAATCAACAAAGAAGAACTTGAAAAGGACAAACGCGACCTTAGCCAAGTGGAGGCTAATATCGAAAAGTTAAAAGCGAAACTTGTTGATAAAGACGATGACGAATTATCCCTAGAAGAATTCTTGAACATATCAAAAAATGCCGGTAAGAAGGTCAAAGCGGGCGATGCGATTGTAAAAGATACAATTTGCCGAATAATCTTCTTGAACATAGCAGTCGATAACGAAAAAGTGACGTCGTATCGGCTAAAAGAACCCTTTGCTACCCTGCTAAAAAGCAAGTCTTCCCAAAATGGTCGGGGTGACTGGACTCGAACCAGCGACCTCACGCTCCCAAAGCGCGCACTCTAGCCATCTGAGCTACACCCCGTTGTCTGTTAATGATACTTTACTTCTCTATATTATGTGCCGAAGGAGGGACTCGAACCCTCACGGTGTTACCACCACCAGATTTTAAGTCTGACGCGTCTGCCGATTCCGCCACTTCGGCTGCAGATGACATATTATATAATCAAAATCATGTCTAAACCATATCAAGTCGTCGGCTTAGGTGGAACATTTGATCATTTTCATGCCGGCCACCGTCATTTCCTCAAGTATGCAGGTCGCTATGGTTTGCATTTGCATGTCGGCATTACCCATCCTCAGCTCACTAAAAACAAACCTTTTGCTCAAACCATTGAATCTTTCTATGATCGCAAAGTCTCGGTGGCCAAGTTTTGCGGTGATCATCAGCTCTCCTGCCATGTTTCAGAATTGACTGATCTATATGGCCCAACCTTAGAAGAATCTAAAATTGAGGCTCTAATCGTTACCACCGAAACACTGCCTGGAGCAGAAAAAATTAATGAGATGCGATATCAGCTCAAGTTGCCTGAGCTGCCAGTTCACATTTGCTCCATGCTGACTGATGAAACTGGTCAGGAAATTCACTCAGATCGAATTAGGGCAGGGGAGATTAGCCGTGAAGGCACTGTCTATGAACTGGTGATTAAAAATGGCGTTACCATTACTCAAGCTCAACGTCAGTTTTTTGCCATTCCTCAGGGAGAAGTGGTTAGTCGGCCGGCTCCGGCAACAGGTTTACCAATCTGTGTGGTGGGTGATTCTAGTTTAGAAAGGTTTTTACAGCAGCAATGGCAGTTTGACTTAGCTGTGTACGACCTTCATCAGCAACGACAGCCAGTCAACTCAGCAGTGCTGGAAAATTTGCAGCCAGACCAACAAGTCGTGAATCCAGCCGGCAGAATTACCAGTGAGCTGGTAGCAGCCTTAAAGCAATACCTGCCTAAAAATACTACCCAAACTTCTGCTCCGAAAATATTTGTGGAGGGTGAGGAAGACTTAGCTACCGTGGCACTGGTATTATTACTGCCGCTTGGTTCAAGAATTTATTACGGTCAGCCGAATTCTGGTCTGATTGAGCTGACAGTGACTGAAGAGAAAAAAGATCAGTTCACCCAAATCTTTCCCAAATAACTAAATAATGTTACAGTAAAAATAGTGAAACCACTTGCCGTCCAATTAAGACCAAAAAAGCTAGCTGAATTTATCGGTCAAGAGCACCTGGTTGGGGCGGGAAAACCGCTCCGCAAGGTCATTGAACAGGAAACTGTTTTTTCGATGATTTTTTGGGGACCTCCGGGTGTAGGTAAAACAACCTTAGCTAAACTAATTGCTCAAGAACAACACCGAGAATTTATCGAAATGTCAGCCGTGTCCGCTGGTAAAAGCGATATCCGCGACGTCATCGTCGCTACTCGTCAGCAAAAACAACTCACCCAAACCTATCAAGCTCCCGTACTTTTTCTTGATGAAATTCACCGTTTTAATAAAGCTCAGCAAGATTTTTTGCTGCCTTATGTGGAAGATGGCACGATAATTCTGATTGGTGCTACCACTGAAAATCCCAGCTTTGAAATTATCTCTGCCTTGCTCTCACGAAGCAGAGTGTTTGTCTTGAAATCTCTGACTGAATCCGAGCTGGCCAAAATTGTAGAGCGGATTGAGCAGCATTTTCAGCTCAAGATTGCCAAACCAGCTCGTGAGTGGCTGATTAATTATGCTAATGGCGACGCCAGAAAACTGCTCACCATTGCTGATAATACTTATCAGTTATACCAAAAACTTGATCTGAAAAGCCTCCAGACTGCTCTCCAATCTCAGCATCTGCGTTATGACAAACATGGTGAAGAGCATTACGACACCATCAGCGCTTTTATTAAATCTCTCCGAGCCAGTCAGGTAGATGCCGCTCTATATTATTTAGCAAGGATGGTTGATGCTGGTGAAAAACCAGAGTTCATTGCGCGGCGGATGATTATTTTTGCCAGTGAAGATATTGGTCTGGCTCAGCCAACTGCTTTAGTCGTAGCTAATGCAGTTTTTGAAGCTGTGCATAAAATTGGCTATCCTGAAGCCCAAATCAACCTCGCCCATGGGACGGCTTACCTGGCTCAGGCGAAAAAAGACCGCTCGGCTTATGATGCATATTTTGCAGCCCTAGCGGACGTCAAAAAATTAGGCAATTTAGCTATTCCGCTGGAATTAAGAAATGCCCCCACTGATTTAATGAAAGAGCAGGAGTATGGCAAAGGCTATGAAATGTATACTGAGAAAAGCCTTTTGCCTGATAAAATTCAGCGTCGCAAATACTTTAAAAGGAGAAAGTGATGCCTTACGACAATCAAGAAGAACTTTTTTTTCATGTTGACGAAAATGATCAAGTGATCGGTAGTATTACTCGCGGCGAAGCTCATGCAGATCCCAATTTAATTCATCGAGCGGTTGATATTTTATTGTCTAATGATCAAGACGAAATCTTAATGCAAAAAAGAAGTGAAAATAAGGACGTCAGACCAGGTCATTGGACCGTATCCGCCAGCGGCCATGTCACTTACCCAGAAACTTACGAAGAAGCAGCTGAGAAAGAACTGCAAGAAGAATTGGGGCTCAATCTGCCGCTGCAAAAAATATCAACTTATCTGATCAATCTTAATAATGAAACCGAGTTTGTGACACTTTTTATCGGCAATTATAATCAAACGCCGACTAATTTTGACCAAATTGAAGTGGCTGAGCTGAGATGGGTGCCGCTAGCAAAATTAGCTGAGTTTTGCGAAAACAATCCCATTACTCCAGCTACAGATCACATTTTCCATCTGCTAGGATATCTGTAAGTTTAGCAAGCTAAAAGCAAAATTTAAAGGAGACATATGCAGCTGTCAGGCAAAACCATCTTAATTACCGGTGGATCCCGCGGCATTGGCCGAGCCACCGCACTACTGGCTGCTCAGCAAGGTGCTAAAGTAGCCGTCAATTATGTCAGTCATCAGTCAGAAGCTGCTCAAACTGTTGAGGAGATCAAAGCTGCTGGTGGTGAAGCCATCATGGTTCAGGCTGATGTGGCTAAATACGACGAGGTTGAGACGATGATTAATCAAGTCCAGCAAACTTTTGGCAGTCTAGATATTTTAGTTAATAACTGTGGTATTTTATCGATGAAACCACTGGCAGAAGAATCAATTGAAAAACTCGATCAAATGATTGCAGTCAATTTAGGAGGACCAATGCACACCATTAAAGCAGCCCTGCCAGTGATGCTTCAGCAGCAGTCGCCAGCCACCATTATTAACGTCGCTTCACAAGCTGCGGTAGATATTTTTCCTGGAGCTTTTCTAGCAACTTACAGTGCTACTAAAGCTGGTGTAGTGCGCCTAACTGAAGTTTTAGCCCATGAATTAGCGGCATCTCAAATTAAACTCTTTGCTGTTTTACCAGGCGGAACTGCTACTGATATGACCGGCCAGCAAGGTATGCCGGCAGAGAAAGTCGGGCAGAGAATAATTGATGCTATCACTGAACAGCTCGGTTTAGTTTCCGGCGCTGCTACCGAAATTTTTGAGTAAAACTGCTAAATCAGCTCTCTCAGCCACTTCAGTAATGAACCTAGTCCTAACAGCATAGAGCCAAAGAGCACGATACCGCCAACTACCGGTACTAAGCCAATTACTTTGATGATCAGCAAGCCCACTATAAACTGAAGATAGCGGTTATTGAGCCAAGACTGATCGGTTGACTGATACAGTTTCTCACCCAACGCTTTACTAGTAATCCAGTTCGCCATCATCAGCATGATGAAGTAGCTAAATAAGAGGATGAATCCCAGAGGGAGCGTGATCACAACGGCCATCAGCACCACAGCCAAAATGGGCAGCAGAATTAAGGCAATCAAACCCCAGCCCAAACTAGGCACGGGTGAAGTTAAGATTTGCTCAGATCGCTCATCGATAAATTTCGGTAGCAAGTAGAGTAGGATCAGGCCGCTGACCAGAGCCATTAAGGTAGTGGCAACTGTGGCAGCAGTGCCGATGCCTTTAGTAACGCCTGCAATTGCATCCCCTGCCCGATCAAAGCTTTTTGACCTTTCAGACTGCTGAATCTGCACTTGACCAGCTACTGAGGCTGCTTGAGACACATTAGCATCTTCTTCATAACTAACTTTTAAATCCCTGGCGACACTGGCCGCTGGCAACACTGTCAATGATCCAACCTCAGCTTGAATTCCTTGGCCAAACTCACCATTCAATCTCATCAGTCCTGCGCCAGCCCAAAGATCTCCACCAACAGTACCGTCAAAACTCAAGTTCCCCGCACCCACTATAACTGATCCAGCCACCTCACTTGATGGTCCAAAAGTTATGGAGCCCCCACCGGCTGTGACATTTTTTCCAACAACACCATTTAGCACAATGGAGCCGCCGCCAACTCGCAGATCGTCTGTAATCTCACCACCAATGGTGACATTGCCACCACCAACAATTAAATCACCTTCAATTCTGCTTTCGATTAATACAGAGCCGCCCCCAACATAGACATCGCCGACTAAATCTTCAGTAATAATGACAGCATCACCACCGATAAAATGAGGACCATCCTCATCACCAAGTCTCACTACTTGACCGGCTTGCTGCATTGAACTTATCGTGGCAGTGGCTGGTGAAGCGGTGGGAGCAGGTGATTGAGCTTGTGCTAGACCCGACCAGCCCAGCCAAACAGCTGACACAACACCAACTCCTAACATCGTCATGATATGTAAAGATTTGGTAAATTTTTTCATACTTGTATCTTAACTTTTTTTACAGTCGATGTCATCTCCTTTGGATAAAATTGAGAGATGTCTGAGTCAGTTCTAAATTCTGCTACTTCAACGTACCAGTCTGTCTTAGCTAAATATTTTCACTATCCGGCTTTTCGCTCCGGACAGCTAGAAATTGTCGACTCAATTGCCACCGGTCACGATACCTTAGCCATCCTGCCGACTGGCGGCGGCAAGTCAATTTGTTTTCAGGTGCCGGGTTTAGTGATGAACGGCCTCACGATTGTCATCTCACCCCTAATTTCACTCATGAAAGATCAGGTGGAAGCTTTACAACGAAAGGGCATTGCGGCAACTTTTTTAAATAGTTCACTGACGACTACTGAGCTGGCTCAACGAGGGCAGCAATTAGCCGCAGGAGAATTTAAATTTGTTTATGTCGCTCCAGAAAGATTGCTCACCAAAAGTTTCATAGCAGCCTGCCAACAGCTGACAGTCACCTTAATTGCAGTTGATGAAGCGCACTGCATTTCGATGTGGGGTCATGATTTTAGACCTAGTTACCTCAAGATTAGTCAATTTATCGCCGCGATAAATCAAACTTCAGAACCGGTCGTGGCTTCAAAACCAGTCATGGTTTCAAAACCTGTTGTGGCTGCCTTCACCGCCACTGCTACTGCTCAAGTTCGTACCGATATTATCAATAGTTTGGCACTGCAGCAGCCGCAAATATTCTTAAACTCTTTTAAACGAACTAATTTGCGTTTCCATGTTTTGACTGCCAATAATATGACTGACAAGGAACTGCTGCTATTTAAACTGCTGAAACAACATCGCCACCAATCGGGAATTATTTACACCAGCACTCAAAAAGCAGCTGATTATTTGGCCAAGCTGATTAAACACTACTGGGGAGAAGATTTTCCCGTAGCAGCTTATCATGCTGGACTAACTCAAGAGCAGAGGAGCGAGGTTCAAGATCTGTTTTTGCAAAACAAACTGCAGCTGATCACTGCCACCAATGCTTTTGGCATGGGAGTCGATAAAGCAAATGTCAGATTTGTGATTCATTATCAGACTCCCGGCAACCTGGAAAATTATTATCAAGAAGCAGGCCGAGCTGGACGTGATCGACAACTGGCTGACTGTTATTTAATTTATGATCCAGCTGATTTGGTTATTCAAACTCAATTTATCAATAACTCACATCCTGATGCAACAGATCCGCTCCGCCTGCATCGATTAGCACAGTTAAGGCAAATGGTCGGCTATGCTGCTAGCCAGGATTGTCGTCAAAAGTATATTTTGTACTACTTCAATGAATTAAACTGTCACTGCTGCCACCAGTGCGATCGGTGCCGCAACTTAACGATGATGACAGATGAGCGAGAGGAAATTATTGCGACTCGTTTGCAGCAGCTAGCCCGTCAACACAACACTGTAACTGGAACTTTAACGGCTCCTTTAACCCAGCAGATCATTAAACAGTTGGCAGTTCATCAACCACAAACTCAGGCCGATTATCTGAAAATTCCTGGCATTGGGGCAGGTTGGATGAATCAATGGTATAATTTGGTGTCTCATCAACTAGAGGAAACATCTTACTATGACCATTAAACAACTCACTGACGAATATCAAAAAATCGGCGACTTTATCAATCAGCGCTGGCCGCTGAAAAATAAAGAACAGCGCATTTTTGCGCGGATTATGAAGCTGGTGGAAGAGTTAGGCGAACTTTCAGATGAAATTTTGACCAGCATGAACTTGCAGCGTCAATCAAAAATTGCTCAGTTTACTCGAGAAAATATGGAAGATGAGCTGGCAGATGTAGTCGCGTCAGTGGTGTTATTAGCTAATGAACTAGATATCGATCTGGAAACTGTTATGCAACGCAAAATTGAGTTCACGCGGGATCGATTTGAGATGACTGATACAGATCACCATCAGTAAAACCCTTTTTCCGATAATATTCTCTGGTGCCAATTGCAGAAATTACTGCCAGTTGCTGATAGCCATGCTCCCTGGCAATTTCCCGAGCCTTTTTAATTAACTGAGTACCGAAACCAAGATGCTGCGGCCGTTGCGAATTTTTCTTGCCAATCCCTAAAGCCTGACCATAAACGTGAATTTCTCTAATGACGGCGCTTTTGCCCAGCTCTTCCAAATAGGAATCTTCAGTGGGCAAGCTTAATCTGAGAAAAGCTAAAATTTGATTAGTATCAGGTAAGATGAACTGCAAGAAATGCTCTTCACCAGCGCTGGTTTGATAAACAATCTCATCCAATTTGGCATCACCTGCCTCAAACTGCTCCCGACGAATCTCCCGGGCACGGATATCCTGCTGTTTAATTCCAGACTTGGCTAGATGCTGATCAGCAATTTGTCTAAAGTTGGTTTTTTTATTCCCAGCCACAATATCTGTTGAAGGAATATCTCGAATTACCCTGGTTAAACGACAGTATGGCGGAGTTTGAGCAACGGCATAGCTAACCACCTCCAACAACTCATCGTGAGAGTATGGCCGCCATTTTCCAGCCTGGTAATACTGCATCAACTCAGCGCTTTCAATCAGCGAACACGGATAAATCTTTAATTCATCCGGCCTAAAATCAGGATCAGCAAACAGTTGCATAAAATCAGCTTTGTCTTGTTCCACACTTGAACCATATAAGTTAGCCATCCAGTGCGCGTGAATTTTAAAACCAGCTTGACGCAGCAATCGAAATGCCCGCCGCGTAGCTGCTACATCGTGACCACGATGATTCAGCTCCAGCACTCTATCCTGTAAACTTTGGACTCCGATTTGAGCTTTGGTCGCACCCAAACGTCTGATGCGACGGACTTCCGCCTCCGAGATATTGTCCGGCCGAGTCTCAATGACTAAGCCTACAGAACGCTGCTTTGCAGTTTCATTCAACCGCTGTTGTTCAATTAGTTCACTCCAGCTGGCCGATTGATATTGATCAAAGCCGCCAATTCTTTCTGGAGCAGTGTAAACTTCTGAAACAACTTGATTATATGATTGAGCCAACTGCTCACCTCGAATCTGCCGCGTTTGTAGTTGTTGCTGATTTTCTTCTGGGTTGGGGCTGAGTTGATGAGCTTGCATCTCTTTGAGCCGAGCGTTCATCTCTTCGTAGTGAGCAAGCACCTCAGGCCGACTATCTGTTTGACCAAATTCATTCAAAGCTCTAAAACACTCTTTTACAAACCAGATTTGATAAGCCTCCGGATAGTAAGACCAAGTTCCGCCAAGAATGATCAGCTCTGCTTTCTCAATGTTGTGGCCGATGTTGTGTAGCGCTTGCAGCCGATTGTACGTTTGCAAATATGGATCAAAATAATTACGCTCAGCCCGCTGCGCACCAGGTTCATCCGCTAAATAACTTTTAGGCATCCGAATATCATTGGGACAAAAGATGCATCTCCCGGGGCAGGGGAAAGGTTTAGTTAAAACAGTGATGGGCGTCACCCCAGAATCAGTTCGTGTCGGTTTTTTCCGCAACCAGCTGATAATTTGTTTTTGCAAAGGTTTTAATCCATGACTGCCAGCCAGTTCGCGATAAGCTTGAATTAACTCATCTTTAGCAAAGACCTCATCATCATCTTTGGGATATTTATTCAGTAGTTGAGTCAGTTGATGCGGTGAGATTTTTGCCGGCTGCTGAGCCGAATTAGCACTAGTTGTAGTTACTAACAACTCCAGCTCTTTAAACAAAGACAGTAGAATCTCTTGATGCGGCTGGTGGTCAAAATGATATGATGACATCTAGTGAATTATACATGTTATGAAAAAGACACTGATTAAACGCCTCAATCAAATTAATAAGAGCTTTTACCAGCAAACTGCGACCAGCTTTAGCGACTCACGCAGTTACTATTGGCAGGGGTGGAATAAGCTAGTGCCATATTTACAGGAGCTGGCAGCTGCCCATGACCAACAGCTGACTATTTTAGATATTGGCTGCGGCAACGGCCGCTTCGGAGCTTTTATTGCCGAACAGCTGCCACCACTCAAAATCAACTACTACGGTTTTGACAATAATCAAGAGTTGCTGCAAATTGCTCAAGAACAGCCTGCCATTAAAACAATTAAGTCTCAGTTTATTAAGTTAGATTTGGTGGAAGCGTTACTAAAAGAGGAACTTTTAACACAACTTCAGTCATTTAAAGCAAACTTTATTACCGCCTTAGGTGTGCTGCATCACATTCCCAGCTTTGAATTGCGGCAGCAGTTTGTCAATGATTTAGCAGCCGCAGTGACCCAACCAGGTTTTGTCAGTTTTACTACCTGGAATTTTTTGAAGCAAAGACGCTTTGAAAAGAAAATTATGGATCCTAGCTTGGTTAATCTTGATCCTGCTGAACTTGAGGAGAATGACGTCATTTTAGACTGGAAAAGAGGCGAACAAGCGTTTCGCTACTGTCACTACACTGCTAAAGCAGAGCTAGATCAACTTATAGCTGGCTCTGGTCTTGAAGAAAGCTCGCGTTTTAAAGCTGACGGCAAAACTGGTCGCCTCAACACTTACACAGTCTTGAAAAAGTAATCTATAATGAAAATTATGAAAAATACATTAGTCTCCTTATTAGTCGTCATGATCTCCATGCTTGGCATCGCCGACGCCGGCTACGTCACTTTTGAAACTTTTTCCAACCGCATTCCTGTCTGCCGACCACCGTTCGAGTGCGGCGCTGTCCTGGAGAGCAAGTGGGCTTACATTGCCGGCTTACCAGTTTCTTTTTATGGCTTACTTTTTTATTCTCTGGTGTTTGTGTTAGCAGTGGTCAACTTTTTAGAACTTAAAATTAAACTGCCGGTGATCAAATCTGCCCGCCAAGGATTGAAGTATCTGGCTGTTTTTGGCTTCATGTTCTCAATTTATTTAGTGGTGCTAATGGGATTGGTGATTCAAGCCTGGTGCCTATGGTGTGTCATCTCGGCGATCAACTCAACTTTATTATTTATTGTCACGCGATTTTTGAACCAGGAAAAACCAGCTGTTCAGCCCAGCTTTGCTGAAGCTAACTAATAATTTTTACTGATTTTAGGAATTAATTAAACTTTCAATGCCCGCACCCAAGAAGTAGGCCACTAGCGCCGCAATAGCGCCAATACTAAGCATTTCCAAACCATTAATTAACCACGAACCTTTCGTTAAGAAAGTTCTCATACTACCCACCACAAACAATGCTCCGCCAGTTGCTAATATTGAGTAAATAAATTGATATTCTTGAGGAAAAGAGAGTCCCAAAGAATGAACAATATAGGGTAGTAACGGCAATGTTCCCGCCACCACAAACGCCACAAAAGTTACTACACCAGTCTTCCATAAGCCATCTTCCTCAAACGCTTGTTGTTGCTGCTTGCGTAGCCGCTGCTCAGAGTGCTCGCCCAAATAATCGCCCACCGCCATACTTAAGCCATCTGCAACCATATTGGCAATTCCTAAAATCAGCACCACGCTCGCGGCCAGCTTTGCTCCCGCCACTCCTGCTACCACCGCAAAAGTGGTGATGATGCCGTCATTAGCTCCATAAACTGCCGCTTTGAGAAACTTAGGATTAATAAGTTTTTTTCGCACCAATGCTCCTCACTACTGCTAATAACGTGGGGAAAGTAATAAATCTAGCATCAGTATTTAAGTGCCCACCTCCAGGAATGATTAATGGCTGAACTCCTAACGCTTTAGCCAAGGCATTCAGCTCACTCTGAGGAACGTAAGGATCATCATCCCCAAATATTACAAATGATTTTTTGATGTTCTTTTTTACCTTTGACATATCAATGTTTCGCTCACTCATAAAATAATCATTCAATTCACTACGGTAGGTACGATAAAAACCTGCCACTGAGATAAATCCAAATACTGGTTGAGCTTGCTGTTCAAGAAAATCCAAAATAGTTGCATTTCCCAGTGAATGTCCAATCATTATTAACTCTGTTAGATTAATATCCTTCAGAAGTTGACTAACTTCAGCTAACCATTCCTGGCGGTCCGGGTGATCAGCATTGGGAAACGTGGGCATGATAATCTGGTGACCTAGCTCTGCTAAATGGTCTGCCAACCACTGCATCCAGTGTTTGCCAGCATATCCTTTCACACCATGTAGTATTAACACAGTCATATCAACATTCTACACTACCCCATAAGTAATAATTTGGTAAAATAGGGTTCTAAATTCATGCCCCGTCGTCTAAAGGCAGGACAGTGGCCTTTGAAGCCATTAATCTTGGTTCGAATCCAAGCGGGGCATCACAACCAAGTGATTGCCTAACTTCCCCAACAGCTAAAAAAGAGCAAATGACCGCTATATGGCGGTTTTTTTGTACTAAGTAAAGAAGAATATATCATAGTATGTCAAACACACCAATTACCAGATCAGAGATTTTGAAGATTCTATCTCGTCACATAGCCGAAAGAGAAACCGCTTACCAGGAACTTTTATTGGATCAGGGTGTCTCAATGGAAAAAATCGCTGAAAAGTTTGGCATCTCTCGCCAAGCAGTTCACCAAAGCCTAAAAAAATTTAGCAGCAAATATAACAGTAATAGTAAAAAAAATAGCGGCCTGTAAGGAGACCGCCATTTCATGAACAAAATAACAAACTTTGAGGACTTTCTCAACTACCAAAGTCTCAACCAGCTAAGAGACACACATGGCGTTTTTTGCATAGTTTGCGGGCTGGAAATTGATCACGGCATAAAGGGCAATCCCTACTGCTCAAAAAAATGCCACCAGCAAGACATCAAGGCTCTGGACCAAAACCACGACACGTTCAATCACGAAAGAGCAAGTCAATTTAACTCGGAGGTGAGGAGATGACTAAATTAGAACTCTACGAAAAACAACTGGAAAAAGTCAAAGCTAACTGGGACAAATATCCGCCATTTATTAAAGAGCTAAGTCGTGAGGTACTGAAACTTCACCTAGCCTTAATCCGAAAGGACAAATGAAAACTCAACTCGAAGTCGCCATAGAGATATTAAGAGATGCGATTGAAAACCAGTCAGCCGAGCAGATTAAAGATACAACTGCTCCAGCGGTTCTAAAGTTTCTCGAGGAATATCAATACTTTAGCCAAGAAGATGTCTCTTTGGAAGAGATTGGCCTAAGACTAGAAAAGGAAATTGTCAATTAAGGAGATATATGGATAAAGATTTAATGGAGCAAGTGGTGGCCGAAACTCTCGGTGAGGATATGCCCACCAACAAGCAATACCCCAAATATCAGATCTCTAAGTTTTTAGATTCTAAACGAGACTACCAAATCGTCATCAGAACCGACAACTTTGACGAGCTGATGAGTGCGATGAAAAAGGTCAAACCTTTAGTAGAGGGAGTGGAGAAAAAGGCTAAAGACAGCGGTGGAGACGTTTACGAAAACAAAATGAACGGTGGCCAGAAGTGTAAACGCTGCGGGGCTAATATGGTCAAAAACCCCAAAACCGGCAAGTGGTTTTGTGAGGAAAAGTGCTGGCTTAACAAATAAGAGAGGATTCGAGCCTCTCTAATCCTTCCTGGCCGCTGCCGCAACACACAGCCAAGCGAGGAAGGGCTAGAGGAGCTTAAAAGCTCAAAAAAATATAAATAACCTGGGGTCAAAAAGACCTGGGGGCGAAAGCCTCACCGGTGAACAGGAGTAAAGTGAGCAACAAAATTGCAGTAAGAGATCGGCGAAAATCGACCTACTTTTGGTCGGATAAAAGTGTTTTAGCCTCGAACCTCACTCCCAGCACCAAACTTGTTTATTTCTGTCTTTGCTCTTTTGCTGATGAAAAATCGCAAGAATGTTATCCCGCATTAGACACGATCGCTCAAAGAGCCGGTATAAGTCGCAGACAGGTGATCGACTCCCTCAAGAGCTTGGAAAATGAAAAACTGATAGCGATAGATAAAAATGTCGGACGCAACAACACAAATGTCTATACTCTTCTTTCTGTAAATAGTGCAATATCTGCACGGGTGCAAAAAACAGCAATAAATGGTGCAAAAAACAGCACGAAAATAGTGCACTCAGTGCACCCAAACAAACACATAGAACATACACAAGAAAACGAAACTTCGTCGGAACACATAAACGCTTTGAGGGCAGTTAAAGACATCAAACCCTTTCAGGGAAACTATGCAGATATAGCTCGAAAGGTGGTGGGACATGGCTAAACCAGATTGGTTGAGAATACTAGATTACTTCAGAAGCCGGCCGGACGAGGAAATCAACGCCTATAACGAGCTAGTGGTGAATAATCTCCATATCCTCGAATATTCCGGCAGAATAAGCGATGCTCGCAAGCAGATCGGCTGCAACTGCGGTCGGGGCAATCCCAAACTTTGCTCAGCCAAAGAACACATCATCAACACACGCAAGGGATACTACAAGTACGTCCTCGAGGGGCGGGCAAAAGGCGAAACCTCAAAGTCCCGTCCCTCACCTTCTTTCGAGATCTTTTCCATTTCTAAGTCGCAAGCGATGAAAAAAACTCAGGAAAGAATTGAGGCCAATCCCAACGATGAGTTTTACCAGAAATTGCTTAATTGGCAAAAAAATATACAAGTAAGCCCACTCGAGGAGCAAGTGGCAGAAAGCCTGTTATGAAAGCTAGATCACGATTAAAAGCCAGAAAAAGAAAGGTTTTATATGCCAAGCTCAAAAAGGTTCGATCTGTGGGGGTGGTTCTGCTTATTCTTGTCATTTTCAGCGGTGGCTATGCTCCTCTTTTGGATTTTGCTGCTTATAACAGCAACCCTGTCGCTGAGGCTGGAGAAAGAGAATCCTCAAATCCACCAGATGAAGTACAAACAAGCAGTGTACGAGAGTTTCCAGAGGTAGAAAAGTCAATTATGATCGCCAATGCCGTGGAGGAGTTTCTGCCCGAACATAGATCAGAAGCACTCATGATTATGCACTGTCTGGCCCACCGAGAAAACGGACACGGAGCAAGTGATGCTCATGGTGACAACGGAAAGGCCGGTGGCCCATTCCAATTCTGGGAAGAAACCTGGGTGAGGATGAGAAAACACATGATGAAAGATGGACATACCGATGAGATCGGCAGCAGATATGATTTCAACGAATCAGCCCGGACAACTGCCTACGCCATCTCAAAGGGTTGGAGTTATGAATGGGGACCAATTTACAGGGCAAGTCAGGGAAGCAATTTTGCTACCTGCCAAGTGCCGAGCTGGTACTAACTGATGAGCCTGGGGGAGAGCCTGCTTTGATCTTTCCCCCAGGAAAAACAAAATGAATAAAAAACAAAAAATATGCACCCGATGTGGAGAAAAATACCTAGGCGGCTCAACCTCAAAATACTGCTACAGCTGTAAGGTTGAAAGAAAAACAGAAACGAATACAAATTATGTTCAAAGGAAAAAAACCTATGATAGGCAAAATATTAAGATCAATTAGGAGGGCGTACACGCTTCCACCACAAACCAATGGACTTCCAAAGAGATACATCTGTACCAAGTGTCCTAAGCCAAAGGTTTTCAAGACAAAGGGCAGATATAAAAATCACATGGAGAAAAAACATGGTCAACAGTAGAAAAAGAGGTCAAGTTTACGAGAGAGAAATTGCCAAAGCCTTAGAGGACATTTTCCCCAACGCTCACCGCAACTGGCTAGAGCAATCGGCAATCGGCGGCCAAGACCTTAACGATACTGGTATTTTCTCATTCGAAATCAAGGGCGGCAAACAGGCCAACATCGCCAAAGTCAGACAGTGGCTAGATCAATCGGAGAGAGAGTCACCTCAAGCCAGTTGGAATGTGGTAATCGCTAGACCTCACCGCACTGGCAAAAATGGCGGGGGAAACTATGTTCTCATGGATTGGGATGTCTTTTTAGAAATTCTAAATCAGTTGAAAGCGGAAAATGTCATTTAGCAAAGACGATCAACTCCCCAAACCCACCAAGCCAGCACGGATCGCAACCATTGAAGCTAGTCGGGAGCTGAAACGCCAGAACTGGTGGAAAGCTCAAGAAGTGTGTGAGATTTGCCGGGTGGCTACCTGGCCACTCCAGCCCATGCACCGTCATAAGCGGCTCTGGTACAAAAACCAGCCTGAGCTATTGAGTGATCGGAGTCAAGTCATCAAAGCCTGTCAGAGTTGTCACCAGTTTTTAGAAAGTAAGCCGCACATCACCGAAGCAGTCTTTATTTATCTTAGGGGGTCAGATGCCTAAAATCATTTCTACCAAACTTCAAATTACCTCAATCTCGGCAAAGGGTGATGGCTCACTCAGACTGTCGGCGGTGACTCCCGAGTTAAAAACCCCAGAAAAAGCAGAGTTTTTAGAGCTACAAAACATTGAGTTAAATGCCTTGTTAGAACCAGTCGATTATACCAACCTATCTAATCTGGTGGTGGAAAAAGACCTTGATACTAAAAGCCCTAGTGAGAGATTGAGAAACGTTCTTTTTGCGATCTGGGCTACTAAGACTGAAGCTGGAGAAAATCTACCGGACTTCTCGGAGTTTTATCGAAATGTTTATGAGCGATTGATAGACAACTACAAATCAAAACTAGATGAGATGAAAGGCATCTAAGAGGAAAAATATGAAACTAAACAAAGACCAGTTCACGGTCATCAAAAACAATAAAGAATATACTCTTTCTCCTAATGAGTGGAAGTTGGTTGAATATCTTTATGACCGTAAAGGCAAGGTAATATCTCAAGATGAGTTGTTAATAGACATATGGGGTGGTGGGGCTGAAACAGCGGTGGTTAGGGTGTATGTGGGTTATGTTAGAAAAAAACTAGGGAAAGACTCAATTAGAACCAGAAGGGGTTTCGGCTATTTCATCAACTAATGAAAAGATTTTCAAAAACACATGAAAAACAAACACGGAGTAGAGGTTTATTGATATGAAAATAGAAACAATCGATCGGCGCATCTCAGTTTCTTTCGAGGGGGAGCATCTCGATGAAACAATGAACTGGCTAATAGTAGAGGTGTTTAGAATTTTAAGACAAAACTGGCAGGAAATTAAATTAAACAACGAGGATGAAATTAGAGAGTTTGTAGAAAAAAATGGCTCAAATCGGGGGGGAAAGTGGGGAGAACGCCAACCCCCGAAATGAGCAAAATTAGTTAAAGATTGACCATGAACATGGTGCGTGATATACTCAAGAATATATGAACATAAAAAAGCTAAGAAAACGCCACAAATTATCCCAGCGACAACTAGCTGAACTACTCA
>CAZYRN010000011.1:0-23856 GCA_964650185.1 uncultured Pseudomonadales bacterium
TTGATCTTTAAATCAAAAGTCTCACTCTGATCATCAATGATGATAAACTCAGCTGATTGCCGGTTTTGCACGGCTGGCAGATATTTCACCACTGGTACTTGGCCTAAAAAGCCAAAAAGCTTATCAACACTTCTTGGAGAATATGTCAAAACTAAATAAGAGGCTCCCACCATTACCATCAGCCCAAATATTAAAGCTAAAAGTAAAATTTTCCGCTGAGATCGGGACAGCATCTTGATGTTAGTAAAGCAGAACGATCGGAGAGAATCAAGCCTAACCTACATCCGCTCCACTGGCTGAATGTTCAATAGCTCAAAACCGCTTTCTAAAAGTTTTTTGGTGGCTACTGTTAGTGCCAGCCGCAACTGCTGTTGGTTGGGTGAGTCGGCAGTCAGAATCGGACAGTTAGTATAAAAAACGCTAAACTGCTGCGCTAGTTGATGCAGATAGCCGCACACATGATGCGGGGCCAGCTCATCAACAGCCTTACTAACTATCTCATTATATTTAGTAATATGTCGTAATAGATCAGTTTCGGCAGCGGACAGGCTAAGACTCTCTTTTGCACTATTATTTTCTATATCAAATTGTTTAGCAATATCACTTATTGCCTCAATTAATCCGGCCTCATTCACCTCTACTCCACTCTCCACCGCCTTTTTCAGCACTGACTGACATCTGACATGCATATACTGCAGATATGGCCCGCTATTGCCCTGAAATGAGAGTGATTCGTCGAAACTAAAGGCGATATCTTTGCCAATACTGGAACTTAAGAAGGCATACTTAATCGCGGCTTGACCGACTCGCTCAGCAATCAGCGCCCGCTCTGAGTCTGAAAAGCCTTTTTCATTACCTGCCAGCTGGTCCCAGATCCGCTCAGCTGCCTCATTGAGCAGCCACTCAGCGGTGATAATCTCTCCTGTCCGACTGCTCATCTTTCCTTCAGGCAGCCGCACCATTCCATGACCAAGGTGCTTGGTTTTCTCACCTAATTCCGGCTCCAGCTGGCGCATGGCTTCGATCAATACCTGGAAATACTCATTGATCTCATTGCCAGTAATAATTAAAGACAAATCGTAAGGGTGATCTTGGTGCTTAGCGGGCGCTAAACCCAGTTCTTTCGTCTCGTAGGTAGGTAAACCGGATGAGTTTACGAACACCCGTGTATGCAGCCCAAATTTGTCCCCTGGAAAGACTACCGCACCATCACTGCGCTCAAACACGCCTTGCTCCAGCCCATCCATCACCAGCTGCATACCCAGCTCCGCGACCACACTTTCCGGATAGTAATCATCAAAACTCATCCCAACTCGGTCATAAATGCTTTCGAAATAAGCTAAACTCCAGCTTTTACCCAACTGATACATCTGCTTTACCAGCTGATAATCCCAATTTTGGGCTGTTTCCGAATCGAGATAGCGGCGGTAATCTACCAACGGCTGCCACTCTCGATTTTCCGCTCGCATCGCCTCAGCGGCTAGTTCTTGTGTAATTACATAGAGCAATTTATTTAGCTGATCAATTTGCTGCTTAGCAACTTCACTTTCTTCATAGGCAGTTGCCCCTTTAGCATAAGCAGCTCCTAAAAACTTCACCCGATCTGGCAGCGGATGTTCGCTTAGATCTCGCAGCGCCTCCTCGATGCCAGCCTCCAGTTCGTGAACAAATTTTTCTCTCATGCCCCAGATGCTTTTTGCGACGTGTAGTCCCACATCCCCAAAATAATCAGCTCGCCTCACCTCTGCTCCAGCCGCAGTGAGCAGCCGGCTGATGCTCTCACCCACCGTATTGCTGTAAAGGTGCCCAATGTGCAATTGTTTGAACGGATTGGGGTCAGTAAACTCCACCACTACGTTTTTCCCCTGGTAGCTTTTTTTCGTAATTTGATCACTTTTTGTAATAACGCTAACAAGCTCTTCAAGTAGAAGTTGTTCAGAAATGGAAAAATTGATAAAACCGGGACCAGCTACTGTGACGGTGAAAGGCGGCTTGGGTGATTTTTGGGAGATAGTGTCAGCAATCGCTGTTGCTAACTGCCGCGGCTGTTCGTAGTGAGATGAAGTGTCTGACGAAGATGGAGATTGCGACGAAGCTTGTGATGAAGATTTTTCTGCCAGCTCACCAAACATCTTTAAAGCGATGTTGGTCGCATAATCACCATGACTGCTCTCAGCTGGATGCTGCAACTCAATCTCAGTCGGCTGAGGCAAGCCCAGCTCCGCGATGGCCGAGGCAATGAGTTGAGTGATTTTATCCTTGAGTTCCATGGCTTCCTCCTTGTATTTCTCTATTATCTCACAAAAGTATTTCTGAGGGTGAGGTTCGAGGTTTGTGTGGGTAATTGATGTCAGTAGTCATATATTTTTATAGGACTTTGAGGGGTAGGAAGGGGCGAGATATTGCGCACTTTTGTTATTCAGTTTGTGAAAAGTGAAATTAATGGTTTTTTTGTTTTTCTCAAGAAGTTTTGTACTCTATTTTGAGGGTTGTAGCTAATTTACTTCGTCTTTTTTCTGGTTTTTTGCGATGATGACTTTTGATATATTAGTCTTGGTCGTCAGCTGTGGAGAGGAGTGGCGGCCAAATTTTCTCAGATTTAACTCATGATAAAAAAGACTCAAATTATTCCCAATGGTGAGTAAGTAGATTTGTCGGTGAAGTTTTTGACAGAAATGATGGTAAATTCAGCGTAAAACTAGGAGATTTTATGATCAAACCAGGTTATTTCATGGTAAAACCAGGTGAAATTATCAGAAAACTCAGCTCTGACTGATCCTACTTGAGAAAGTTTTGGCAATTTGAATCAAAATTAACGGGTTTTTGAGAAAAAAAGCACCTTAATTTTGATCTGTTTTCACCCAATATTGATCACCATCGGCTATAATTTCGATTGTGCCGAGTAGGTCAGTGCGCAGCACCTGACTATCAAAATGCATCAATCTGTTCATTACCTCTGGTGAAGGGTGCCCAAAACGGTTATTTTCACCCACACTTACCAACGAAATTTCGGGTCTGATTATTTCGATAAATTGGGGGTCAGTACTCGTTTTTGACCCGTGGTGCCCTACTTTTAAGATATCTACGTCCCTTACTAGTGACTCCTGCACCAGTGCTAACTCACCCTCTATCTCGAGGTCGCCAGTTAGTATTACACTATTATTACCAAACTCTAAAAATAGCACGATGGACTCGTTATTACTTTGATCTTCATCAGCTAATTCCTGGCTAAAATAGCAGTTTACGGCCGATAATGTGCTTTCGGTAATTAAGCAATTTTCCGCCTCTGCCTCTCCCTGGATCTCTCGAGGCGACAACGTCGTGATGACCAATTCCGGCACATTTGTTGAGGAATCAGTAATTGTCAGCTTTGGCCAAACCAGTCCCAGGCTAAACTCAATTTTTGGCGTCGCCTTCTCCAGGCTAAAACGCATCTGTTGCCCCAAAAACGGCGCTTTTAAAGTTGTGCCGACCATTAACGCGTCCGCTAGCTCGCTTTTTAGCTCAGAAAAGACCTCTGTATCTCTTTGATATGGTTGGACAATCATCTCATCCACATAGTAGCGATTGAGCACCGCGGGCAGACCGCCAATGTGATCAGCATCAGCGTGAGTAGCGACAACTACTTCAATTGTCCGATCCCAAAACGGCAGCTCTTCACCCAAACACTGCAAAACATCATCATTAGGACCACCATCAATTAATAACTGCTGAAATCCATACGTAACTAATATGGCATCACCCTGCCCCACATCACAAGCGATCACGTGCAAGTGATCATCCGGCCATTCCTGCCAAATTAAGATAGTGGTGGCAGCAATCACTAGCGCCAGCATTGATAAATAGTAAAAAAACTTCATCTCGCTTTCTATTCTATCTGCTCTCCATTCTATCTGCTCTCTCTAGACTGATCTCTTTAGACTGTTCTCTTTTGAAATGAATCAGCCAAGCTATTAAACCGCTCCACCAGAGGAAAACTGCTGCCCAGCTCCACTGCCAGCTGACTAGACCCCACTCAAACCTACCTAACCAGCTCACACCCTCGAGAAATAAATGCGCCGGCAGCCAACAAAGCCAGGCTAGAGTTGGCGCCAAAACAGACCAAAGTAGCGGTAATAATTGCAGTCCACTGCCCAATAGCATCAGCAGCAGACCGCCGATAGTTACCAGAGGTGTTAGCCATAACAACAGCGTGTTGGCGACTGGACTAATCACACTCAACTCACCAAAAGTCACCAAAATTAGCGGAGCGGTCAGTAGCTGAGCAGTTAGTGTCACCAATAATGACTCTTTAGCGGTCTGCCATACTCGAGTAAATAGCAGGCGGATGGGCGCTTGGGTGGCGGGTTGGGCAAGCAGTTGATGATTAACACCGGCTTCGCCTAGATCCGGCAATACTTGACTGGTTTCCCATCGCCAAAAAATACCCTGGGAACCCTCTAGAATTGGCAAAAACAGGATTATCCCTGCCGTGGCTGTTAGTGACAGCCAAAAGGATAAACTTCGCACATACCAGGGCGCTAAAATCAGCATCAGCAAGGCGGTTATCCAAAGGCTCCACAAGAGATGGTATTGCCTAAATAAGAGCTTTACACCCACTAAATTTATCGTCAGCATAATGGCCGCCCGTAAAACGGGCGGCCCCGCTCCAGTCATCAGCACATAACTCCAAATCACTGTCAGCGCCAATCCAACTTTTAGCCATCTGCCCGGCACACCTGCCAGCAGTATCATCACTAGTCCAGCCAAAACAGAAACGTTATAACCCGAGGCAGATAAGACGTGAGTCAAGCCAGTCAAGCGAAAGTTTTGCTGAATTTCCTCTGGTAGAGAGGCTGTGCCACCAAATACAACTCCACAAATGAACCCCGCCTCTGGTTCAGGCAGCAGCTGTTCTAAAATCACGCAAAACTTCAATTTTTTATCGGCTAATAAATGCTGAATTTTCCAAAACCAAACACCCACCGAAAATCGCTGTGGCGCTAAAAGCTCAGTCGTCCGAACTGACAATCTTTTTTGCTGAAAAAAACCTTTAGCAGCTGCCTCATCCACACTGCCAATTAGCTTAATTTTTGAACCTATAACATAGCTCTTACAATTGGGCAAAGTGAAGGAAAAACCTTGCTCTTGGTAGTAACAGCGCGGATCATGATGCGGTAATACGAAACTGAGTTCGGTGTCATTTTTGACTCGATCATTTTGGGTCTTTTTTATAATTGCAATATTTTTGCAGATTATAAATATACTCAAGATGATCAAAGTATATGTTTGTGAACACCGCATACTATTATTAACGCATCAACTTTTTGACACGAAATATCTGTTTTTGATAGTGATGAGCCATTTTGATGTAAAAATAGCTACAAACTAAGTTGTGCCTTAATCTCGTTGAAAATTTTCTCCGTGACAATTTTCTGCTTCACTAAATCTTCAATTTGAACATAAGGACGATGGCCGATAATATCTTCCGCCCGCTTCTCTCCAATGCCGGCTAGAGTCTCCAATTCTTGAGAGGTCGCACTATTAATTGAGATCTGCCCAGCCATCGCTGAAGAGCTGACAGCACTAGCAGAACTTGCTACTGCTTGATCTGCCAGCTGACTCTGGTAGAACATCTCGGCTGTGGTCCAGATGTAGATTTTCTGACCGTCGGTTAATTTCTCCGCCAAGTTCAACTCTTGCGTAACGTACCTAACATCAGCTTCTTCAGTAAATCCACCTGCTTGTTCAATCAACTCCGCTACTCGAGCTTCTCGATCTAAAACATACAAGCCCGGTTTGACCACTGCCCCACTAATATCTATATAAATGTGGTTAAGCCGGTCAGTCATTGATGCTGAGCCAGCTGAATCATCACCAACTGCCGATTTTGAGGCCGCTGCGTCCGTCGCCGCCTGGGAGGAAGCTGCAGTGGCTGATTGAGAGGAAACTTTAGCAGCATCAGCACCTGTCTTTTTTACCGTTAACTGACCAGTTCTGGCTAATAAATATAATCCGCCCACCACCGCAGCTAGCCCCAGCAGGCTCATGGAACCGAAGAGTATCATCTTCCATGTCTCTGCTGACAACGCGAGCCAAAGCCGCGGGGTGGGTACTTCAAACATAACGCCATTAAAACCCCGACTGGTAACACCAACCGTAGCATTAAAAAAGTGCATAAGTGGAAAAGTATGACTGAGAAGATTTTCAGCTGCTCAGCACCCGACCTATTTCGGCTTAACAACAAAACTAACAATTTTACCGGAAATATATAACTCTTTGACAATTTCGCCCTCAAGCAGCCACTTTTGCAGCTCAGGCAGCGCCTTAGCATCAGCCAAGATCTGCTCTTGATGGTTAATTTCTGCTCTCGCCACCGCTAACTGTCCTCGAACCTTGCCGTTAACTTGCACTGCCAACTGAATTGTCTCCTCTTGCGCCAAAGATTCATCCCAAACTGGCCAGGCAGCCAAGTGAACACTGACCTGATCACCCTCTCCGCCAACCTGGTGGTACAGCTCCTCAGCCAAGAAGGGAGCTAATGGCGCCAGAATTTTTATAAAGGCTATCACCTCATCTCGACTCATCATCACTTCGTTTTCCCAGACGTTCACCAGCTCCATCATGGCTGCAATGGCGGTGTTAAACTTCAATTCCAGCAGATCGTGAGTTACTTTTTTAATGGTTTGATGCAGCTTCTGCTGCAACTGTTTTGAGTACCTTTTGTCTTGATTATTAGACAACTCAGCCGCCGCCTCCTTGGCCCCCTCCGCAGCACCATTCTCTGCCTGCCAACGCCGGACCAGCTGATTAACCCGTTGCAAAAAGCGGTAGACGCCAGCGACGGCATTAATGTCCCAGGGCTTATCCGCATCAATCGGACCCAAGAACATCTCAAAAACTCGCAGTGTGTCTGCGCCAAATTTCTCGATCACGTCATCAGGGTTGATGACGTTGCCCTTGCTCTTACTCATCTTCTTGCCATCTGGACCCAAGATCATCCCCTGGTGACGCAGTTTCAAAAACGGCTCATCAAAGTTTAAATGACCTTGATCGCGCAAAAATTTGGTGAAAAATCTCGAGTACAACAAGTGCAACACCACGTGTTCTGGCCCAATCATGTAAAAATCTACCGGCTGCCACTTTTCCAACATCTCCGCACTGGCAAACTGCTCAGAATTCCCAGAGTCAGCGTAGCGCAAGTAATACCAGCTCGAGTCAACAAAAGTATCCATGGTGTCATACTCTGGTGTCCAGCCTTTACCATAGAGCTCTTCGGTCCGCTGCTTAAATTCTTGAGAAAGTTTGAGCGGCGACTCACCGGTCGGTTTAAACTCGACATCAGTGGGTAACAACCAGGGTAAGTGCTCCTCTTTGACCGGATGAGGCTGACCATCAGGGTCATACACAATCGGAATCGGCGCTCCCCAATACCGCTGGCGAGAGATCAGCCAATCGCGGAGTTTATAGTTTGTCGTCAGCTTAACTTGATCAGGAAAAGCGGCGCTCAGTTGTTCTCGAGCTTGCTCATAAGTTAGTCCATCAAACTGACCCGAGTTAATCATCCGGCCAGGCTCTGCATAAGCTGCTTGCCAAACTGCTAAATCAAATTGATCAGCTGGCACTGTTTCATTCTCGATTACTGGCTTAATTTCTAAACCGTGCTTCTTGGCAAAAGCCCAGTCGCGAGCATCATGAGCTGGTACACCCATCACTGCCCCAGTGCCATATCCGCCCAACACATAATCTGCTACCCAGATTGGCACCAACTCACCACTAACTGGATTAAGTGCCTGAAGACCAGTATCAACACCTGTTTTGTCATTTTCGCCTACTTGACGCTCCTCTTCAGTTCTCTTAAAGGCATGATCAACATAAGTTGCCACTTGAGCCGCTTTCTCTTCAGAAACCTCAGCCCTAATCTGCTTAGCCAAACCCAACTCCCGATATTTCTCTGGCGATAACACTAAGAAAGACACTCCAAAAATCGTATCCAAGCGGGTGGTAAAACAGGTGATCTCGGCGGCACCAACGCTGGCGCTCCCAGACTCGGCACCTCCAGCATCAGTATTTCTCGCTACCTCAAAACTGACCTCAGCACCCTCTTTTTTGCCAATCCAGTTTAGTTGCTGCTGCTTGGTCGGCTCCGGCCAATCAACTTGATCTAGACCAGAGATTAACTCATCTTGATAGTCAGTGATCTTGAAAAACCACTGCTTCATCTCTTTCTGGACCACTTCCGAGTCACATCGCTCGCAGCGGCCACTGACCACCTGCTCATTCGCCAAGACAGTCTGGCAAGAAGGACACCAGTTCACCATGCCCACACCCTGATAAGCTAAACCTGCCTGGTAAAGTTGTAAAAACAGCCACTGCGTCCAGCGGTAGTAGCTAGGATCACAGGTCGCAATCTCATTCGCCCAATCATAAGAGATGCCGATCCGCTGCACCTGGCGGCTGAAGTTTTTGATCGCTTCAGCAGTAGTTTCAGCTGGTGGAATGCCGGTTTTAATGGCATAGTTTTCGGCTGGCAAACCAAAAGCGTCCCAACCCACTGGGAAAAACACCTGCTTGCCGTTCATTCGGTGAAATCTAGCTAAAATGTCGAGCGCAGTCTTGGGCTCGACGTGACCAACATGCAATCCTGAGCCTGAAGGATAAGCAAAAGCATATAAGAGGTACATTTTTTGTTCAGGATGAGTAATTTCCTGAATTTCAGTTCGTTGAAACAGCTGGTGCTCCGCCCAAAACTGCTGCCATTTTTCCTCAATAGTGCGGTGATCGTAAAATTCAGACATAACTAAGCGCCATTTAGATAAGATATATTTAAGATAAGCGTGATTTGGTGATTATACCAAGATTCTACGCTATACTAAATCCATGCCTGTCCAAGCAAAACTTCTGCCAGCTGCTTTGCACACCTTTTTACTTGCCTTAGCAATTGGTCTTGCTTATCTCTGGTTAATGACTCCAGCACTGGAAAAATACTCATTACAGGCCATGGCATTAGTGGTGCTAATTTATGCTGCCGTAAAAATCGCCACTCGAGCAAAATTTTGGCAAATATTACCCACACGGATGAGCATTGAGACCGCTTTGGCCACTTTTGCTTTTTTACTCCTGATTGGCAGTACCGGCAACTTGGCATCCTGGTTTTTTCCCTTGAGCTACATTCATCTTTTCTTCATCATTTTTTCCAGTCAAATTGGCACCAGCATTATCATCTCCATGCTGATTTTACTCTTTCACTTCGCCTTAAACCCTGCCTTGAATCAGCATGAATTAGTCTCACTGGCAACCCTACCGATTGTGATGTTGTTTTTTCTCTTTGCCCGCAAGCAGCATCAAGAAGTTATTACCGATCAGTACATTATTGATCAAAGTGAGCAGGAGTTGGCGGAAGTAAATTATGATGCCAACGCCATGGAAAAGTTTTTAGTCGAGTTTCTTTCACCTAAACTAGATCAGTTAAAAGAGTTGAGCAACTACCCAGGCAATAGCCCCACAATTTACGGGCAGATTACTATTATTAAAATCGAAATCGAAAAACTAATGAACCATATTAAGAAGCAAAATACCTAGATGAAAATAGTAAGATTTAGTGCTGGAGTAGGAATTAGCCTAGCTAGTTTAGTGCTATTAACGGGGCTGGTGCAGCCGAGTTGGGTGGCGAAACTAGGTTGGCTGGTGCTGCCGGTGCAGGCAGATCGACTGCAATCTGACTCGTACGTGATTCAGTTCGGCAACTTTAATACTGGTTCGGGCGAGTTTAATGATGGTGATACGCGACTAACATACACCATGGGTCAAACCGGAGCGGGACCATTTGGGACTTACGGCAGTACCGAGTTCTTTATCGGCAGCGGTTTTCAGTACATTTACCAGATTCAGGAGTTTGGATTTAGTATTGACCGAGCGCAGGTTGATCTGGGAGAGTTGATGATTGGCCAACACTCAACGGCGACCAATAGTCTGACCATCACTACTCGAGGTGCTGGCGGCTATAGCATTTATGCTTACGAGCTTCATCCGCTGCAGCACAGCAACGGTCTTGATTTTATTCCCGATACGACGTGTGATGGCGGCGGCTGCGATGAAACCACTGCCCAGGTTTGGACGGACCAGTCAGTGGCGGGTTTCGGCTTTAATGTCTTGAGCGACGATGCCGCCGCCGATTTCCTCAACACCACCTACTTCCGTCAGTTCGCCGACCGTTCCGCCAGCGAAGAGATGCAAGCCATCATGACCAGTGCTAACATCGTCACTAATCGCACCGGCACCATCACTTATAAAGCCGGTATTAATAGTAATATCGCCGCCGGCAACTATCAAACAGGCATTGTTTACGTAGCTGTCCCAGGTTATTAACGAGCTGATTAATATGTTGAATCTATAAAAAAATGTTAAAAATGAAAAAAATTCGCCGCTTCTCACCCCTGCAACTAACTAAATTTGCTACAGTCATCACTGTCTCCACCCTCTTTACCGCCTTCACCACCCTCTTTACCGCCTTCGCCGCCTTCTCCGCCTTCACTGCCATGACCGCTGCCACGCCTGCTTTTGCCCAAACCCAACCAGATCTCAACTTAACTATCACTCCTCCAGTCGCCTATTTAACCGTTCAGCCAGGTCAATCCACCACTCACCTGATCAAGCTCAAGTACGGCGGCCAAGCTCCGGTGACCATCACTGCCAATTTAGTCGATTTTGCTACGGACGGTTTATCCGGCCAGCCCCAGCTTCAGCCTACTTCTCAAGTGCAGTTCATCACGCTCGCCAACTCTGATCTCGAATTAAATCAGCCTTTTCAGCTGGAACCAAATTCCGAAATTGAACTGCGTTTAAAGATCTCTCCCCCAGCCGAGACGCCCAGCCGCGAATTTCCGCTCTCACTGCTCTTAACTGCCACTCCCGATTATGCGCAGCTCGATAATTCTGCCAGTACCTCCACCAACCCTGCAGGCAAGACCGACGCCACCACCCCACCAGCTCAAACTACCCCACCAGCTCAAACTACTCCGCCAGCTCAAACTACCCAGACCGCTGGTGGCATTGCCAGCAATATTATCTTGGCCGTGCAGAATGATCTGGATAATCATGGTCAGCTGGAAATTCTTTCTCTCAAGTTACCACGCTTTATTGACACTTTTGGTCAACTTAAATTTGAGTTGACTGCTAAAAATACCGGTCGAAATGCCGTCGCCGCCACTGGCGAAATCACACTGATTAACGCCTGGAACAAACAACAACTCCGCCACTGGCACATCTATCCCGATGTTGTTTTAGCCAACAACTCTCGCCGCCTGCGTGGTTTAGAGCAAGATCCAGCTGAACTTGATCCAGAATCAGAAATCTCCTTTGCCGAATTTGCCTACAGCCCACCACTCTTATTTGGTCCTTATCAAGTGAATGCTCAATTAAGCAGTGCGAGTGGCACCGAACAGCTTCAACAGCAAACTCAAACTGTCTTTGCTTTTCCCTTTTCTGTGTTGGGCTTAATAATTTTAGGTGTCCTGCTTTATCTCGGATACTTGGGCTGGGAAAAAAGAACGAGCCAGAAAATTAATTAATGAAAACAGAACTTGTTCAACTTTGCGTTCCAACTCAGCTCTCCACCCTTTTTCACTCTTGCTTTTGAGAAAAAAAAGTGAGTATACTTAATCACATCAGTGGTGTAATAATTTAGTAATAAAAAAATCAGTTAGCTGCTGGAGAAAATATCTATGAAAGTTTCCTCTACCCACAAAAAAGTTTGGGGTGTTGTGCTAGCAGTTGGCTTCTTATTAAGTGCCGGCTTCATTACCCAAGATAGTTATTCTCTGGCCTTAACCGATGCCTCTGTGACTCTTTCTAACTCCAGGTTGTCATTTTTAGGAGCATTAAGTGCTAATAATACTACCGGCACCTCTGTAGTGGAAATTAAAACCGCTGGCTCACCTTCAATTTCGACCAGCCAATTAGTTGAGGGCGATGAACTAACCATAGGCGCCAACACCTATAATGTCGCTAGCACCAGCTCAGACTCCACCTTTTATCTTACTGCTCCAGATGTTTTAGCAGCAGGTGATGCCGATGAGGATGATCCCGTGATTGGAGTGCAAACTGCCACCCATACTGTCCGGTTCACTACTGCTAATGCTATCAATGATGGGGCCTTTAGAATTTTAGTACCAGCCCATGACACCACTCCCAATGATGGCGTACCAGACCAAGGAGCTTTTGATTACAACACCACCCCCACCGTGACTTGCCCAGCTAACATCACCGGCTACACTTTTGCTGCTGGCACCTCCGCACCAGCTTCACTCACCATTGGCGATACAGACTACCACGTCTTTGAATGCTCCTACACTGGTACAGGCGGCAGCGGCACAGTTTTTGATGGCACCACCAATGATGCCATTGTCATCGACAATTTAATTAACCCCGCTCCCGTGGCTGATCATGATGAGGGTATTGCTGACACTCACCCCATTATTCTCCAACACCTCGATAGCACTGATGGCGTCATTGACACCACTACTGTAAAAGTTGGCTTTATTGAAGCCGTCCGGATTACCGCCTCCGTGCCGGCCCAGCTTAATTTTAAGATTGAAGGAGTGGCGGAAGGTACTAACACTTGTGGAATTTCTACTGATGTTGACACCACACCCACCATGGTCCCATTTGGTGAAATCGCTCTTGATGGTTTTACTAATGCCGCTCAAACCCTGACCGTCTCCACCAATGCCGCGAATGGTTATACCGTCACCGCCCTGGCGAATGACCAACTCGGCCTTGATGGAGTCGCTTGCACTGGTGATCCAGCTGCCAATAACACTGACAACTGTATTAATGACTCTACCGGTGATGCCACCATCATGTCTCATACGGTGGAAGCAGAGTGGAATACCATCGCTGCTAAGGGCTTTGGTTTCTCCCTGCATGACACCGATAATAATATTAGTAACGGCAATGCCGAAGCCTTCAGTTATAACACTGTCGGAGGAGCTTGTACCGGCACCTACTGCGCCCGTCAGTTTGCTGATGCTGAGAGTGGCCAACTACCAGTCGAAATTTTTGGTAGCAACACAGTTGCTGATGCCGAAGATCTTAACGTCTGCTACCGGATCATTCCTTCCGTTACCACCCCAGCCGGTAACTACGAAAACTATATTACTTACACCGCTACCGCCACTTTTTAAGGAGATAACAAGCGAAAAAAGAAAGCATTATGAACCAGCCTGCCCCCCGTCACATTCTCACTTTCACCGCCCTCAGCGCCTTCGCCATTGGTCTAAGCGCACTAGCTTTAGTTCACTTCGCCCCAGCTGCTTCTGCTCAGGATGCTCCTCAGGTTGATGCTCCCCAGGTTGATGCTCCTCAGGTGGTAGCTCCTCAAGCTACGCCCCAAGCAACTCCCCAGGCAGAAATGACTGCGTCTTCACTGACTGCAATTCCACCCCGCTTAGGTGAGGATTTTACTCTGAAAGCCGCTCCTGGCGAGACCATTCAGACCAGCGTCAGAGTTAGAAACGGCAGCTCTGCCCCCATGACCGTCACTTCGCAAGCTTTTGATTTTATTGTTGATCAGAATGGCTCCACTCCCATCCCAGTCCAAGAGGAAGTTTCCAATCGCTGGAGCTTAGCTTCTTGGCTAGTTTTAGCACCCAGCGTCAATGAGATTGCTCCTGGTGAAGCTGCTACCATCAACATCGTCATTGAAGTCCCTGAGGATGCATTGCCTGGCGGTCACTACGCCATGATCACTCATCAGCCCGCCACTGGTGGTGCTGTTGATGAACTAGCCGGTCAGCCCGCTCCAGCCTCTCAGCTGCAGCAGCGAGTTGGCACTTTGCTTTACTTCATGGTTGATGGCCCCATTAACGAAGCTGCCTTTATCCGCAACTTCCAAATTCCTAAATTCAGCGAGATGGGACCAGTGCCCTTTTCTTTTGAAGTTGATAATCAATCAGACATCCATTTGAATCCTCAGATTGGGGTCGAAATTTATAATTTATTTGGCCAAAAAGTCGAGACAATTGAGATTGAGTCCAAAAATGTCTTTCCTTTTATTGCCCGTGAGTTCGAGGGCGAGTGGGATCGTATCTGGGGTTTTGGCCCTTATCAAGCTAAAGTTGTGATGAGTTTTGGCCAACAAGGTCAAGTGGCGATGGCTGTTGAGACCTTCTGGCTGCTGCCAATTACCATCATCTTAGCTGGTTTGGTAGTTATCTTTACCCTGATTGTGCTGATCATTGTCATTCGCCGCCACGGCCAGCATCGCCGTAATAATAACCACCAACAGCTGGAAGAACTCAATCGCAAGATTGAAGAGTTAGAAGCTGAAAAACTAAACCAATTTGACACATGAATACATGGCTAATTCATACTCTACCTTAGCTGATTCAGCCCGCCACAATTCAACTCAGTTGTTGTCCATTTTCCAGTCAAAATTAACTATTCTGCCTGTCTTACTGGTCTTCACTCTCCTTTTAACCGTTGCCTTCACCCAATCAGTCTGGGCTGCCCCGACCGTTGATCCTAAAACAGAAAACACCACCGTCACTGCCACCGTTAAAGATAACGCCCCTCCCACTACTCCCATCCTAATCTCGCCTAGCAACAATAGTTTTGTCACCACCAGCTTAGTTACTTTTGTCTGGACCGGCTCAACTGATGAAAATGGCATCTCTCATTATGAAATTTCTCTAGATGGCGGTGATTACTTGGACAACATCACCCCCAACACTCACTCCACCGATGACTACTCCTTAGTTTATGATGCCGCTAAAAATAAATTTACGCTGACCATTAAAGATTCCTTAAGCAACGGCACTCACACCTGGAAGGTTCGTGTTTACGACACACTCAACAACCGCACTACCTCTGCCACCTGGAGTTTCACCATTGATTCGCAAGCCCCCAGCTTTGTCTTGACTCAGCTCGGTGATGTAGCGACTAATATTTCCGCTCATGATACCTCAACTCTGCCCAGTGCCCCAATCGAAATCGGTGTCAATGAACCGCAGCTGTACGGCGTGGGTGAGCCTGGCTCAACCGTGATGCTGACCGTGACCATCCCAGATGATCCTACCCAAAACTTTACCGATGGTATAGATATCAATGGCAACTGGGGTCACTTGCTGGGCATTTTACCCCGAGGAGTGGTGATGAAACTGGACTTTTTAATCACAGACCAGGCTGGCAATATTAGTGTCTTAAACGGCGTTGAGTTTTTTGTTAAGCAGGATTACATTATTTACCCACCCATTTCTCCAGAACCAAGCGCCACTCCCGGTGATGCTATTCCAGGAATATCACCGCCGCCCACCACACCTGTTCAGCCTAGTGGCCCCACTCAGCCAGGAGAACCTGGTGCCCCTGGTGCACCCACCACTCCCGAACCTCCACCGCTCTTCGCCATCCCCATCACTCCTGCCCGCGAGTTAGCTTATGAATTTCTGCAGGAGACTTATGAGCGACTGCCGTTGTCACTTAAGACGATTGTAGATAATATTCCACCTGAAACACAGGAAAGAATCATTAATGTCGGCAAAAATTTAGCTCCTTTTTCAGCCCTAGTCGTGGCCACTACCGTTCCACTCTTGGCTACCGCGGCTGTTGCTACTCAGTTTGGCAGTCAGTTCTCACTACACCTACTTGTCCGGCTGCTCCAAGCTATCGGCCTGCTCCCCACTGGTAAACCTCAGGGTATGGTTTATGACAGCAAAACCCATCGTGGAATTCCATTTGCCCTGATCACCATTACTCAAGAAGTAGGGGTCAATTCCAACCAAACTGCGACAGGAAATTCACTTGACGCGAAAAGTTCAGCCAATATGGCGATTCATAGTTCCACCCCAACATTATCCTTGCCCATGATTGAAACTGTCGTGACTGGTACTGATGGTATTTACAGCAACGTCCAGCTGCCACCTGGCAAGTACAACCTAACTGTGGCACATCAAGACTACCGCTTCCCCACTAATCACCCCCGTCCCTCTTACATGCAGTTGGCAGATCATTATCGAGGTGAAACATTTGTCATTGATAAGAAAAACGACGATCAGATTTTATTCTTAATTCCGCTTGATCCAATTCGCACCAGTGAAAGTAGCAGTTTGAAGTACCGGTTGAGGGTAGCTTTAGCCAAGATGAGCCGTTACTCTTCAGCTTTGGTTTTCCCATTATTCTTAATTACCGGCGTCTTGACGTTAATCTTCCCGACAGTCTGGAATTGGATGATCTTTGGGTTATATGTGCTAATGATGGGTTGGAAGGCAGTAGGTTGGTTTAAAATCCCGAGTGTGACCGGTCTAGTAGCTGATGAACAAGGCCGGCCGCTCGAACACGCCATTGTCCGTTTAATCAACTCGACTACTAATCAGCTGGCCGCAGTGATCACCACCGATGCTAAGGGCGCTTTTGAGGCCTCAGTGCCTAAGGCTGAGTATCAGCTGGTGGTGGTAAAACCCCATTACTTCTGGGAAGAAGGTGGCGGCGCTAACCTGTATACCATTGATACCACTGCCGAACCGAAATTCGTCACAGTGGTGATGAGTAAGATGGCGGAGTAAAGATTAGATGCGGTTTGTTTGATATCAGCTAAAGACTTTCATCCTCATCCTAACTAAGTTACGGAGCTTCTACTTTATTCGGTCCACAGCTTCCAACCTAAGTACAGTCTTCTTCAAAAGACTAATCAGACTTCTCAACCTCAACCCCTACCCAATTACCTCATTTCGTGTCATTAACTCTTTTCCGCATCATTTCTGCAGAATTTTTTGACTTAGTGGCGATTACCGCATTTTACTCGCTTTATTCTTGCATACTCGAGTTGTTTATTACCGCATTTGTCCATATTTTGTTACTAATATATCTTTTTATATCTTTCTATTAATCGTTTTTGTCAGATTTGTTAAACCCGAAGTCTGACGCCCATAACCTGCCCGTAGTAGATCATAATGCCTCAGATAAAATAAGGCGCACTCTCTTGCGTGGCTACTACTAAAAATTCGGAGCTACTACCAGATAGAAACGACGTTTAGCCAAATAAAGCAACAGAGAAATGAATCTAGGTACTTATAACTAAGTTATTTTGACGTTATTGCGTCGGTAAAGCTGCCGAAGTTTACCTAACAGCTCAATTCCATGCTCTACTTGGGGAAAATAGTGATGAGTGATGCCGGGATCTTGAACGATGATTTCAAATAAGCGATCAAATACCGAAAAGATTTGTTTTTGAAAACTATGTGTCAATTCTTTTTCATTCTCAAACTCTCCTAGCAACAGATTTATCTCTCTGCTAATTCCAGATAGAAGTTCTGCCACGTCCGATAACATGTACTGTTCATTTACCAAACTTCTTTCATCACCAAATTGCCATTCTTTAATCGTAAAAACTACTACCGACCCTAAATAGAGCTGTCGGCAGACATGCTGTACCTCACTCGGCAATGTTCCCGGATAGAGATAGACGCCTCTGCTTAGTGAAAATGCCTGGTGACTGAGCAGCAGCTGACGTAGATACCGGAAGCCGGGGTCGCCAGCTGGCGCCTCACAAAAGGTCAAACAGCTCCACTCACCCTGCCACCGTCGGAATCCCTCTCGAAAAGCCGGAAGTTGAGCGCTGAGCGCTTCTCTACCATGACTAGTGAGACTGATATAGGTCTGCCTGCCCAGCCGTTCCGTTCTGATTAAGCGTTGATCAGCCAAGTATCTGATCAAAGACCGTCTGCCACCGGCGGTGAGTTTTGGCAACAGCAGCTCTAATTCAGCGTAAGTAATGGTAAAAGTCTCTTTGTAAGAATCGTCTTGGTCATCAGCCAGCCAACAAAGCAGTTTTTCGGTATTCTCTTTCATTTTGTTATCATTTCCAGACGTAGTTCTAATAGTTGTATCATTTGCGATGTTTATTATCAGATCTTAATAGGTATATTTTCAAAAGTTTTCCACATTTGTCTTGACCCGAAGTAGTCAAAATATATCAACTTACCAAATCCTTACGTAGCTATCACACTTCTACCCCGAGTACAGCCGCCTTTTTTTAATATATGTGCAACTATTACTTCATATATTACCTACTTTCTATCGGTTTCCACAAGTGGCAAAAAGTGGGTAAAACTCTGCAGAAACTGAAGCGACCAATTTATGCCCAAACACATTGATCCACTTCTACTGCTGTGAAAACATGTGAAAAATTACAGCAACACCCCAATTTAAAGCCCATTTTTACCTAGGAATAACCCGATACCATTTTCTCAAGATTTTCCCGAGTATTGACTGCATTCTCGAGGTGGCATAGTCTAATCATAGGCCGAAAAAACTGTCTAATAAACCAAGTTAGACTGTCACCAAAAAAGTACTTAAAAATGACTGCTCCAAGCCACTACCTGTCCACCATCTTTCGCAGTTTTTCCACGTTTCTCAAACGCCAATCTTTGCCTGCTGAGCAAAATCTAGCTGCTGAGGCTGTTTTGGCAGAGTTCATAGAAAGCAAGGCAGATCTTAATCAGTGGGAAGTAGCGGAAGTTGAGCAGTTCCTCCAATACCACCCAGCTACTGACGAGATCAAACAGGTAATCAGCAAGTTTATTCAACAGCAACCACCTCACCAGACTAGCCTTTATCTCCGTGAGTACTTATTAGCACTTGCTGAAGAAAACTGCTCAAGCTCAACCATCAGAAACTATCGCTCTGATATCAATCAGTTTGTAAGATTTGCAAAAGAAAATGAGCTCAAAAGCCTATTCACAAAACCCAAACTTGCCGAGTTTGCTCAGTATCAACTCGAGAAAGGCTTAAAGGAATCAAGCATTACCCGAAAATTATCCTCCATCTGCCAATTTGGACTGTGGGCCGATAAAGTCGGGGTGTTTGACGAAGCTGAGCCTGGTCAGCTGCACTGGCTGAATGAAGTCAGGCTGGAAAATATTTTGCCAGAAAGCTCCTCCACAGCAGCTGGTCAAAAAGCAGAAGTCGAGGCAGAAAATCAGGAAGATGAAGCGGTTGAAAAAGCGGGTGAAGAAGCGGTTGAGGCAGAAGCTCAAGCTGAGGCAAAAGCCACCACTCTGGAAGCAGCTGCTCAAGAAAAAATTAAGAAGATTAGAGATAAAAAAGCCCAGCATTCAGATCGAGAGCAACAGCCGACAGCGGCAGCCGCTCAGTTTAATACCGCCCATAAGGCCAACCTCTTCCCCCACCTCTTCTGGCACTGGTTACTACCCTACTTAAACTTGGCCTTAGTGTTATTATTCCTGGCTGGCATTGGCATTTTTGGCTACCGGCAGTTTTTCCTCGAAGTACCATCCCAACTAGCCTACCCCAGCCAGCCCACTGCCCCCGCTCGAGTCTTATCATTCCAGGGCAGACTGACCGACCAGGCGCTAAATCCGGTCACCAGCCCCACTAGTATGCAGTTCTATCTCTATGATGATGAGACTAATTCCGACAATCTCCTCTGGGACTCCTTTGGTTGTACAGTTGATCCAGACCAAGACGGCATCTTCACTGTCAATCTAGGCGATGACTGCGGCGGCGCCATCGGTGAAGAGGTCTTTACCGAGTACAGCAATGTTTGGCTGGAAGTGAAAGTAGATAGCGAGCTGTTAGCACCCCGCCAGCCCATCCGCACTGTCGCTTATGCCCTCAACGCTGAGACTATCCAGGGCTACCCGATTGACGCCTCAGGAGCGGCCACCGTCAACACCCTCCTGACCATGAACTCGAGTGGCGAGGTGATGTTAGGCGAAGTTTCCCCGAAACTACGCTCTGTTTCGGGTACCTTTACCCTGGAAGGCGAAAGCCTGCTCCTCCAGACCGCCCCCGGAACTGACGGCGACATCGTGCTCGATCCCGATGGCATCGGCAGCGTTATTTCCAAAGGGTACCTCGAGGCCCCAGGGGCGACCCTGAGTGCAACGTATGCGGGTGGAGTGCCTTTGGCAGTCAAAGGCGGCCCTGCTGGCACCGGTAACTTGACCGAGTGGATGACGAGTGATGGGACAGTGGTGAGTGTGGTGGATAAAGCGGGAAATATTGGAATTGGGACGACTAACCCAACCAGCCGCTTAGATTTAGCCGGTGGAACCCTGACTTTTGATACTGGTGAAACCATTTATGCATCCTCTAATGAATTAATCTTTAATGCTAACTCTCGATATAAATTCCCATCAAACAGCGGCAACTTCATATTTGGTAGCTCAACAGCAGGCTTTAGTGGTTCAGGTGGTGATATTGCTTTGAGAAATAACTCTCCTGATATTACTTTGATAGATAACGCAGCATCAGGAAAGGGCTTTGACCTCAAACTCACATCTGGAGACTTCATTTTTGAGAGTCACGAAAACTTTAACCAACAAGGTCAGGCAAGCAGAATGATCATTACCAATTCCGGCAACGTCGGCATCGGCACCACCTCCCCTAACTTCTTACTCGACGTCGCCGGCACCGCTTCCGTCAACAGTCTTAACATCAATGATGAGTACACCTTCCCCACTACTGATGGCACTGCAGATTACATCTTAAAAACAGATGGTAATGGTGTAGTGAGTTGGGCAGATCCAGCAAGTTTGGGTAGCCAGGCACAAGATATCTGGGCTACCTTTACTGCAGATAGCGGTACCACCACTGCCAACACTACCACTGATACTTTAAGTGTGGTGGGAGCAGGTAATATTAGTACTGCCATTGTCGGAGACACTTTAACTATTACTGGTACTGATGCTGATAACTATGTAGACAGTGTCAGCTTTAATACCACCGATGGAATCCTTACCCTTGGCAGAACCGGAGCCCTCCCTGACTTAACTGCAGATTTAGATGGCCGGTACTTAACTAGTTTCACCGAAACAGATCCAGTCTGGGTAGCAGCAGAACCTAATTACTTTAATCTAGGTCAGAATGAGATCGTTACTGGTATTCCTGCCTTCAATGGTGGTACGACTGGAGTGTCTGCTCCGTTTACAGTTGATTCCACCTTCTTGGTAAGTAACTTAAATGCAGATTTACTGGATGGACTTTCCTCTGCAGACTTCTTAAGAGCTAATGAGAATGACACTTTTGAAAGTGGTAAAACCCTCACCATCGCCGGTGATTTGGATGTGAATGGAGATTTGGCGATAGCAGACACCGATATCCTTTTTGACGGATTGAGTACAAATTTTAATTTGACTGGAGACTTGAGTATTAATACAGATGATTTGTTTGTGGAGAAAACCACGGGTGAGGTTGGCATTGGTACTACTACTCCGGGCTACTTGCTTGATGTAGCAGGAGACATCAACACCACCACCGGCACCTTCAGAATGGCCGGCACTGACTATGGTCAATACTTTATTGATGGAGCTGGCACTGATGGACAAGTCTGGACAAGTGATGGCACAGGGCGAGGAGTCTGGGAAACGCCAGTAGATGAAGACAACTATGTCGACAGTATTAGCTTTAATACTGCCGATGGTGTGTTAACAGTGGGTAGAACTGGAGTGTTGGCAGACTTAACTGCAGATTTAGATGGCCGGTACTTAACTAGTTTCACTGAAACTGATCCAGTCTGGGTAGCTGCAGAACCCAATTACTTTAACTTAACTGAGAATGAAACCGTCACTGGTATCCCCGCCTTCAATGGTGGTACCACTGGTGTCTCTGCTCCGTTTACGGTGGATTCTACCTTCTTGGTAAGTAACTTAAATGCAGATTTATTGGATGGACAAGAAGGCAGCTACTACATGCCAGCCAGTACTGATAACTGGGTCAATACCACCGGTGATACCATGACCGGCACTCTTAACTTCTCTGGGGTAGCTAGCGACATTACCACAGCTACAGATGAGCACTTGTCACTAATGCCAGGTGGAACAGGGAATGTGGGAATTGGGACGACGAGTCCAGGCTATAAATTAGACGTCGCCGGCACCGCTTCCGTCAACAGTCTTAACATCAATGATGCGTACACCTTCCCCACTACTGATGGCACTGCAGATTACATCTTAAAAACAGATGGTAATGGAGTGGTATCTTGGGCAGATCCTGCCAGTTTAGGTAGTCAGGCACAAAATATCTGGGCTACGTTTACCGCCGACACTGGTACTACTACCGCTAACACCACCACAGACACCTTGAGTGTGGTGGGGGCCGGCAGTGTTTCCACCGCCATTTCAGGTGACACCCTTACCATCACCGGCACAGATAATGATAACTATGTAGACAGTGTTAGCTTTAATACCACCGATGGAATCCTTACCCTTGGCAGAACCGGAGCCCTCCCTGACTTAACTGCAGATTTAGATGGCCGGTACTTAACTAGTTTCACCGAAACAGATCCAGTCTGGGTAGCTGCAGAACCCAATTACTTTAACTTAACTGAGAATGAAACCGTCACTGGTATCCCCGCCTTCAATGGTGGTACCACTGGTGTCTCTGCTCCGTTTACGGTGGATTCTACCTTCTTGGTAAGTAACTTAAATGCAGATTTATTGGATGGACAAGAAGGCAGCTACTACATGCCAGCCAGTACTGATAACTGGGTCAATACCACCGGTGATACCATGACCGGCACTCTTAACTTCTCTGGGGTAGCTAGCGACATTACCACAGCTACAGATGAGCACTTGTCACTAATGCCAGGTGGAACAGGGAATGTGGGAATTGGGACGACGAGTCCAGGATACAAGTTCACCGTGGTAGGAGGTTCAACCAGTCTTGCTTCTGCAGAATGGCTTTACTTTGGCTCCGCTGGTACTTTGTATGGTAGTGGCTCAGTCACCACCTTAGATGCGCCTAACAGCGGCGGTTCATTAAGATTTAATACTCAAGGATCAGAGAGAATGAGACTCGATAAGGATGGTCGTTTGGGAATTGGGACCAACGCTCCCACCTCCAAACTTCATGTGAGCGGTGCAGTCACCGGTAAGGCATTAGCTATTTTTAACGAAACTGGTAATCAAGATATCCTGACTGCTTCTGCCTCTGGCTTGACTCGTTTCCGAGTAGACCATGACGGGTATGTCCACACTCAGCGCCTAGTTGATTTAGCTAACAGTGATTACTATGTTGATCCAGCTGCATCTGGTACTTCTATTACTACTGCTGGAGATGTCGGGGTAGGCACCACTTCCCCATCAGACCGTTTGCACGTTGATGGCGACATGCGAGTGACTGGTGCCTTTAAAGATAGTGGTAACTCCGCTGGTGCATCTGGAGATATCTTAACCTCCACTACCACCGGCACTGACTGGGTAAGTCCTTCGACTATTACCGTGGGTAACGCCACTAATGCTAGCGATGCTGACAAACTAGATGGCCTCGATTCGCTTGACTTCCTCCGCTCCAACACCACTGACAGCTATACCTCAGGCACACTTTCCTTTGCAGCCAGTACTATCCTAGACATTAATGCTGGCGCGACACTAGATGTGAATGGCGACCTAACCATCGCTGATACTGATATTACCTTTGACGGCGCCTCCACCAACTTCACCACCACTGGCGACTTTAGTATTAACACCAGCCAACTTTTTGTGGAAAAAAACACCGGTAATATCGGCTTGGGAACCAGCGCTCCTGGAGCCAAGCTTCACTTAACCACTGCCTCTGGCGAGTTGCTACGCTTAGCCTATGATACTGACACCTATCACGGTGTCAGTCTTGACGCATCTGGTTTATTAACTTGGACTCCCACCGGCAATGGCGCTTTCGCCTTACAAGGTAATGCGGGCGGGCGGTCATTATTCCAGATAGACCAGCTAGGTACTGGTGATATCTTTACAGCTTCCAGTTCTGGCACAACTAGATTTGTCATTAATAATAGCGGCAACGTTGGCATCGGCACGGCAGACCCCCAAGCCAAACTTGATATTGCCGGCACCACCTCCACTATTTCCAATACCTCCGGAGATA
>CAZYRN010000012.1:0-22116 GCA_964650185.1 uncultured Pseudomonadales bacterium
CACATCTTTTTCACTGACTTTAAACTGTTTGCCTGCTAATTTAATTATTGCGTATTTAGTAGCCATAATTCATCCTTTCGTCGAGAAAGAAAGATTATATCATGATCTCAAGAAAGATGCAGGACAGCTTTCTGTTTTGTTTCTTTAGCAATTGACTGTACAACAGCCAAGCTTATCGCAAAAGCAATGATCGAACTGCCTCCATAAGATAACATGGGCAAAGTAATGCCGGTAATTGGCAGTAGGCCAATGTTCATCCCAATATTGACCACCACTTGAATAGTCAGCATTGTGACAATACTTAGACAGTAATAGAGCTGGCTTTGGTGATCTGCTTGATAAGCAACCCAGATAATGTAAGCAATCAGGGCGGTGTAGAGTGCTAAAACAGCGGCTGAACCTACGAAGCCAAACTCTTCAGCAAATGAGGCGAAGATGAAGTCAGTTTGTCTTTCTGGTAAAAATCTTAAGTGTGACTGACTGCCGCCGCCGAGTCCGCGACCCGTCAACTGGCCAGAACCAACCGCTATTAAAGATTGGCGCGCATTGTAACTGGCATCCTGAACGTCGCTGCGATCGGTGAAACTAGCAATTCTTTCTTTCTGATAAGGCTGTAACACAAAAAACCAAGCAAAAACAGCCACTATAAAACCGGCTAGGCCCAAGTAAAAAATCTTTTTCCAAGATAAATCACTCACAAATAAGATGACGCCTGTGCTAACTAAATAGGCAATGGTTGTGCCAAGGTCAGGTTCAATTAAGATAAGTATGGCTGGCACGATGATGATGACTAGCGCCAACACGAGCTGCTTCAATTCATTAAAGGAGCCGCTTAAACTGGTTAAAACTAAGGCAACGATGGGAATGGCGAGTTGTGATGGTTGTGCATTAAAAATTCCTAAAATTGGAATCCAGCGACCGGTATTGCCAGTGGTCCAGCCATAAATTTGTGAAATGATCAGAAAGATAATTAAGAGTGCATAGAGCGGCCAGGCAAAATTTTGCAGCAATCTGAGCTTAATTTTCGCTAAAAAATAAAAGATGATTAGTCCGACGATAAAGAAGAAAGCTTGTATTGCCGCCAGTTGTGGGGCAATACTTCTTAAAATTAAAATACTCACTAAAGCTAACAAGGCAATACAGCCTGGAATCAACCAGTTTTTCATGAAGATAGTATACGCAACTCAGCGCCTTTAACCAACTTGGTGTTGGTTTTCTGCTCAATTTCAGTTTGCCATTCTCCTGGCCAAGCTGGAACTGCCACGGTGACTTGTTCAGCTAAGGAAAGTCCGGCTTGTTTGCGCAGTTTCTGAATCTCCCGCATTAATTCTCTAGCTTCTCCTTCAGCGAGTAATTCGGGAGTAAGAGTGGTATTTAGTTTAATGTTTATCTCTTCCCCTTCATCCCAAATGATTGTCTTAACGTTTAGTTCTTGAGCAATAACTGCTAAAAGTGCTGAATCAGGCTGAGCTCCAGGAGCTGTCACGTTCAAACTGGTTAAAGGTTGTCTGAGTTTAAGTCCTGCTTCAGTCCGAGCCGCCCGAGCTTGATAGACAATTTCTTTAGCCAACTCCATGTTGGCTTCTAAAGCCTCATTTTGAAGTGAGGCTTGTGGCAGCGGCCAGTCAGTGTGATGAATAGAGGTGGTTTCATTGACTAAACTGTGATGAATTATTTCTGGGAAATAAGGTGCCAGCGGCGCAAAAAGCTGAGCCAGCTGATAAATAGCGTAACCAAAAACTTGACTGGCGATTTTATCCTGAGACCGCAATCGATCTCGGCTTAAGCGCAGATACCAAGTGGAAAGTTCATCGACAAACTCCATAAGAGTTCGACTAGCTTTAACCAAATCATACTCTTCGTAGTAGTAAGTGACTTCTTTGGTCAAACTTTGCATCTTGCTCAGCAGCCATTGATCTAAAACGTGATCCGCGGTGGCTGGTGCTTGGGTGACATCCACTGCTTGATCAGCAAACATTAAGTAAAATTTAAAAACATTCCACCAAATCACCAATACTTTCCGACGGATATCAGCGACTTCTTTTTCATTAAAGTTAAGATTCTCCCCCTTCATAACTGGTGAGCTCATCAAATAAAGACGCAAACTATCCACGCCATATTGATCAATTAGCACCATCGGATCGGGATAGTTTTTCTTAGACTTACTCATCTTAGAACCATCTTCAGCTAAAATAGTGCCGGTTGTCAGCACATTTTCAAAGGGAGGTTTGCCAAAAATGCCCACTGACATGACGTGCATGGTGTAGAACCAAGCTCGAGTTTGAGCAATATACTCACTAACAAACTGAGCGGGATAGTGCTGTTCAAATTTAGCTTTATTTTCAAATGGATAATGAATTGCGGCAAAAGGCATTGAGCCAGATTCGACCCAACAATCAAACACTTCTTCTATGCGCTGTCCGGCGACTGTTTTTTCATCATCCACCCAAACTTCCAGGTGATCAATAAATTCACGGTGCAGATCAGTTATTTCGGCTGCTGCTGCTGGATCTACTGCCCACTCCTGTAGCTCGGCAATCGAGCCAATAATTCTAGTGAGCTGCTGCCCATCTTTTTCTCCGCGCCAAACTGGCATTGGTGTTCCCCAGTAACGAGAACGAGAGATATTCCAATCGGGAGCTCCTTGCAAGCCTTTCAAGAATCGGCCATGTTTTAAATGAGCTGGATACCAGTTGATCTGTTCATTTTGCTCGATTAACTCAGGTTTTAATTGGCTGATGTTAATAAACCAAGCAGGAACGGCATTATAAAAAAGTGGTGTACCACAGCGGTAACAGTGAGGATATGAGTGAACAACTTTTTCTTGGCGGAACAGCAGCTGTCGCTCCTCCAGATCTGCCGCAATGATCTTGTCTGCAGCCTTAAAAAACTTCCCAGCCACTAGTTCCACAAAATCCAGGAAATGGCCGCGATCATCAATCATGGGGATGGTGGGCAGCTGATGCTCTAAAGCCACGCGATAGTCTTCTTCTCCATAAATTGCGGCGGTATGGACAATACCCGTACCTTCAGTTAGCTCAACAAACTTATCGGCAATGACATAGAAAGCCCGTTGGTCAGCAATCGGCAAATAGGAGTAAAGCGGCTCGTATTCCCAGTTGGCTAGCTCTTGACCAGTCAGTTCTTGTTTGATGGTATATTTTGCTTCATCAGCAAATAAGGCTGATAGTCGGGATTTGGCTAGCCAAAAAAGTTCGTTGTTAGACTCAACTTGGACGTACTCTGCTTCGGGATGAACTGCCAAAGCCACGTTGCCAGGCAGTGTCCATGGAGTAGTTGTCCAGGCTAAAATATACTCATTTTCTCGATCTTTTAATTTAAATTTAACGTAAACAGATAAATCTTCAACATCTTGATAGCTGTTATCCATGGCGATCTCAAAATTAGACAGCGGCGTACCGCAGCGCGGACAATATAAAATAACGCGTCGGCCCTCATAAATTAATCCTCGATCTGCCAGTTGTTTAAAACCCCACCAAACTGATTCCATAAAGCTGGTATCCATGGTTTTGTAGTTGTTAGCAAAGTCGACCCATCTACCGAGACGACCAATGATGCGTTCCCACTCTTTATCGAGGCGCAGCACTTCAGCGCGGCAGGCAGCGTTAAACTTATCGATGCCAAGCGCCTCAATACCGCGTTTGCCGTCTTTAATTTCCAACTCCTGCTCAATCATGTTCTCGATGGGTAAGCCATGACAGTCCCAACCCCAAACGCGTTCCACGCGATAACCGCGCATCGTCCAAAACCTGGGGATGACATCCTTAGTTGTAGAGGCTAATAAGTGGCCGTAGTGAGGCATGCCGGTCGCAAATGGCGGTCCGTCATAAAAGACAAACTGCTTGTCCGTAGGTCTCAAGGCCACTGACTGTTCAAACGCATCATTTTCTTGCCACCAATTCAGAATTTCTTCCTCAATTTGAGGAATGTCGAGCGGCTGGTGAAGATTTACTTTGGGCATAAATATTTCAACTATAATTTAATCATAACTACAAAAAACCCTCTTGCCATCACTCAAATATTAAGTGACTGCAAGAGGGTTCCTAATTGAGGGAACGGTACCACCTCTTCTCTACTTCATTCCAGCTGTTACGGGCTTACCCGGAAAGTTCTACTCGCTGGTTTGTCGCTGTAAACATGCGTTGAACCAGTTTTCTTCATTCACCTCGTCTAGTGATAATAGACTCAGCAGGTTTTATTATCTGATGAAATTATATCATTTATTAATGATTAACAGGACTTTACTTTCCCCTCAGGAAAGCCGGAATCTCAAATTCGTCCTCAAACTCTGATTCTATCTCTTCATTTTCATCTGTTTCTGCCTCAACCGATTTACTAGCTTGAGCATTATTTTTCTTGACATTATCGCCAAAAGCCTCTGATTTGACATAGGGTTCACCGCTATGAATCTGCGCATCTGTTTGCGGCTGGGTCCAACGACTGGGCGCACGGTCAATTTTGGGTTCAGCTGGTTCGGCTGGCTCTTTTTCAGCAGCGAGCTTATTACGTGAAAAGCGGCTGTAAGCACCAAACATATCGCGGTTAGTGCCGCTGTACTGATAATTATCAAACTCAGTTGCAATCACACTAATCTTGATATTTGAACCCATATCTTTATTAATAGTGGCTCCAAAAATGATGTTAGCGTCTGGATCAGCAGCATTAGAAATAATGGCTGAAGCATCTGAAACCTCATTCATGGTCATATCTTCACCGCCGGTAATGTTGTAGAGAATACCTTTAGCGCCTTCAATAGATACTTCTAATAATGGTGAGGAAATTGCCATTCGAGCCGCAGTTGCTGCCCTGTTTTCACCGCTGGCTTCACCAATACCCATTAAAGCCGTCCCAGACTCAGTCATAATGGTTTTAACATCAGCAAAGTCCACGTTAATCAGACCAGGAACGGTAATTAAGTCAGAAATACCCTGCACACCTTGACCTAGGACATTGTCAGCCAGGCGGAAAGCATCTAAAAGGGTCATCTTTTTATCGACCACATCCATCAATCTTTGGTTGGGGATGACAATGAGCGTATCAACTGCATCTCTTAACTCTAAAATTCCCTCTTCAGCAGTCTGCATTCGGCGAGTGCCTTCAAAAGCAAAAGGCTTAGTCACCACAGCCACAGTTAAGGCGCCAGATTCACGGGCAATTTCAGCAATGACTGGAGAAGCTCCAGTGCCTGTGCCGCCGCCCATGCCAGCGGTAATGAAAATCATATCTGAATCAAAGAGCAAGTCTTTAATTTTTTCGCGGCTTTCCTCAGCCGCTGCTCGGCCAACCTCAGGATCAGCACCAGAGCCTAAACCTTTGGTAAAGTTAGAGCCAATCTGCAGCTTAGTATCTGCCTTGGAAGTTAATAAGGCTTGAGCATCTGTATTGACGGAAATAAACTCCACATCCACAATTTGGCCTGACTCAATCATGGAATTTACAGCATTGCCCCCACCGCCGCCAATGCCTAAAACTTTTATCTTTGCAAATGTGGTATTTGATGGTTTAACAAGTGCCATAATGTAAGTCAAAGTGTATCACAGATGGGCTATTTTCGCATAGGATACTTATGGAATCAGGGATTTAAAGAAGGAGCTAATGCCCTCTATTGGATTCTTGCTAAATATTTGTTTTAGGGCAGCTGATACACCCAGACCACCGCCATGAGTGGTGCCGCCGCCATGTTCACGGCCATACTCCAATAAGCCGATACTGGTCACAAAAGTAGGTTTGTGAATATCGGTCGTTAGTCCTTTGAGTTCTTTAGGCATGCCAATTCTAGCAGGCAAATTTAAAACTCGTTTCGCCACTTCTTCAATACCGACGGTTTCAGCACCGCCGCCGGATATGACAACTCCTGCAGGTACGACTGGCATCAAGTTGTGTTTATCTAGCCGCTGATTGACCATCTCAAAAATCTCTTTCATCCGCGGGAACATAATGCCCTCCACGATAGATTTTTTAGAGAGGGGCTCTGCTTTTTCCATGATGCCTAGATCACTCAAAATCAGCTCATCGGCTCGCTTGCGGCGCTTAGTGAAATCCTCTTTAGTTTCACCAGGTCTAGGCTTAGAATCACGGATATCTTCAGATGAAATTGCGGTCTTAATCACTTCGGCCGCTTCTAAGCTAACGCGGCAGCCTAGAGCGATATCTTGAGTAATGTGGCGCGCGCCGATTGGCAAAGCTGCTGAGAGTTCAAGCGTCCCTTCGACAAATACCGAGATGGCAGTTGAGCCGGCGCCAATATCAACGACGACGACTCCCAGCTCTTTTTCCGTCTCAGTGACGACTACCTCGGCTGCTGCTAATCCAGAAAAGACAAAGCCGTCCACGCTTAAGCCCAAGTCAAGGACGCACTTTTCTAAGTTTTTCAAAGCCGTACTCATACCAGTCACAATGTGAGCTTCAGATTCCAGTCTGACTCCAGTCATACCAATAGGATCTTTAATGCCGTCTTGTGAATCTACTTTAAAATCTCTGGGAATAACGTGAATGATAGTTCGATCTGCAGGTAGCGAGACTGCTCGAGCTGCCTCGATTACTCGATTGACGTCTTCATGAGTAATTTCCTGATTAGGAGCAGCTACCGCCACGACGCCTTTGGAGTTTTGGGAGTGAATGTGAGTTCCGGAAACTGAGACGTAGGCACTATGAACATCAAAGCCAGCCATCCTCTCGGCTGCATCCAGGCTTTCTGTCATGGTTAGCACCACTTGTTCTAGATCAACGATCTGACTTTTGCGCATGCCGCGGGCACGCACCGCTGCCACGCCCTTCACCTGAAGCTCTTGAGTTTCTTCGTCGATGGTGGCAATGAGGGTAGCACATTTATCAGTTCCTAAATCAATGGCGGTAATAACTCGGGAGCGAGACATATGCTCCACTATAGCAAACTAGCAGGGCTTATGTCGATAATTAGCTTGGGGTAGAGCGAGTAGTTCTCAGCACTGGTAATTTAAAGCGGACATCAATCTCTTTAATTGGTGTATCGCTCGAATTAAAATCATATTCCTGTAGAATCGCGGCCAATCTCTTAATTTGCGTCTTAATTTGCTCACTCTCAATTAGTGCAATTCTGTTTTCAGGCAGCTCAATAGTAATGAAGGTTGGCTGAAAAACTGTAATATTGCTGGTGGGAATCTGGTGCAGCTCCAACTCTAAAATGAGTTGGCTGATTGTTTGATGAAGCACTGGATCAACCTGATGGCCATTTATCACTTCATTTGGCCAGCCTTCGATTTTAATTTCTGGCAGTTTTTGCGTCACTTCCTGATCAAGTGCCACCCCATTTTCAGCTACAACTAAGAGTTGAGTCTGATCTTTGAGTAATAAATAACTATTTTTTTTAGGAAGAAAGACTAAATTAAGTGTATGAGGCAGGCTTTTATTGACAGACTCTAGTTGATACAACTCTAAATTAAGAGCCTGGACTCGTTGTTCAATATTGTCAAAAAATAATGATTTTCCTTGAAAATCTGCTAAGGCATCCTCCAAAGGAGCCGGACAGGAGAGCGAGTTGAGCTGACAGTTTACCTGTTTAATCTTAAAAATGGGAAACAGCTGTTTAAGAAGTAATCCTAAGCCAATAAACAGGGCGATAAAAATAAGCGGTTTAAGCAGTTTGAGAAACTTGGGCATGGCTAGTAACTTGAGTTAGAACTTGATAAAGCAGTCGGCTGGCATGATTAGCATGATTGATATTTGTTAAATTCTTTTTGAACACTGACAATTTTTTATCCAGCTCTGTTAATTGCTGTAGGAAATTGGCAGGAGTTAGGTCTGACTGCGGCAGCATCAGCGAAGCATTTTGCTCAACTAATGGCTGCACATTTTTGGTTTGCTCATCGTGATGAGCATGAGGCAGCGGAATGTAGATGGCAGGAATATTTAAGCTACTCAGCTCGGCAACGGTGTTAGCTCCGCCTCTGGAAACTGCTGCTTGAGTCTGGGAATATACCCAAGCTAGTTCATCACCGCTAATCCACTCTTTAACATAGTAGTTTGATTGTTGGGCTGAAGGCAGTTTTTGGCGGGCAGACTCTAGTTCTTCACGATAATTGAGTTGAGAAGTTGGATTGCCACAAAGATGAATGACTGTCCATTTAGCAGTTATTTCAGGCAAAACTTCCTTAATGAGCTGATTAATGATAAAAGATCCCTGGTTCCCGCCAGTAATTAATAAAACTGGCAGCTGAGGTCGCTGTTTCATCCAGTCAGGCAGCTGTGGGGGGTGATGAAAAATTTGCGCACGGAGCGGATTACCGGTCACAACTACTTTTTGAGCAGGTAAGTTAGCAGCAGACTGCGGAAAAGAAATCGCCACGGCATTAGCCAACTTCGCAATTAATCTAGTTGCGAAACCAGCTGTGCTAGTTTGCTCATGAGTCACCACTGGGATACCGCTCAATTTAGCAGCAATAGCTAGTGGAACAGCTAGATAACCGCCAAACGATAAAAAGATATCCGGCCGTTCTCTTTGCAGTAGCTGTTTACCTTGAAAAATCGCGGCCATAAATCTCAGAGGCAGCAACAGAAGTTGTGTTAAGGGTTGTCGGCGCGAAAATCTAACAGCTTTAAAGGGGATGAATTTAATCCCCCTCTGTTCTACTTCTGATTTTTCCTGAGCGGTTTGTTTAACCCGATCTTGGGAATACAAGCGGCCGGCAAATACTAACTCGTCTGATGGTTGTTTTTCCTGCACATAGTCAATAAAAGCGAGGGCAGGAGTTAAATGGCCGCCGGAAATGAGGATTTTCATCTGGTTAATTATACTCTTTTCCAATTCTGAGCAACACACCGGTTGCAAACAAAATCATGACTAATGAAGTACCGCCATAGGAGATAAAAGGTAGCGGAATGCCAGTGAGAGGCACGAGACTGACCACGGCGGAGAGGTTAAGCAAAGCCTGAACTGCAATCCAGGAAAAGATGCCCCAGCCCAACAGTTGAGCAAAAGAGCGGCTGGGAGCCCGACCTATGGTTTTTACCATCATAGTGAACATGAGACCGAATAATATCAAGAAAACCAGTGACCCGACCAAACCTACTTCTTCAGTGATAATAGCAAAAATGGAGTCAGTGCTGGCTTCAGGGATATAGGAAAATTTTTGCCGAGAGTTGCCGATGCCTTGACCGAATAAACCACCTCTGCCTAGAGCCAGCGTAATCTGTCTCATGTGAAAGCCTGAATCCAATGGATCGCTAGCCGGATTGAGAAAAGTTTGCAGACGCTCCCAGCGATAACTAGATGTTAAAACTGCCAGAGAAACCAGCCCCACACCGATGCTGCTAATCGCCAGGAGGTGGGCTAGTTTACCGCCTGCCACGAAGTACATAGCAACGGCTACACTAACCAACACCAACAGTGACCCTAAGTCTGGCTGGAGTAATAGCAACACACTGGGTAAGCCAATGGTAAACAAAAAAGGTCCTAGTCGCTGATGCTTCGACAGCCATGAGGCGAAGTAAACAATTAAGCTAAACTTAACTACTTCTATGGGCTGAAATCTGACCGAGCCAAGAAAAATCCAGCGATGAGCGCCATTCAGCTCACGGCCGATTCCCGGCAAAAACACCATCACCAGAAAAATTAGACTCATGACAAACAATGGCCGACTTAATTTTTCCCATAACTGTAGCGGTATGAAGCTAGCAATAGTCATGCCGGCTAAACCAAGACCCAGCCAAACTACATGCTGTTTAAGGAAGTGATATTGATCGCCAAACGTGGTGAAGGCTTCAGCCACTGAGGCTTCAAATACAAACAATAAACCCAATAAGGCAAGTATAACAACTAGGATCATCAGCGAGAGCGGAGCATTAAGTGATACGCTGGAGCTTTTTCCCATATCACTACTTTATCATTAAATCGCTGCTAGATCACAGCCAGCCAGACACCAAACAGAGTCAGCATGATCTGGACCAACCAAGCTCGTTGGACAATTTTAGGTTCTTCCCAACCATAAAATTGGAGAAAAAGATGAAAAGGCGCTGCAGCCATAATTTTTTTACCGCGGTATTTTTTAGATAAAAGCTGGATGAGTGAGCTGGAAATTTCCAGGACGAAGATGAAGCCAATAATAACAAGAGCCGCAACTTTACCTAGTAATAACCCAACCACTGCTAAAGTAGCGCCAAAAGCTAATGCGCCCACGTCGCCCATAAACATTCTGGCTGGAAAAACATTAAAGTATAAAAATGAGATCAGCGAGCCGATCCAGAGGGCAATAAACACTGCCAGTGGTACATCGAGAATGGAAGCTGACAAGAACCAGAGTCCAAATAAGGCAATCATTAGTATTCCTGAAGCCAGTCCGTCTAGCCCGTCAGTGATGTTGACTGCATTTGCAAAAGAGACAATGACGAACGTTGCAAACGGGACAAATAACCAGCCCATTTCTAAAGTACCGATAAAGGGAATGTAAAAAATGGAGATACCTAGCGAAAAATACATCATGAGGGCGGTGATTGAGGCCAGAATAATTTGCAGTAGCAGTTTTACACGGAGTCTCATGCCAAAGAAGCCAGATTTCTCAAATCCAAAAAACTTTTTGACGTCATCATATAAACCTAGGATGGTAAAAGATAGAAAAGTGAAAAAGAGAATATTAATCTCAGCTTGAGCATTTTGATAAACACTAGTCACATCCAGGCCAACTGAGTGTAGCAACGGTAGAATAATGGCAAATAAAATAGATACCACCATAATCACTAGCAGCCCGCCGCCCACTGGCACGCCTGCTTTATCGGCATGAAACTTATCAAAAATAGGTGTGCGTTTACCGAAAGCATCGATAGTTTGTTGGTCGGCGCGCTGAAACTTTAATTTGTAGAGTAAGTTGATGAAAGGGACAATGGCAATGCTGGTGACGATAAATGAAAAAAGTAAAATTCCCAATACAAGTGGCATAGTTATTTTCTAGTTTAGTCTATTCGTTTGATATTAGCACCCATTGCTTTTAACTGTTCATCCAGTTGCTCATAGCCGCGATCAATGTGACCATGAGGATCAAGTAAAGTTGTTTCGCCCTCAGCGGTCATGGCTGCAATTAACAACGTGGCGCCGTGTCGCAAATCGCGGACTTCAAAAGAGCCGCCGTGCAGCTGGGCTCCGCCAGTAACGCGAATGGCATGAAAATCATCTTCATTGACATCGGCCAAGTTAAAGTTGTAAAGTGCGGCTGGATCTTTAACTTCAGGGTTAAAATACTCAATCTTCGCTCCCATCTCAATTAAGGCCTCAGTGTAGTCAAAGCGGCGCTGAGACACTGTTTCATGAACCACGCTCACGCCTTCAGCTTGAGTCATCATGGTGGTCCACAGTGGTTGCCAGTCAGTTTTAAAACCAGGATGAGGAGCAGTGGTTAGGTTAGTAGCTTTAAGTGGCTGCTGATAATGGAATCGAATTCCATAAGAGCCAAGTTCGTAGCCGCCGCCAATTTCATCTAGTTTGTTAAGAAAGGCCAGTAGATCTTGAGTTCTAGTATTTTCGACAATAATATCGCCCTTGGTAGCTAGCGCGGCGCAAGCAAACGATACCACCTGATTTTGGTCAGGCATGATCTTATGAATTGTTCCCTCTAACTGTTCTACTCCTTGGATTTCAATGGTGCGGCTGGAAGTACGGCTAATTTTAGCCCCCATGTTATTAAGGAAAAGAATCAGATCATCAACCTCAGTTTCTTCGGCAGCATTTTCTAAAATAGTAGTGCCTTGAGCCAGGGCGCCAGCCATAATCAAAGTCTCAGTGCCGGTATGAGTATTTTTTTCAAACCGATAGTGAGCACCAATTAGCTTATCAGCTGTGACCTCAATGGTGTCGCTGACAGCATTAACTTGAGCTCCCAACTTCATTAAACCGTCAAAATGTCTTTCTAAAGGCCGTTTGCCGATTTTATCTCCTCCAGGGAATGGCACAATTGCTTTACCAAACCGATGCAGCAGCGCCGGAATAAACATAGTAGATGCTCGAGTGGCTTGACCAAACTCATTATCTAAAGAAAGCTGCTGCAATTTTCTCGGATCAATTAAGTAAGCTCGATCGCCAATTAATTTGGCTGTACCACCCAATGAGTCAATCATCTTGGCAACTAAATCAACATCACTGATCCGGCTGAAATTAAGTAAGCGCGATGGTGATTTGGCCATGAGTGCCGCAATCATCAACTTATATGAAGCGTTCTTAGCTCCGCCCACCCGCACAGAGCCGTAAAGCGGAGTGCCGCCAGTCACGATGTAATTGCTCATAAGACCTTTCTATGTTAAGTAGAAGACTTCTTCCTGTAATTCTACTCCAAATTTTTCGTGAACGCTGTTTTTAACTAGCTTGACCAATTTTTTAAGATCTGCCGCTGTGCCTTGACCATGATTGATCATGAAAGCTGCATGTTTTTCAGATACTTCCAAATCACCAACTCGAGTGCCTTTGAGTCCAGCTTGATCAATTAAAAAACCGCCAGGAATAAACTGCCGATCCTGAAACTGAGGGAATTGCTTTTTTAACTCTGGCGTATTGGGAGGGTTCTTGAAAATGCAGCCAGAGCTCGGCATACCAAGAGGTTGAGTTTGCGCTCGATAAAGTGTGGCCTCCTTAATTAATGCTTGAGACTGCTCCTTGGTGCCTCGCTCTAAGCGAAACTCAGCTGCCAAGATGATCTCGCCTGATTTTTGAAAACGGGAGGAATCATAGCCAAACTGACACTCATCGTGGCTAAGCCAGTTTAGTTCTCCCTGCGGAGTAATCACTTGCACTCGCTGGATATGGGCACTAATTAAATCTTCCAAGTAATGGGCATTATTGTAAACAGCACCACCTAATGTGCCAGGTACTCCCAGAAAATACTCTAAGCCCGTGTAACCTAAAGCGACAGTTTGACTGACCAACAAAGCAGTTTTGACGCCGGCCCCAGCTCTGATTAAGCCAGGTTCAACTTCTTTGACCTGAGAATTAGTCAGCTTTAACACCACCCCACTAATACCCTCATCGGCAATGACCACATTGCTTGCTCCCCCTAAAACAGTGAGTTTAAGCTGCTGCTGGCTGCAAAACTTTACTAGCTTGATGACATCATCGGCTTGGTTGAGCTCCAACCACGCTTCAGCAGGACCACCCAGCTTGAAGTAAGCGTGGTCTGCTAGCGGATAGCCAAACTTAAACTCAAATTCTGGCAAGCCATCAGCGAGGGTTTGTTGGAGGATAGTCATAGTAGTTAGATCATCTCATGAACTAAATAAATATCGCCAGCACCCATAGTGAGCAAGACATCCCCTGAATGCAATTCTTGTTGGCAGAACTCAGCTAAGGCAGCCAGAGAACCCAGGTTTTGGGCGGGAATCTGGTAAGCCTGATTAATAGCTGCACAAAGTTTATCACTGGTGATGGTGGGGTCATTCTTTTCTCTGGCTGATGAAAAAATATCAATCATTACTACTTCTTTAGCTTCAGCAAAAGCTGAGACGAATTGATCAAATAACTCCTTAGTTCTCGAGTAGGTGTGAGATTGGAAGGCAATTACTTTCCGCCGACCAGGAAACCACTCATTTAAGGCAGCAACCATGGCCTCGATCTCATGAGGATGATGCGCATAATCATCATAATAATCTACTTCATCTTTAGTACCAATATACTCAAAACGGCGCTTAGTCGAACGAAAAGAAGCTAGTGCTTGAGCAGCAGCCGTTGGATCTAATCCCAACTGAGCAGCCGCCAAAATGGCAGAGAGAGCATTTAAGGCATTAAAAAGTCCTGGCACCAATAGTTCCAGCTGATATTCTTGGCTTTGCCAGCTAAAGGTGGTCTCGGTTTTACCGGCTTCGGCTTTAAAGCTGAGTAATTGAAGATCGCTAGTTGAGCTTTCGCCATAAGTTAAAATTTTAAATTGAGCAGTTTGAATTTGTGGCAGCTGCGCAATGACTGCTAAATCTTTGTCTTGAACAATCAAAGTGCCGTCAGCCGGCAGTTGCGCGAAAAAGTCGGCAAAAACTTGTTTAGTATGGGCAAAATCTCGGTAGACATCTGGATGATCATACTTGAGGTTGGTGCAGACAATTAACTCTGGTTTTAAAAAAGTAAATCTGGGAATTAACTCTTCCCCTTGTTCAGCTGCGTGAGGATTAATGACATATTCATCAGCCTCAATGATGAATTCATCCGCTTCTGGATTCCAGCGACCAGTTCTATTTAAGCCGGGAATATTACCCACTCCGACTGAGAAAGACGGAGATCTGCCCAATTCTTTAAAAATCCAAGTCAGCATCGCTGAGGTAGTACTCTTCCCGCCTACTCCGCAGACTGCTAAGCCATGCTGTTGATTAAAGAAAAAAGCCACCGCTTCAGCCTGAGAAAAAACAGCTAAATTTCTGGCGCGGGCTTGCTGTACCTGTGAACTTTGGTCTGCTAAATGGGCACTCGTGTAAATGACGCACTCTGTCTCGGCCGGCAGCAGCGCCGTGAGTGACTGGTCAATTTGGATTGGCAGTGTGTTTAAGATTTCTTGAGTGACAAATTCTTCAGCCACATCGCTGCCGGCCACTTGTTTGCCTGCATCAACTAACATCTGAGCCAGCGAAGTCATAGCGACGCCCTTGATGCCCACTAAGTAAAATTTATTGTACTGGAGTAAGTTCACGTAGATCCTTTCCAGCCAATACCTGTTTCGCAATCTCCACATCACTCCATTGATACTCAGTTTTGCCATAACACAGGCTTTGTTCGTGGCCCTTGCCAAGAATGACAACCAGATCATTGGGCGCGGCTAACTTCTTTAAAGCAAACTGAATGGCCTCGCCGCGATCAGCGACACTCGCTACTTTATCCAAATTGGTCGAGAGCTCCTGTTTCATTTGGCGAATAATTGACCAGACATCTTCAGTTCGCGGATCTTCTGCGGTAAAAACCACCAGATCTGCCAGCTCTGCTCCAATCTTGCCCATTAAGGGACGTTTTTGGTGGTCTCTTAGGCCAGCTGAGCCATAAACTGCAATTAATCGGCCGCCTTTTGGCACTTGTTTTTTTAAGGCAGTCAAAGCAGACTTCAAGCCATTGGGAGTATGAGCAAAGTCAACGATAACTTGGAACTTCTTGGTGGTAGGAACTTGTTCCATTCGCCCAGGGATACCCGGAAAAGAAATCACCCCTTCAGCAATTTCAGCTGGAACCAGTCCAACCTCTCTGGCCACGGCATATACTAAACGACCATTCAGCCAATTAAATTGTTCTTTAAACCGTTGTTTAATGGCCCCAGCTACTTGAGGAGCAACTCGCTCACTAAGCCCATAGGTCAAAATCTGACTGCCGACTTTATTTAAGTTTCTTCTCAACTTGCCATAATTAGGATCATCTAGATTTAGTACGACTCGCTGGGCCTTGTTTAAAATAATTGCCTTAGCTTTAATGTACTCATCCATCGATAAGTGATAATCAAGGTGCTCGTGTGTAATATTAGTGACAGCCGCGATCGATGGTTTAAGTCCCCAGGTGCGATATTGGTAGGCACCATGTGAAGTGACTTCTAAAACTACGTACTCAACGCCTGCCTCAACCATTTTTTGCAACAGTTCATACAACTGTTTGGGATCAGGTGAAGTGACGTGTAAACCAGTGTCAATTTTGTCATCACCAATGTAGCAGGCGACTGTTGAGATTAAACCGACTTTGACGCTAGCTTGTTTTAAAACATGATATAGCAAGGTACTACTAGAAGTTTTGCCGTCAGTACCAGTAATAGCAATAATTTTCAGTTTTTTTTCTGGAAAACGATATTTCAGCTGACCAACCAAACCTCTTAGCAAACCTGTTTTCACCAGATGCCATGGTCGCTTGAGTTGATAGAGTGTTGATGCAAGCACGGTTAAATTATATCAAGTTATTGATCAGGTGGGATGTTGAGTAATAAAAAGACCTTTTCAGCGACATCATACCAGAGGGGAGCTGCTGTTTCTGCTGCCCAGGGAGAAGATTGCGGATTAACAAATTTCACCAGCATAACAAATTTTGGGTTCTCGGGAGGGGCAAAACCAATAAAACTAGTTAAAGTAGCATCTTCTTGATAGCCGCCACCCTCAATTTTTGGAATTTGAGAAGTACCAGTTTTAGCTGCCACCGAATGAGTTTTGGAATAGGTCCACTGTGCTTCGCCGCTTTTGGCTGCATGAACCATCATCTCTGCTACCTGGCGAGCGGTATCCGGTGAGATGACAGATCGAGCAACGGTTGGTTCAATGCTGATTACATCTCCCGTTGGTGTGACCACTTCTTTGACAATTTGCGGCTGCATCATCACGCCCTGATTAGCGATGGCACTAACGGCCCTCATCATTTGTAGACTAGTAGTGGTAATGCCCTGCCCAAAAGAGCGAGTAGCCAGCTCTACTGGTCCCCATTTAGTTGGAAAGGGAGTGGCCGTATCTTCTTGCAGGTCAATATTAATTGGTTCTCCAATCCCAAATTTTTTGAGATAAGTTTGAAAGTTCTCCACTCCCAATTGTTCAGCCACAAAAATCATGGCGGTATTATCAGATTTAGCTAGAGCATCCCGCATTGAGATGTCTGGATTATAGACATCGTTCCAGGTACGGATAGTGTAACCACCAATTCTTCTCGGCTGATCACACACTGGACAAGTAGTGTCGGGGGTGATTTTGCCTGCATCTATGCCGGCTGAAACAGTGAGAGTTTTCATAATGGAACCGGGCTCAAATGTGTCGCTGACGACGGGATTTTTATAAAGATAAGTTTCATAATCAGCAAAGTTGGCTTGATCATATTTTGGCTGAGATGCCATGGCTAAAATCTGGCCGGTTTTTGGATCCATAATGATAATCTCGCCTGCGGCCGCACCATAATGCTCCATACCTTCAGCCAGCTTAGTTTCTACGACGTGTTGGAGATCACGCCGAATGGTTAAAACCACGTCGCGGCCGCGAGTATCCGCTACTGTTGGGGTTTTGCTGCCAAATAAGGAAAAGCCCAGAGCATCTGTTGATAAAATAGTCTTGTTATCTCTGCCAGCCAACTCTTTATTTAGGGCCCCCTCAATGCCAAAATACCCTACTGGCTCACCTTCATCATTGCGTCCGACAAATCCGGTTAGATGAGCAGCCATAGATGCCTCAGGATAAAGTCTGGTGGGTCGATCCTCAAAACCAAGCCCTTCAATATTAAGTTGAGCGAGCTGTTGTTTTAACTCTTCTGAGACATAACTAAACAACGACACCCACTTCGCCTCTCGTTTATCGAGAGCTGTGCTCACTTTGGCAGAAAGCTCATCTGCCAGCTCAGCTCGTACTGCCGACTCAGTAGCTTGCTGATATGGCTGATACTCTTGTAGCAGCAGTGGCATAATTAAGGAGTTAATTTGCTCAGTGTCTTGTTTAAGCAGTGGCGGATAAGCAACCACTCGATATTCACTGGCATTGCCCACCAGCAGATAACCATCACTGGTATAGATTTTACCGCGCTCACCAGATTCGGTGATGGTTTTGTTGTATTGCCGGTTAGCAGCAGCTTTCAGGGGAGATCCAGCAAGTATCGTCCAATAAAAAAGTCTGACTCCGACTATGAGCAATCCAAGATAGACAAAACCAACTAAAATTTTAGCTCGACCATTAACATCAGTTTGAGCCTGATGACGACTAGCTTTTGAATGGGCAAATTTACTCACCATCGCTATCTTACAACTTCTCTGCTGATAATGCAGGTTATTCTGCTACCGCCAGACTAGAAGAGATATTGATAACAATAGGATTGGCAATGGGCTGATATTGAGCCAGCTTTTCCTCTGACTGATGGTTAAGCAGTGATTTTTTTGCGATTAACTCAGCCTCTAATTGAGCTCTCTCTTGAGAAAGTTGTTGGTACTGATCTTGAAGCTGATTTTGCTTCAAACCATGGCTCACAACTAAACTGGACTGGAAAACAGTATAAAAAACTTGAAAGACCAGCGCCAATCCCAAGATGGTGTAGAAAATCTGATATGGTTTATGATTGGTATGTAAATTTTGCTGATGTTTCATGATGCCTTTTTTGTAAAAACCCTCATCTTGGCACTTCTGGCGCGAGGATTTTGTTGTATTTCTGCCAAAGATGGGGTAATCACATCTTTGGGTGTTCTTTTTCCTAAACCGTTCTCCTCCCAAGTTCTCATAATTTGTTTGCAGAGGCGGTCCTCTCCTTCATGAAAAGCGATGGTGACAATTTTGCAGTTAGATTCAATGACGCTTAAGGCCTGTGGCAGGGCGCGTTCAATATTGTCTAGTTCATCGTTTACGGCAATTCTCAGCGCTTGAAAAACTTTGGTGGCGGGGTGAATATGCCGGGGTTGATGAGCTTTGACAGTTTCGATTAATGACACTAGTTGCTGGACAGTGGTGATAAACTCTCCTTCTTGACGGCGTTTTACAATTTCTGAAGCTATTTTTTTAGCTTCTCTCTCACCCCCATACTCGCTGAAAAGTTTTTGGAGCTGCTTTTCATCAATGAGAGCGAGCAAGTCTTTAGCTTTGACGCCTAGGCGGTCATCTAGTCTCATGTCCAGTTCAGCGGTTCCACCCTGAAAACTGAGTCCGGAATTAGTGTCCATAAGCTGTTCAGTGGTGGTGCCGAAATCGAACAGAACGCCGTTAATCTTGTCCACCACTCCTTGCGTGCTGAGGCCTTGAACAATCTTGAGCATTTGGTCAAAATTCTCTCTGACTAAGAGTAGCTGTTTAGCTTTCACCTCTGAACGAAACTGTTGCATGCCATATTCAATATTGGTAGCGTCATAATCAAAAGCGATGATCTTTCCGCCGTGATTCAGCATTTCTTGAGTGTGGCCACCCCTGCCAAAAGTAGCATCTATGTACCAGTGATCAGGTTTAATAGTGAGGGCGTCAACTGCTTGTTCTAGTAAAACTGAAGTGTGTTTTGGTTCCATATCTTAGGCCGTTTCTATCTGTTCGGTGAGCTGTTCGGCAATTGATTCTGCCTGTTCCTCAAGCTCATCCAAGTAGTGATGATATCGGTCTCGATCCCAGAGCTCTACTCTGGCGTAACTGCCGACGATCACCACTTCCTTGGTGATGCCAGCCAACTCGATCAAGTACTCGGGCAGCGAGACTCGACCGTTGTTGTCAGCGCGGATAGCCTTAGCGTCATTACTCATTAATCTAATAAAGTCACGATGTGCTTTTCTTGTAAAAGAGCGCTCAGCTAATTTGTGCAGTTCCTGCTCAAAATCCTGAGCTCTAAAGAGAAATAAGCCTCCGTCCAACCCTCTTGTTACTACCCAGTTTTCTTCAACTTGTCTAAATTCCTTGGGTAGTGAAACTCGTCCCTTCTCCTCCAAAGTGTGATAGTATCTACCGATAAACATCTTGAAGATACTATAAGCTTATTTACCACTTTTTACCATTACTAAAAATATAAAGCCTGGAAGCAGTCAAGTAAACCCCAAGCTAGTTTCGGGTCTAATAGCTCATCTTATAAGTCCCGAAAACCCGAAGTAAAAATAGCTGGAAAGATAAACAAAAAAGCCCAGCTGGGGTGGTGCCAAGCTGGGCTCTCTAAAACAAATGAAGTGGGAACTATTTCTTAATGACTAGATAAAGCTCCATTAAATCAACACTTGCAGAAGCCATTTTGCCGTCAGTCTCAGTTTCAAATTCATGCCACTCACTGCCATCGTAGCCAACTATGGTCAGTTCGCCCTCTTCTTGAGAGCGGATGGTAAGATCAGCCGTGCCGGTTAAAGTGTTGGCAGCTGTGACGCTGTAAAATTCAGAGACTGGGGTGCCAGTTAAGCCCTCTGGAAAACCAGCTGTGTTAAAGATGATCAGGTAGCTTTGATTAGCTAAAGCCGGTGATTCAATCTGGAACATGGCATCTTGAGAGCTATGAGCGGGTTCACGATCAGAATTAATAATGTACTTCCAGCGAGATTTAAGAGCGTAGGGTTCAGGACCGTCATATTGAGTGCGCAGCGTGCCGCCTTGCACATCCTCATGATAAGTACAGGCTCCACCGGCACTACAGCTGCCTAAGAGAATTTGCTCAGTGGCAGGCAGACTACTTAAATCAAACTCACCAAAAGCACCTTGCAGTAGGGAACCAGCTTGATATTCAAGCTCATATTCAACCGCATCAGCAGCTTTTTTGACCTCTATAATTTCTAAAGAAATGTTGCGGCCATCAGCATGAGGACTAATCTTTAAATATGGTCTTTCTTCAACTGGAATAGTATTTTCCGGCAGTTGGAGACGCTGTTTTTTAGGAGTTTCTTCGGCTTGCTTGTCATCTCCTTTGATTTTAGAAAAGGCAAAGACACCGCCGCCAATCAGGATAATAGCGGCTAAAACTAGAGGAATGACTTTTTTAAGTTTTGGGTTCATGGTAAATAGAAATAATAAATACTGGTTTACTCTACCTCATTATAGCTGTCATAGGCAAGTCGGATCAGTTCGTCTCTTGCCAGATGGTCTGGGAGTACATCATTTGTTCTGGCAGATTGATCATGAAGTCTGGCCGGTAGACAAAGCGCTCAGCGGGAAAGTAGCGATTAGTCTGATCTGGCATTTCTCGATTTAGCTCCACTCCACCCCAGCCGACAAAAATGCCCCTGCCAGTAAAAGCTGATGTTAAATCAGAGCTGATAATTCTGCCATTAGCGATATAAACTCCTTGGACTTCTAAAATGTTTAAATCAACCACATTTCCACTGATGCTAACGGTGACATCTGCTCCATTGCCAAAAGTGATATCTCCCTTGACAATGAAAGCCAAAAAGCCTCCTTCTTGAACTGTGATCATATTTGAATCATCACGGCCTTGATCGTCAATGACTAAGTCCCCATCAATAAAGATTACAATTGACTCATCAGCCTCTACCTGCCAAGGGCGGCGGATCCTAACGTCACCTTCATGGTAATAGTACTCTCTGTTTTGGGTGGGTTTGGATAAATCAGCAATGTCAAAGCCATTGGTACCGAGATTACTCTGCGGGTTTAAGCCTAAACTAAACTGGGTGTAGAAGTAGTCAAAGTCTTCTTTAACTCGGCTGGTGCGGCTACCTTTGGCAATCACATCTGGACTTCTGGAACTGACATAGCCGTTGCCCTCAACGACACTGCTGCCTGTCGTGCCAGTGATGATAATGCCATCACTGTCGGGCGTGTTGTTCAAATCAGCCGCTGACAGATAAGCCGGCGAAAGGGCGCTTTCACCTGGTACTTCGGATCTAATGGCGGTGAGTTTATTAGTGGTATTTTTCGCCTCTAATATGCCTCCTAAAACCTGCCACCAGGGATCTTCATCAGGAGGAGGTGAGGGAGTGGGAATAATGCTCGGAGAAGGGCTGGGAGAAGGAGCGACAGTGGTGAAAGTGACTGAAGCTTGACACCAGTCACCGATAGCTCCTGCTGGACAACCACCACCACTGTAGTTTGTATTACCTCGATATGTAATTACATGACTACCAGTCACACTATTAGCTAAGAAGTCCCACCTTAAAGTACAAGTTCCCCCTGAACAACCTAGCGACTGTGAAAATTGTTCAGTGGCTCCAGCAGTTGTGACGGTATTACAAACTAATGCTGCGGGATTAGTAACAGTGACAGTTAAATTGCCACCGGGATTAACAATAGCCGGATTAACACTCATACCTAAGTTAGGACATGGATTAGGTGGAGTGGTTTCAATCGGTGGACACTGGCAAATACTATCGATCCACTCAAGTCCCTCACAGCAAGTTTTCTCATTAGGAATGTAGCAGTATCCTCCCGGACAAGCACTGTCCCAGTTACACTCACAACCGGCATAAGCGCAACTGGTTTGGTTTCGGCAAGTGCCTCTTCGAGAAGCGACATGTACTCCTTCTGCCGCACAGTTAGGCGGAGAGGTGGAGTCATAGCCACAACCAGGAACGTACTCATTGTCACAAGCTGAATCTGGTAGCGCACACCAAGTGCCTCCTGAACAATAAGTGCTTGATTGAGGAGTCCCACCCGAGCCATAACACTGATCAGGACCTGCACAGTAGCCGCAGTTGGTAGTAACTGGAGGAGGTGGTGCAGTTGAGCTGGTGGGAGTGGGAGAAGGGGTTGGAGTAACTACTGCAGCAT
>CAZYRN010000013.1:0-16468 GCA_964650185.1 uncultured Pseudomonadales bacterium
ATACGCAATAATTAAATTAGCAGGCAAACAGTTTAAAGTCAGTGAAAAAGATGTGTTTGTGGTAGATCGGCTGAGCCAAGAGGAGGGTGATGAAATCAATGTCACTGATGTGCTTTTGGTTGGTGATGAAAAAGCTCAAACAGTTGGTACCCCACTAGTTGATAAAGCAAGTGTCACTCTCAAAGTAGTTGAAAATGGCCGCAGCAAAAAAATTATGATCGGTAAATTTCGGGCTAAATCCAGATATCGCCGACTGAAAGGCCACCGCCAACATCAAACTACTTTAGAAGTGGTTAAGATCAACGGCTAAGCTGTTTCATTATTTCCAGACTGGTATACTAAACTCATGAGTACTTATTACTTTCAATTGGGCAATACGCCAGCCTTGTCAGTGCTGGAATTAGAGCTAGTCCTGCGTCAATCTGTCTGGGCAGATCAGCTCAAAACAAATCCAAAATTAGTTTTGCCTGAAGTAGCGCAAATTAGTTTAGACCAAGAGTTAGATCAGGATGATTTAACCAAATTACAAACAGATTTGGGTGGTACAGTCAAAGTTCTTGAAGAAGTGGCCGTGCTGCATACTCAAGATCAGGCTGAAATTGAAAGCCGGATTATTACTTATTTAGCTCAAGCAGACAAAAGAATTCAATTTAGCTTAACTGCCATTGGTGATCATCCTTTACCAAAACTTGATGAGGCAGTGATTAAAAAAGAGTTGTCAGCTCTCGGGGTGAAAAGCCGCTATCGGCCGGCTCCTAGCGATGGCCTCTCAGCAGCCGTTTTACTCAACCACGATGTTACTGAACTTTATTTAATTAAAACTGATCGTTATTTAGTGCTGGCAAAAACTCAAGCGGTGCAAAACATTGACGACTGGACCAGACGCGATCGCGAAAAACCCTATGCCAATCGCAAAAAAGGCATGCTGCCGCCAAAAGTAGCCCGGATGATGGTTAATATTGCCTTAGGGTTTTTAGCTCAAGATCCTCTATATCAATCAAAAATTCCAGCCGAGATCACAGTTTATGACCCATTCTGCGGTACCGGAACAATCTTAATGGAAGCCGTCATGAAGGGTGTTCAGGCTCAGGGGACAGATCTGGATGATGAGGCCGTTTCCGGCGCAGCTGCTAATCTAAGTTGGCTAGCTGAAACCTATCAGCTCAAAGCAGATTTCTCAGTCACCCAGCGTAATGTCGGCCAAGATTTTCCAGCCAATACTCCGCGTTGGGCAGAAGCGATTGTGACTGAACCATTTTTAGGCAAGCCAACTCCTCAAGAAACCGAGCTACCAAATATTTTTCGCGGTTTACATAACATGTACTTAGGAGCTTTCAAAAATTGGACGAAAATTTTACAACTTAATGCAGTTGTGGTCATCATCTTGCCGCGGGTAGAAACAGAACGTCATCAGTTTACCCTGCATAAATTGATTGACAAGCTGGCACCACTCGGGTACACTACCATTTCTGAGCCGGTAAATTATCACCGTCCTCAGGCAATTGTAGAAAGAGAAATTCACTTTCTGCGCTATCAGCCTAAATAACAATCAAAGGAATATATGGCACACGTTAAAGGATCAGGAAAAGTTAGCCAGCAGTCTCAACAGAAGCGCAGTGGTAAAAGACTCGGCTTAAAAAAGTTTGGCGGTGAAGCTGTTAAAGTTGGTCAAATCATCCTGCGACAACGCGGCGCAAGATATAAAGCTGGCGCTGGTGTGGGCATGGGCAGTGACCACACTATTTATGCGAAAACTGTTGGCGTAGTTGAGTTTGGCAAAAAACACGGCAAAACTGTCGTCAATGTAGTCAGCAACTAATTTTTCACGAGTTTTCACCTTTTTTCACGTCTTTTCACCAGGTGGTTTTCAATTTTCACGGATTTTCACGTCTTTTTTAGCTCTAGGCGAATGGTGAGGGAGTTTGATACTATTCACTTATGACAAACACTCTCCCCATCGGTCAGCTTCAACCAAACCCATTTCAGCCAAGAAGTAAAATTCAACCTGAAGAAGTCGAAGAATTGGCCCAGTCCATCAAGGCTTATGGGATTTTAGAGCCATTATTGATTGCCCACACTCCAGCTGGCTACCAAATAATTGCTGGCGAGCGGCGCTGGCGCGCCGCCCAACTCGTCGGCTTAACCGAAGTACCCGTCCACATTAAAGAAACGACCCCCAAAGGTATGCTGGAGATGGCCTTGGTAGAAAATGTCCAGCGCGTTGACTTAAATCCGCTCGAGCGAGCCCAAGCTTTTCGTCAACTCATGCGCGAGTTTAACTACTCCAATGCCGAATTATCCAAAAAGGTAGGTAAGTCACCAGCTTATATCAGTAATTCACTCAAACTTTTAGAACTTCCAGACGCAATTTCCGATGGTTTGATTTCTCACCAAATTACCGAAGGCCATGCTCGAGCCTTAAGCTCTATACCTCAAGAGGCAGAGATGGTGCAGGCCTACAAAATAATTTTGCGGGAAAATGCTTCAGTCAGACGAGCAGAGGAATTAGCTCGCAGATTTAAAGATAAAGTTGAGCCAAAAACTGCCACTCAAATTGGCCGGCCAGTTAATATGTTTGAAGCTGATCAGGTTAAAACCTGGGAGCAAAACTTCCAAAGCCTGCTACACACCCAAGCCAAATTGAAGTGTGTTACTTCTCATCGGCAAACTAAATTAACCATTACTCTCAAAGGTTCTCCAGAGGAAACAGCGGCCGACGTCGAACGTATCGTAAAACTAGCGACTCAATAACTTTTAGTAAGTGGCTTTATTAATCACGCCCATTTCTTGAGGCGGCCAGTAGCGGAAAAAGGCCCTCCCCACAATCGAACTTCGCGTAATTGGACCCCAACTTCTGGAGTCGCTAGAATATGAACGGTTATCGCCCACGGCAAAATACTCATGCGGCTGCAAAGTCACCACCCGGTCTTTAGTGAAATGTCCGGGCAAAGTTTCATAGTCATCGGGCAAGTATGACTCTGAGAGCTCTTGGCCATTGATGAAAAACTTATTGTCTCTGACTTCGACAGTTTCTCCAGGCAGAGCAATGATGCGTTTGATAAAATCACAGCCTGTTCCTTCTGGACAGTTAGCCGCGGGCGGAGCATGGAAGACAATGATTTCACCTCGCTGCGGTTCCCGCATCCGGTAAGTAATTTTATCTGTCAACACATACTCACCACTATGAAAATTGGGCACCATCGAGTGACCATTCACTTGATGCGGCTGCATAAAAAACAAATAAACCACTAAAAAGATTGACAACGCAATCACGATAGTTTCAATAAAATCTAGAAATATTCCGCCTATTTTGCGAAAAACACTCATAATAAATTACTTTCTGAATCACTATCTTAGTTTAGTTATGGTAACCTTTAGTATACCAATCTTTTCACTATAACTAAAACTGGGTACAATTTCATCTATGGGTTATACCAAAAACGCTCTTGAGGGTTTCAGCTGGCAGACTGTTTTAAAGATACTAACAGCGGTGGTGACGCTCCTCAAAATTTCGATCCTAGCCCGACTCCTTTCTCCCGATGTCTTCGGACTGTTTTCATTAATTGTGATCGCGCTCGGGATTAGCGAGGCTACCACTGAAACAGGGGTTAATTTAACCATAATTCAGTCCAAAAGGTCAATTGAGTATTTTCTAGACACTGCCTGGGTGATTGCCATTGGCCGTGGTTTCTTGATTGCTATCGTCATGATCCTGATGGGCTGGGGTATGAGCAGCTACTTTAACCAGCTAGAACTGCTGCCACTAATTGCTTTAACCTCTTTAGTGCCAGTCATTAAAGGTTTTATCAACCCAGCCATTATCACTTGGCAAAAAGAGTTGCGATTTTTTAGGGAAAGCAGTTACAAATTAAGTCTCACCATCATTGAAGGTGCTTTTGCAGTAGTGCTGGGTTTAATGATGCAGTCAGTTTTAGCTTTGATTTTAGCTTTGATAGGCGGCGCATTAGCAGAAGTAATCATCTCATTTCTAATTTTAAAAACTAAACCACGGTTTAATTATTTAGCCTCTCGAGCAAAAGTGATTTTTGGCAATGCTAAATGGCTCAGTTTATCTTCTTTGCTCGGGTACTTAAATAGTAATTTAGATGATTTTGTCATCGGAAAAATTTTAGGCAATTATCAGCTTGGCTTGTACCACAACGGCTACGCCTTAAGTCATAAAACAAATTATGAGTTCGCCCAATCAATTCATCACGGCACACTGCCAATTTATACTAAGCTTCTGCAAACACCAGCTAGATTAGTTAAGGCTTACTGGCGCACCTTAGGGGGTGGAAGTTTACTGTTGCTGGCAGGCTCAATCCCGCTGGTATTATTCCCTGAATTATTTGTGCAGATAATTTTAGGCTCGCAATGGCTGGAAATTATTCCATTAATTAAATGGCTGGTCTTGGCCGGCATCTTGCAAAGTCTCGCTTTACTAGGTTACTCACTATTTTTAGCAAAGGGCCGTTTTCTGACTTTAAACATCTATCAGCTAGTTAATTTGGTCTTAATGGTCTGCTTCATGTCTTATTTTGGCCTGCAAACTGGCTTAGCTGGGGCGGTGATGGGCTTAGCCTTAGCTAGACTTCTATCATTACCAATTATTATTTTCGGAGTATTCCATGAAACTCGACTTAAAAGCCGCACTTAATTTAATCAAAGAGTATTGGCTGCTAGTAGTGATTGTGGTGGCAGCCAGTTGGCTGCGGACGTGGCAGCTGGAGACGCAAGGTATTTTATTTGGTGATGCCGGCAAAGATTTGCTGACTGCCTATCAAGCTGTCACCGATGGCAAGTGGCCGCTGCTCGGCATTGAATCAAGCGTGCCTCGTTTTCATCAAGGTCCGCTAACACTTTGGCTGGAGATGTTATTAATAAAAATCGGCGGCGTCCAAACGCTGCCGATCGCTCTGGTCTTTGCCGGCTTGGGCATCGCGGCAGTGATTATGCTTTATGAATGGGCAGCTCTGTATCTCACCCCCAAAGTTGGAGTGATCGCGACTGCTCTATTGGCTTTTTCACCGCTGGCGGTAGCACACAGTCGAGTCCCATACCACACCACTCCCATCCCTTTAGTAATGATTGGTTTTCTATTTGGTTTAATTCATCTTTGGCAAGGAAAAAGGTGGGGACTGCTGGCGGCTGTGTTGAGCTGGACACTGATATTACAATTTGAACTGTCTCTATTTGCCCTAGGATTGATGATTCCTTATATCTTGTGGCGGCAACGAGTTAAACTCCGCGTTTACCACCTCTCACAGGCTGGAGCAGCCCTCTTAATTGGACTGAGCCCGCAATTAATTCATGATTTAAGCAACCCGTTAGCACAAAATCAAGTCGGTGGATTTCTGGCTTGGGTCGGCTATCGGCTAATTTCGGTGTTAGGTGTGACTGGTGAACACTCATTTTCGCTGAATCGCCTTGGCGAAACCCTGGGTCATTTCGGTCAGTACTTACATCGCTTGTATGGGGTTGAGTCGGTGCTGTTTTCTGGAGTATTTGTTTTTGTGGCCGCCTGGACGGGAGCAAGGATTTTTCAGCGGCTACAACTAAAAAAAGCTCCGACCAAATCTGCCAGAAAGCGGCCGCACTTATTACCGGCTATAGAAATTTTGGCGGTGTCAACGTTCCTTCTCACTGCTAGTTATTTTGTCCATGGCCAGCCTTCCGAAGCTTACTTTCCGCCATATTTTGTTCTGTTGAGCTTACTGCTGGGTTGGGGACTGGGCGAGTTAGCTGATTTAATTAAAAGTCGGTTTAAGTTTGATGGCTGGGCACTAATGGGAGTAGCCATAACCATTTGGGCTGGCTTAAATATGCGAACTATTTGGCAGCAGCGTTTTTTTGTTAGTAATAACAGCTCTTTTAGTTACGGCGCCTCAACTGGCGAGCAACGAGCAATTTTGTCTTATTTGGATCGGCTGACCGATTGGCGTTTTTACTTAGCTTCTAGTGATCGCGATGTTCCCGAGAGCCAGTATGCTAATTTCGCCTGGCTGGCTTTAGAGCAAGGTCTGCAAGATCAATATACAAATCCTGTCTTAGCTGAGCTGGTTTTTTATGTGGAAGCAAAAGATTCTGCTCTCAGCACTTATCCTAATATTACTAAAGTCGAGTTTCCCACCTATGACATCTACTACCACTAATAATCCCTCTCCAAAATTACCAATAACGGTCATTATTTTAGCTAAAAAAGATGATTCTGGTTTAGATCGAGCTCAAAAATCTGTTATGTTTGCCGCTGAAGTTTTAGTAATCACCAAACCAGCGCCAATTACTGACTTTAGTATGGTCCGCAATGAGGCAATTTCTCAAGCCTCTCAGCCCTGGGTTTTATTTTTAGACAGTGATGAGGCAGTCGCCCCCGAATCAGTAGCTGAAATTTCTAGACTAATTAAGCAGGATCACTGTGCTGGCATCGAAGTTTTAAGGAGAGATATTTTTCACCAGCGGCCACTTTACTACGGTGAAGCAGGCATGATGACGTTACTGCGCTTAGGAAAAAGAGATCAGCTTCACTTTTCTCGTCCAGTTCATGAAGTAGCCACCGTTTCTGGGGAGGTATGTACATCCAACATCTTAATTTATCATCATGCACATCCAGATATTAATCAATTTTTTGATAAAAATCGTTACTACGCTCAATTAGCTGCTCAAGATTTAGCTCAACGCGGACAGTCATTTTCCTTACTGAAGCTTATTTTTTATCCACCGCTCAAATTCAGCTGGAACTTCTTTTTTAAACTAGGTTTTCTCGACGGCTGGCGTGGTTTCGTTTATGCTCTGATGATGAGCCTTCATTCATGCTGGGTCAGAGTTTTTCAGTACGAACTGAAACTTACCAATCAATCAGCACCAGATAATCCCTCTAATGAAAACAATACTGATTAAGCGATACTACCAACTTCTTTATTTGGTCTTATTAGGTGTTTTGACTCTGGGACAACTGCAGCGCTGGCAGCTGACACCCAATATCGCTATGTATGTACATGATTTAATTATCATGCTCTGGCTGCTAAGTTCATTTGCAACCCACTGGTCAGCTTGGATGAGTTTATTATCAGTGGTCAAAAAGTGGCTATACCAGCAAAAAATTTTATTGCTGCTGTTGAGCTGGAGTTTGTTAGGTCTAATCATCAATACCACCCTGACTGGTGAGATGACTGCCTGGCTTTATCTGGCCCGCGCCACTGCTTATGTCAGCTTTTCATTAAGCTTAAAGTTTATTACCCCCTTTAACTTTAATCAAATGAAGTGGAGCTGGATTAGTGTTGGCATGATCTTTTTAGTCGGTGGTTTACTGCAATATTTTTATCTGCCTGACACCAGATTTTTGTATGAGTTAGGCTGGGATGATCATTTCTATCGCTTAATTGGCACCATGCTTGATCCAGGTTTTAGCGGAATTATTTTTGTGATGACTCTGATTATGCTTTACTCAATTAAATCACTACCAAATAAGTTATTAATCGCACTTTCACTCCCGCTCACTCTGGGCATAGCGCTGACTTACTCACGCGCCACTTATTTAGCGCTGGTAGTAGGCTCACTAGTGTTAATTGGTCAACAATGGTTATGGAAACAACGTCGAGATTGGCTACTAGTTCTTTGCTCAGGATTATTAGTCTGCAGCTTGCCATTTTTACCCAATCCAGGCGGTGAAGGGGTGGATTTATCCAGAACCAGCTCGATTGTGGCCAGGCAAACCTCCACCCAGAAGATGATTACTAATCTAAAACCATATCAATTAATCATCGGCCGTGGGCTGCTAAATCCCGCATCCACCACAATTACCAGTGACATCCCAGACACAGCTCACTTTCCCGACAACTTACTTGTATTTATCTTTATCTCAACTGGGATGGTAGGCTTGGGATTATTTTTAGCGGGATTAGTAAAAGTTGGCCAGTATTTTTTCAAAAGACAGCCATATTTACTGTCCCTATCCCTAGCAGTTTTTATTCACAGTCAGTTTAATCATACCTTGTTTCAACCCATGGTCATGATTATTTTTAGCAGTTGGCTGGTGCTGGAACTAGCAAATAGCAGTTCTAAGGTCGAAAAGTAACCGTCAACACCTTTTCTGATTCGTTGCCACCTCGGTCAGTAGCTCTAATTTCAATCTTGTTTTCACCCTCTTTTAACTCATATGTGCTGGAAAAATTGCCTTCTGCATTTGCATAAACCAGTCTGCCATCAATGCTGACTCTGGCATTTGGCTCAGTTTTACCGCGAATGGTGGTCAGCTGATTGCGACGTAACTCAACCGTACTGCCTTCTGCAGGCGACTCAATCTCAATCATGGGTGCTTCAGTGTCTAACTCGATCAAGTAATCACGAGTTCGGACAGACTCATTTTCTGCCTCATCCACGCTAAATACCGTCAATTTATTTTCACCTTCGGTCAAAGGCAACCGATACTCAAACTCACCCTCATCATCAATTTCAACGTCGGCCAGCCGCTCCCCATTTAAGACAATGACTGCTTTTGCCCCAGCCTCTCCCACACCTGAAATAGGTAGGGTAGCACTATTGGTAGCATTAGTTGGTGAAGCTAGAACTGGCGGCTGAGGAGGAATGGTGTCACTCTCCAAAATACTGCCACCATCAAACACCATACCCGTTAATCTCACCAGCAGCGGCACAATTAAAAATATAAAGCCTGCCAACAGCAAAATAGCAGCCAACACAATTAGCACTGTTTGGCGAACTAATTTTTTCTGCTGTCGTTTGGTAAGTCTTGATCTTGCCATAGTTTTTATTTAATCCTTTCTGAGCCAGGGGAGGGAGTCGAACCCTCGACCCGCGGTTTACGATACCGCTGCTCTGCCTCTGAGCTACCCTGGCTGGAGCGGTGAACGGGGCTCGAACCCGCGGCCTTCTGCTTGGGAAGCAGATGCTCTACCAGCTGAGCTATCACCGCTTAGTGGTCTAATTGTATCAAATCCCCCGAACATAACGCACTAGAGCATTTACTGTTAAAAAAATCAGTCTGTTTTTATGAATTATATTCTGGCAAAAATAATAACTGACCAGGCTTAATCCTGCCAGGATCACTCCCAATTACAGCCTGATTAAGTTGATAAAGCTGAAACCAATTTTCACCGCCACCAAGCTGTGCTTCTGCAATCTGCCACAAGTTGTCACCCGACTGAACTATATAAACCTTTTGCTCCTGAGTAAACTGAGCTGCTTCTGGCTGAATCAGCCTCCCGCCATCTCTGGCAGGTACGATAATTTTCTGCCCTACATCCAGCCAAGAGTTAGTGGGTAGTTGATTGAACTCTGCCAACTGAACGTAACTTTCTCCCGAGCCGTAAAATTTCTCCGCCACCACCCACCATGAGTCACCAGCTTCAACTGTATAAACAACCGGCAGTTGCTCCTGATTTCCTCTAAAGAGTGGAGTTGACATACTATCACTAAGATTCTGAGTGGGAATTGGGGTGGGGGTTGCTGCTGTCGTTGGAGCGGGGGTTGGCGATAATGACACAGCTGAGGGTGCCGTCTCATCAATCCCAACCTGAAACTGTGACTGAGAAGTTTCAAAAGTCTCAGGATTAGCGGTAGTCCTTTCCCAAAGTGGCATAAACTTAACCAAACCCACTACCAACAATAGAATTAAAGCACCAATACAAAAGAAACATAAAATTGCCCAAGAATAATTTAGTAAAAACTTGAGAAAATTCTTCATCCTACTTTAGTATATCAAATTATCTAAGCTTAATAGTTTAGTCATTAAAACTAGGCCTGGATAATTGAAAGAAGACTGCAGACATCGTAAGATTTTATGTAAGCATATATTGAAAAACAAAGTGATTAAAACATCATCCTATGACTTTAACTGAGCTGAAAAGACCAGCGGAAACTCCGTCTGAACAATGGTTCCTAGATATTTTACCAGAATTATATCCCTGGTTATTTAGCCAATTGACCATACATGCTAATATCATCCCTGAGCCACCAACTTTAGCTACCTGTAACGATCAGGAAAACTGTAACTTACCTGAATGTTTTAAGAACGGGGAGTGGCTAACAATTAGAAACTATTTCTTGCGCAACTATAAAGAGTTCCCCATGAGCCTGGCAGATTTTAGAATAAGAAAACTGAAAATTAACCATTTTCAACAGTTAATTGAGGATTATAACATCTCTCCCACAGAAGATATTTTTGCTAAATTGCCCGATCTTGAGCGTTATTTAATTACTGATTGGCTGACAAGACTCTTTCCCCCACCCAGACCTGAAGAACGCGCTAATTCTTACCAACGCGCCCAGCACTCCTTAATTGGCTTTTTATTTAGCCTGTATAAATATGCACCGCTTGATTACAGATTATTAATGGAAATCTCTCGAGAAAAATACTTAAATGATATACTTGGCGAGCCCGACCGGGATCGAACCGGCGATCTCCTCCGTGACAGGGAGGCATGTTAACCACTACACCACGGGCCCTTCATCAAGTCTATTTTACCAGGCCTCTATTATAAGAGCTATCTCACCTCTTGAAAAGTGCTGACTGCCAGCAATAGTTACTCAAGTTTATTTTGATGTCAATTTCTTATCATAAACTTACATCTCTCACCCAACTAACTCATGTATAATTGCTTCAATGCAATTGTCTCTGCATCGCCAAATGACTAATGAGGAAATATCCAGTTTGTTAGAATTTGTGGCGGATGTACTTTTAGCTAAAGAAGCTAACCAATTTCGTATCAATGCTTATCGCAATGCAGCAGCAGCCATTAGTGCCTACGCCAAGCCACTCCGCTCTCTGCCAGCTGAGCCAGCCAGCTTTCGCCAAGTCCCAGCGGTGGGTGAAGCGATTGCTGATAAATTAGCCGAACTATTTCAAACCGGTAACATTGTCGAACTTCAAGATCTAGTCGCCGATGTACCAGCTGGCATGAGACCATTGACTCAAATTGAGGGAATTGGCGGTAAAAGAGCCTTTCAACTTGCCAATCACTTTCAACTGCGGGATGAAAAAACAGCTTTGGCCAAGTTATTAACTGCGGCTAAAAGCGGCGACATTAGAGAACTCTCGGGTTTTGGCGTGAAAAGTGAAAGCGATATCATCACTAAAGTCGAAGGCTATGCTGGCAGTAAGCAGAGAATTCCCTACGAACAAGCGCATCGGATTAGTCAAAAGCTGCTTGATCAACTAACAACGTTTCCAGAAATTGAGAGAGCGGAGGTGATGGGATCGTTGAGACGTCAGAGTGAGAGCATCGGAGACATTGATATAGGCTTAACAGTCAATAATATAGGATCTGTGAAAAAACGTGTAAAAAACATGAAAAACGTGAAAAGGGTGATAGTGGCTGGTGATCAGTTAATCAGCCTGCTGACAGATCAAGACGTACGAGTTGATTTGAAAATAGCTCCTGCTGCAGAGTGGGGCTCATTTTTACAGCACTTTACCGGCTCCAGAGAACACAACATTTTACTAAGAGAGTATGCCCTCACATTAAATATGTCTTTATCAGAACACGGCATTAAGTTGCTACATCCCACGACCGGAGAAGTGAAACAGCAGCTAAAATTTAGTGATGAAGAGAAATTTTATGAACAGCTTGGTTTTAACTGGATTCCTCCTCAGGAAAGGACTGGTCAAAAAGAGCTAGATAGGTATAAAATAAACCATAAGTAATCCATTGAAAGGAATCACATGTTAATTGTTTTATTAGTAGCTGCAGTTTTATTAATTGGCTACGTCATCGGTATCTACAACTCACTTCAGAGACTCAAGACTCAAATTCAAGCCAGCATTCAGGAAATTGGCAATCAGTTAAAGAGGCAAGCTTCTTTAATTCCCAATCTACAAAATGCAGTGAAGGGCTATCTAAAACAGGAGAAGGAGATCTTTCAGATGCTGACAGATGCCAGAAAATCTGCAGCTGCTGCTGAAGCTTCCGGCTCAGCCACCGATATTCAAGATGCTATTGATCAGATTCAATCTGCCGTTGGCCGACTGAGTATTGTCGTAGAAGATAATCCCGAAATAAAGTCAGACGCTACTGTCACTAAATTTATGGGAGAGCTGACTGATACTGCCGACAAGCTCATGTACGCCCGACGAACCGTCATTGATCTAACCCAATCTTATAATGAGAAATTGGTGACCGTGCCCTCCAACATTGTCGCAAATTTATTTGGCTTTAAGCCAGAAAAAGGGTTAGCTACTGCCTCCACCGGAAGTCATGTCGAAGTCTCTGCTGAAGAGATGGAGGACGTGAAGGTGGAATTATAGGTTTATGACCCACTATCAAATCGTCGCTAGCAATAAACGCCGCTCTCTGTTCATTATTTTGGCATTTATTGCCTTCATTGTGGGAGCGAGCTATCTGATGGTAGAAGGCCTGGGCTACGATCTTAGCTTAATTGGCATCGCTCTAGTTTTTTCTGGCATCACTTCTTTCATCTCCTATTGGTGGTCTGACAAGATTATCCTATCTATTTCCGGCGCTAAACCAGCCACTCGCAATCAGCACTTTGATTTTTACACCATTGCGGAAAACCTGGCTATGAGTCAGCGGCTGCCGATGCCCAAGCTCTATGTGATTGAGGACAGTGCCATGAATGCTTTTGCTACCGGCCGCGATCCTCAGCATGCGGTTATTTGCGCTACCACCGGCCTGCTGTCTAGGCTTAATCGTGCTGAGCTAGAAGGCGTCATAGCTCACGAGTTAGCCCACGTCAGCAACTATGATATTCGCCTCATGTCGATAGTGACGATTTTAGTCGGCTTAGTGGCGCTATTATCTGATTGGGTGCTTAGAATGAGCTTCTTTGGTGGAGGTCGAGATCGTGATGAGCAGCGATCAAGTGGTCAATTTCAGTTGATTTTATTTGTTGTTGGAATTGCTTTGGCTATCCTATCACCAATTATCGCCCAATTGATCAAACTAGCGGTCTCCAGAAGAAGAGAGTTTCTCGCAGATGCTTCTGGCGTGGCTATGACTAAAAATCCATCAGGTTTAATTAATGCCTTGAACAAACTGAGGCAGGATGAAGAGCCACTGAAGGCTGCCAATAAAGCCACCGCTCATCTCTACATCAATAATCCTTTGCGAAATTTACAAGGCGGACGTAGTTTGTTTGCCAATTTATTCCAAACCCATCCTCCCATTGAAGAGCGAATTAAAGCCCTGACTGAGTTGGCTGTTTAGTTCTATATCTCACACTTTTATTGTAAGCTAGCTTCTAGATTTTCTTATATTTACGTGCTAAAATGCACTCGACTTAAGACCAAGTCATTTGATCAGTTATCGGAGGTTGACTTAAATCAAAAAACCTCTCTCACTCACCGCATAGCCATTTTTTTGTTATTTCTCAAACGATATGTATTATTATTTTATTAATTCTCCTAACCACACCCAAATCAGTCATTAAATTAATCAGCCAAATCCTTAACTTTAGGTTTAGAATTTATATTGCACCGGTTTAGCTTTTTCAATTTTTTCACCTGAGAACATTGGTAATGGCATCATTGTAAAACTTGGGGTAAACTACCCCCATTAGCATATTTTTTCTGAATATATGAATGCACAAGTTGATAGCTCACTAGTCAAACACATGGCCCAACTGGCTCAAATTCCTATTACGGAGGCTGAAGAAAGTGAATTGGCAGTAGCATTTGCTTCAACTCTTGCGGTAGTAGATGAGTTGAAGGAAGTTGAAGTTAATCAAGTTGAACCCACCCATCAAGTCACCGGTCTAGAAAACGTCTTGAGATCAGATGAGGTTGAGGAAAGCCGAATGTTTTCACAACAAGAAGCTGTCGCGAATGCCAGTCGAACCCATCAAGGTTATTTTGTGGTAGAAAGGGTGATTGATGCTGAATAAGCTCACTCTCAAACAAGCCTTAGATCAGCTAGAGACTAATCAGATCAGCCTTGAATCAGTCTGGCAGGATGTACTTTCCTCAATTAAAGAGCGAAATGAACAGCTCAATATTTATTTGAGTATAGCCAAGTCAGCGCCCACCGCCTCTGAAAAGCCCCTTCGATCACTCCCGATTGCGGTCAAAGACAATTTTTGCACGACAGATTTTAAAACAACTGCTTCCTCGAAGCTGCTGGTAGACTTCCAACCCCAGTTTGAGTCCACTGTTACCCAGAGACTTAAAGATGCGGGAGGAGTTATTGTTGGCAAAACAAATATGGATGCCTGGGCTCATGGCTCATCAACTGAGACCTCTCAGTTTGGCCGCACGCTCAATCCGCGTAATTCTGATTATTTACCAGGCGGTTCATCAGGCGGCAGTGCCGCAGCCGTGGCAGCAGATATGTGTCTGGCTGCTTTAGGCACTGAAACTGCCGGTTCCATCCGTCAGCCTGCTGCTTGGTGCGGTGTAGTTGGTTTTAAACCAACTTATGGCCGAACCAGTCGTTATGGAGTAGTCAGCATGGCTTCTTCCACTGATTCTCCTGGTCCAATCACTAAAACTGTTGAAGATGCAGCTATTCTCCTTAATCATTTGTCTGGCAACGATGCCAAAGATGCCACCAATGCCGATGTACCCGTGCCTGACTTTACTTCATATTTAAATCAACCCATTGATCAGCTCAAAATTGGCGTCATTTATCATGATCTGCCAGGTTTAGAAGAGGCATGGGAAAAGTTTGCACCACAGCTGGAAGTTTTTAAAAAGTTGGGCGCTCAAGTAGAACTAGCTTCAGCTATGGATCCACGCTATGCCGTTGGTGTTTACACGGTGGTGCAACGCAGTGAAGTCAGCAGCAACCTAGCTCGATACAATGCTGTTCGCTATCAGCATGATCGCAACACTTTTGGCGATGAAGCTAAACGCCGCATTATGCTGGGCACTCATACGTTAAGCAAAGGCTATGCCGATCAATACTACAACTTAGCTCAAAAAGTCAGAACGCTGCTGATTCAAGATTACGAAAAACTTTTCCAAAAATATGATATTTTAATCTCGCTCACCTCCCCAGGTTTCGCTAAAAAAGTTGGTGCCTCTGCAGATTCCGCCATGTTTGGTGAGTTGGAAGATATGCTTGTGGAAGTCAGCTCGATTGGTGGCTTGCCAGGGGTCAGTATTCCTTGCTATCGCGATGATGAGACTAATTTGTATCTCGGCATGAATATTATGGCGCCGATGTGGCGGGAAGACTTGGTGATTCAAGTTGCAGATGCATTTGAGAAAAATACTAATTGGAATAGTTGGAGAGCAGATGCCCAAGCATAATTATCAACTCGTCTGCGGCATGGAAGTTCATGCGGAGCTGAAAACTAACTCCAAGATGTTTTGTGGCTGTAAAAATGATCCCTTTAATGCCCCTCAACCCAATATCTATACTTGTCCAGTTTGTCTAGGTATGCCCGGCGGACTGCCAGTTCCCAATCAAACTGCGATTGAGTGGACTATTAAACTCGGCTTAGCCTTAAACTGCCAGATTAATTTGTTTTCTAAATTTGACCGCAAACATTACTTTTATCCAGACCTGCCCAAGGGCTATCAGATCAGCCAATATGATATTCCATTTTGTTACGATGGCTATTTAGAAACATCACAAGGCCGCGTCAGCATTGAACGGATTCACTTAGAAGAAGATACCGGCAAACTGCTACACACTGAGCTAAATGGCGAGAAAGTTAGTTTAGTCGATTTTAACCGCGGCGGTGTGCCCCTGCTAGAGATTGTCACTCGACCAGATATTAAATCTGCTGCACAGGCTGCAGAATACGGCCGCAAGTTAAGACAGATCATTCAATATCTAGATATTGGCGATTGTCAAATGCAGGAAGGCGGGATGCGGCTCGAAGCCAATCTGTCTCTGAGTACTGATGGTGAATTACCAGATTACAAAGTAGAGTTAAAGAATATTAACTCTTTTAAGTTTATGGAAGAGGCGATTGCTTATGAAATAAAGAGGCAAGCAGCAATTTTAGATACTGGCTCACAGCCCATTCAAGAAACTCGGGGCTGGAATACTCATAATCAAACCACTTTTTCCCAGCGAACCAAAGAAGCCGCCGCCGATTATCGCTACTTCCCGGATCCAGATATTCCACCAATTAGATTCACCCAAGAGCAAGTGGCTCATATTAAACAATCGCTCCCAGAATTACCAGATGAAGTGCTTGTCAAATGGATAAACCAGTATCAAATTGAGGAAAGATATGCAGTTCAATTAATTAAAACAGTTGCCCAAACAGAGTATTTAGAGGCAGTATTTAAGCTGGCAGCAGCTAGGAAGATAGCGTCTAATGATCTGGCAAAGGAGCTAGTAAATAAAGATCTTAAGTTAAATTTAGCAGAACCAGCTGAAAGACTAATAGAGCAGCATCGCCAGCTGCATCACACAACAGAAATTGATGAGTCTGAGCTCGATCAAGTGATTCAAGAGGTGATTGCTTCTCATCAGGACGCAGTGCTAAAATATCGAGCAGGTGAAACACAAGTCATCGGCTTCTTCATGGGCCAGGTTTCTCA
>CAZYRN010000014.1:0-13448 GCA_964650185.1 uncultured Pseudomonadales bacterium
AAAAAGCTAAGAAAACGCCACAAATTATCCCAGCGACAACTAGCTGAACTACTCACAACCATTAAAGATCGACACACCATGTATCTCTATCAAAAGCGATAATGCTATACTCAAATCATGTCCCAAGCCCAAACCTTTTTAAACCTTATTAACCAACTCGAGCAGTTGCTGAAAACCTACAATAATTCAACTAAGCATTTAGGCGCGCGGCGCTTAGTGGAAAATGCCAGTCAAGATCATGAACTAATTAATCATTATAAGCTGGATCTAATTGAATACTTAGAGCTACGTAACGCCATCGTTCACAAAACTACCGGCAAAGCGATTGCTGAACCCCATCAAGAAGTGATTGATCATCTGCAGCACATTCTCAATCAGCTCCAGCATCCGCCTCGGGCTTTAGATATTGCGGCCTCACCAGTTTATACTTGCAGCACTAAAGACCTGTTATTGGACGTGATCACGGTCATGAGTGATAATTCTTACACGGTGGTACCGATCTATCACGATCAGCGTTTTGTGGGTGTTTTTTCAGATCAGACTTTAACGCAGTGGCTTGCTCAACAGCAAGGTCGAGTAGATCTCGATACAATCCTTATTAGTCAGCTACAAGATCATTTCAGCCGAGAAGATGACCAATTTAACAGTTATCACTTTATTGATGACCAAACTGATGTTTTTGCGGTCAGAAAAGCCTTTGTCTCTTTTACAGAAGAAAAGAAACGACTCGGAGCCATCTTTATCACTAAACACGGTCAGCCCGATGAGGATATTAGCGGCATTATCACTGCTTGGGATCTGCCAAAAATTTCTTCAATGTCACTATAAACTCTGTCCCTTCACCAACTTGACTGACAGCTGCCAATTTTCCCCGGTGTTTGTTCACAATTGTCTGAGCAATAAACAGTCCTAAACCCAGACCTTCCTTGCGCTTCTCATGATTTTCCACTTGAAAATATGGCTCAAAAATTTTCTCTAAATCTGTCGGAGCAATGCCTGGACCATTGTCTTTGACACTCACCGACACTATCTCATGATCAGCCTCCACCTTTATCGTCACCTCGGTGTCATCTGGCGTATGTTTAATTGCATTAGTGATTAAATTAATTAAAGCCTGCCGAAAACGCACTTCATCTAGCTGAACTTGAACTGGTTCACAAGTTTTGAACCCAATCTGCCGGTGTGGATAGAGGGCCTGAAACTCAGCCACCACGCCTGCTACCAACTGCGTTAACTCATGCTCAGTCAAATCAATCTGCAGCTGGTCAATTGAAATTTTAGAAAGATCTGCCAGCTCATTGAGCATGCTGGTTAAAGTTTCCAGCTGTCGATCAGCCTTCTCTAAATTATCATATATCTGGCTCAAGTCTTCATCTTCATGCCGCTGCTGCAGTTTATTCGTTTGAGATTTAATCAAGTATAAATAAGCTTTCAAGGCTGTGATGGGATGTTTTAATTCATGACCAATGACTTTGACAAACTTGGTCAAATGAAATTTTTCCTGTTTATCGCTCATAAAGACATCTTATCAGTTCCGTCTGTAATGAAAGTTACACTTAGCCGCTGTTTATCTCATCAATTATGCTAGGCATAGCGCAGAGTAGCGGCAATTTCATCTTTCACCAAATCTTTATCCTGCTCTGTCACCGGCACGACTATGCCGCCAGTATCTGCTACCACCCGCACCAGCCACGGCCTTAAATTTTTAACCGGCACAGACTCTCTCACGGAGTAGGTGTAAGGCAAGTGTGATTGATAAATGTACCCTTCATAAGTAGCATCTGGTTTGATAAAGAGCTCTTCAACCCGGTATTCCCTGATTGCTTCTGTGACTTTCTCCCAGCCTGACACAAATTGATGATAGGCATCCTCTTTAAACTTGCGGTAGCGCTGCACAATTTCTCCTCTGGCATATTTTTCCAGTGCCTCTCTGACACTTTGATACAACACTTGATCATTTTTCACTAATTTTTTAACTAAAATCGGCTCTTCCTGCAAATTCCACTGTTCAATTCGCTGTGGTCCCATCCATTTTTGGTAGCTTTTTACTAAAGCTTCAGATACTAAAAATACCAGTTGTTCAATTTCGTACTCATCAGCCAGCTCATCAAGTTTTTTTTCAATGTCTAAGAATTGATAATGGATCGCTTGTTCTTCACGACGTTGTATATTAGACTCGCCGTAGCCATGCGACACTTGTTTATTTGCAGTAGCGGTATAACGCTGTAATAACCGCTCGTCTGGCATGGTTAAGTATTGATTCTCAATTGTCTCGAGGTGCTCCAAGCCGCTCAACGTGTAGAGATAAATTTTGGCCCGTTTTTTCTCGACTGTCACCGCCAAAGCTTCGACGTCATTTTTCATCAATAGATATAACTGCGTCAAATCAACTGTTTGACAAAGCTCAATGCTGGCTGAAGGTTTGCGCTGGAGACGATAAAATTGCTGCTCAACCAACTGGTGCCGATCTTTATCTGAAGCTCGATTAAGCTCTGCCGGATTAAATTTTATGGCAGTCATTATGCCACGATGACTATCTTGAGATTGGTATAGCTTTTCTAAAATTAGCTGTAGTAAGTGATGTGGTACTTGAGGATATTCCTGCAGCAATTCTTCTTCGCGAAAAAGTTGAATGAGGCTGGATTTGAGCTGAGTTTCTAACTCATCTCTGGTTAGTTCAGCAGTGGGTTGATAAATGGTAATGATGTGGTGAGTGGGATGAAGTTCTTGGTCAATTTTCAATTTTGCAGTGTGATGAATAATGTCCGCATATTTCATAATGATCAGTCTATGATCCAGGCGTAAACATCTGGCGTGGACTGTGTAAGAAACTAGTAATAAAATTATAAAAGATATTTTTTCTTACAATTCAGGTGCTACAATCAACTTATGAGACCAGTTGTTGTAGTCATCGAAGACGATCAGGATATAGCCCAATTTTTACAGCAGGTTTTGGTCGATCACCAATATGAAGTTTACGTCAAGTATACTGGCTCCTCAGGTCTAGAGTTGGTGTCTGAAGTTATTCCTGATGTGGTGCTGCTAGATTTAAATTTACCTGACATTAACGGCGAATCAATCTGCCACCAAATTAAACAACTTCATCCTGAAATCATTGTGATCATGATTACTGCCAAAGATACACCGGAGGAAATTGCTAAAGGTCTAGATTTAGGCGCTGATGATTATCTGCCAAAACCAATTTCACCGAAAGAGCTGATGGCTAGAATTAGAACTCGACTGCGCTCAACTGAACATACTAAATCCGAGCTGGAAATTGGCGATTTGATAATGAATACTGACACTCACCAGGTGAAAAGAGGTCAGAAAGAAATTGAGCTATCACCTCAAGAGTTTAGACTATTGCATTATTTTATGATGAATCCCAACCGAGTTTTATCAAGGGAGATGATTTTGTCTAGAATCTGGGGAACTTCTCCCGATATTGAAACTAGAGTGGTTGATGTTTATGTCGGCTACTTGCGCCGCAAAATTGATCAAGAATTTGATCAAAAACTACTAGAATCAGTGCGCGGTTTTGGATACATGCTTAAGGAGCATGAATAATTCTTGCATCTCAAAAGGTTTCTCTAAATAGGCGTCTGCATTAACTTTATCTGCGTAGTTGGCGACCTCATTATCAGATGACATTAAGATCACTGGAATGTGCCGCAGCCCATCATGCTGATGAAAAGCCTGAGCTAATTGCTTGCCTAAGTCATCCTGATCAAACCAAATATCTAGCAGGACAATGTCTGGTTTTTCAGCCTGGAGAAAGTTAATAAACTGAACAGTGTTGTGAGTGATAACATCGTAACCTGCTTCAGTCAAAATTTTGGCCAGCACATCTGTTAACTCTTCATTATCATCAATGACCGCTACTTTAGCTAACATATGTGTTCATTTTAGCTGAATCAAAAATGAGGGAAGGCAACAGTCAAGTAATAATTGAGTAATAAATCCACTCAATCATGGCAATTACATTCGTGACAATTTCATTTTTATAACGGTTTCTGATTAGAGTTCAAACTCTTCCGCAAACACTCGTTCGGACGGAATTTCCAACTGAGCAATAATCTTTCTCACTGTCTGGGTAAAACCAGGACTGCCGCAAATAAAAAATTTAGCTTGCTGAAGTTCTTTTTTGGTTAAGTTAGCTGCTAAAACAGACTTAGAAATCCGACCAGCAATAACAGGTTGAGGCGGTTTTTTTTCTCGAGAAATCACCTCCAGATAGTTCTCACCTAACTGCTGCTGAAACTCCTCTCGCAGCAGCGCGTCTTCCAAGTAACGGTTAGCATAAAACAGTTTAGTCCGGTGCTGACCAAAGCGACGAATCAGCTCCACAAACGGAGTAATGCCTATGCCGCCAGCAATAATTACTTTTGGCTCGTTATTTTGTCCAGCCTGAGTAAAAATACCATAAGGACCATCAATAAAAACACGATCGCCAACTCGCAGCTGCTCTAATTGGCGCGTAAACCTGCCCACAGCCTTAATGCCGAACTGGAGCTGGCCAGTTTTTTCATCAAAACTCATCACCGTAAAAGGATGATTCTCACCAAAGAAGTTAGGTTTTAGGTAAACAAACTGACCTACCCTTGGCAGTAATTTTTGCTGACCCAATGGCTGAAAGGTGTAGACAGTCACCTCCGCCGCATCTTTTTCTTTTTTAATTAACTGGTAGCGAGCCCGACCAAGATTAAACACTTGAGCTAACCGCCACAGTACTAAACTGATGAAGATGGAAGTCAGGATATTCCAATAACTCATCAGCCAGGGAAAGGTATTTAAGAAAGTGCCAATCTGGCGCGAATGGATCAAGACAAATGCCACCATAATCCAGCTAAGGTAGTGCAGGTACTGCCAGAGTCGATAAGCAATTCTTTTTCTTAAAACCGCACTGGAGAGCCAGACTAGCCACCACAGCCACCAGGCAATTCGACCAACAGTTACCACCACATTAAAACGAGTCTCTAATTGGGGCAGAATGAGAAAAAGCGCATCTTGGCTGTACACTTGCAAAATTAACAGCGGATGAACTAACACCAGCAGCGTTCCATATGTACCTAACAAAATGTGAACAGTGATTAACTGCTGATAATCGTCAGTAAATTTTTTAACTAAAAAACGGTGACTGAGAATGACTTGCCAAATCAGCAGTGTGCCGCCCATTAAGCCAGCTGTGTTGGCGAGCGTGGCGATGGTACCAAAGGCATTAAGTTGAGTTAGCAGCCACCACCAGGGGAGAGTAGAGAGAGCAATGAAAAAGTAAAGTTGATATTTTTTAAGGAAAATCTTCACAGAAGATTATCATATCAAAACCACTAGCTGATTAACAAACATTGCCAATAACAAATAACTATTGAATCTCAATTATCTCGGTTTTTTGTTCAAAGGTAGAGGTGTCTGAATAACTAATTCCAGCATCAGTCCAAGCTAAGTCTGTCTTTCCATACTGACTTGAAGATGTTGAAATTCTGGATTTGATTAGTTGATGCTCGTCATTACCTAAATCATAAATATACAAGTCGTTTCGTACGTCAACTTCAAACTGACCATGGTTCTCATTTACAAAGCGAATGTAAGCAATTTTGGTACCGGCAGGGTTCCAAACAGGCACACTAATTATAAAATCTCCTAACTGATCAAGATTGCGATCAGAACCCTCAAGAATTATCTTTTCTTCCAAACCATCAATATTACTTACCCACAGCTGATCACCAGAATAATTAGAACCATCAAGCCATACTTGCTTGCCGTTTGCTTCATGAACTACTAAAGTATTTTTCTTCTATTCCAAATTGTTAAAAGGTGATGATTTTGGTGAACTGGAAGGTTCTGGAAAAATAATTGGCTGCGGTGAACTAATAATGTTAGCTTGATTGTTCTCATCCAAGACAATCTTTTCCTTTATTTCATCTTGTATATTTTTCTGTTGTTGATTATTCATCACCCACAACATATATCCGCCCCCGCCTAAAAAGACGGCTCCAAAAAGAATGACGATCACTGTAATTACTAATTTATTACCATGCACTGTGTAACTGTGATGGCCAGAATACACGTGAGCTTGAGAATCGGCGTCATCTGTTTCTGTGTTCGGACTAGAATCTTGATCTGGGATTGGATCGGTTTGGGTTGAGTTTTCCATGATGTTAGTATGCCCAGATATAAATACAAAAAGTAAGCAGGGGCCGCCTCTTTTGACTTTAACAAAGACCATTTATAATTGTACCCTCATGCTAACACCTGAAATGAGTCACTTCGTTACCAATGTTTTACCTGTAGAAACAGAGCTCAGAAATAAACTTCCTTATGTGATGTTGAGATTGCCAGTGACAATTTATCTTGATGAAGCTGACAACATTTGGCCACTTATAACCAGTCATAAATCAGCCACCACTGGTCCCTTGCCGGTAGATAATTATTTAACAAATTTTATCCGGATGGTAGTTGAAGTCAGGTGGGTGAACAGCCCGCCGTCTGCAGATTTTAATTATCTAGTTCATGATTTGACTGCTGAGGGTTTGGAGGCATTGTTAATAAAAGCAGGACTGGCTTGAGTGGCGAGGTTTAAATCCTTTATTGGTTTATGAAAACATTTGCTATGGAGTTGACTGGTGATTATCGTAAATTACTAGTCACTTCTGTCACTTTATGAGCGGAAGACGGGGTTCGAACCCGCGGCCTTCTCCTTGGCAAGGAGACGCTCTACCACTGAGCTACTTCCGCTTTTTCAGAATCTATTTTAACGTACCTAGTCAACTTTTTCAGCCGCTTTTCGCGACACTGCGCACCTGTTGGATTATCTTGTGCCAGGGACAGGAGTCGAACCTGTATCTCATGTTTTTCAGACACGCGCCGTGACCACCTTGGCTACCCTGGCGAATTTTGCCACAAAGAGCAACTTCACCGGTTGTGGTTGCTGAGGGGCTCGAACCCCCGACCTCCTCGATGTAAACGAGGCGCTCTAACCAACTGAGCTAAGCAACCGCTATTATACTGTGCCCAGGAGAGGACTTGAACCTCCACGGATTTCTCCATACGCACCTCAAGCGTACGCGTCTACCAATTCCGCCACCTGGGCGCATCTTCAATTTTAGTCAGTTGGTGCCGAAGAGAGGAGTTGAACCTCCACGGGCTTGCGCCCACACGTACCTGAAACGTGCGCGTCTACCATTCCGCCACTTCGGCTGTGAACTAATGTAACTGTTAAACTGCTGTGCTGAGTTGGCGACTAAATCAGCCCACTGAGCTAGTCGGCACCACAAAGTTTTTCAGAGCCTCTATTGTACCATTCAACTGCTCGTTTGTGAGGTAGTCTGGAGTAATGTCCATCTGAGAAAAAAGCTGGTTCTCGATTTGAATTAAGCATTGGCGCTTCTGCTGATGATCACTCGCTGTATCTCCTACTGCTGTCCCATGGTATCTTTTATGAGCTTCATCAATGCGGCTGACTAAATCTACAATCCCATGCGGATCGACCCGCATGTCACTATAAGCACAAATTTTTCGGCCAAAGTCCGAGCTGACTTGATTCTCACATGCCAGTCTAAACTGGACCGCCTGCACCAGTTCTTTCACTCGAGGTGGCACGCGCAGTTCTTCCAAGATTAGCTCTGTCGCTACTTTTTCATTGTCGCCGTAGCGTTCTCTGAAATCTGCCTGAACCTGCTCCCAATAACGCAATCCTTTTGGCTCTAAAAACTGGGGAAAGCGCGTCAGATCAAATTTTAAAATATTGCCCAGGTCGTGGAGGAGAGCAGCCGCCACTACTGCCGTTTTATCCAAACTGACTGTTGGCAGGTGATCACAGATTTCCGCTGCCACTGCCCCGACTCGCAACATGTGCAACTGCAGACTTGGTATAATCCGATACTGGTGATAAATATCAATAATTTTCATGTTTTTCACGAGTTTTCACATTTTTTCACGAGTTTTCACCCAGACGCAATTTACTTCAGCAAAGCTTGATAGCGGAAAGACCGCTTAAATTTATGACAAAATGCCTTGACGATGATATCGCGAGCATCTTCCATATCTAAAAATTCCGTATTAATAGTTAGATCGTAAGCGTTGCTCTTCTTAATATTTTTGCTAAAGTACTGCTCAACAAAATCTTTCCGTTCCTCCTCAACTTTTTTAATCACCTGCTTAGCTTTAACCTCAGTAAAGCCTTCATACTGAACGGCTCGCTGCACCCTAACTTGATAAGGAGCGGTAATACGCACATGCAGGCCATAGGCTGAGGGAGTAATAAAGTTGGCACCCCGGCCTACCAGCACACAATGACCTCTATGAGCGTAAAGCAGGATGGTGCGCACTAATTCCTGAACATATTCCATGTCATCAACGTACTCATCATTAAGCAGAGAGTGGAGCAGATCATCAATCGCGCCACGGCTTTTCTCATCGACAGCCTGAATCACTTCCTTGCGCTTTTTAGTTGAGTTAGCAATCTCATCGACTATCGCTTCATCCAAAAACTCAAAGCCAAGTTTATCTGCCACCAATCTACCAATAGGTACACCGCCACTGCCAGGTTCACGAGCAATGGTAATAAAAGGTTTTTTAAATGAAGTTTCTTCGGAGAGTTTTTGGCGAATGTCAACTTTATCTCTCAAATTGAGAAAATTAATGACTTTATTGACTAAAGGATAGTAATGAACACCCATTTAGTGGTATTATATACCACTATCTACAGCCGAGTGCCAACGGAAATAGGTAATAACAGCGTGAGAAAAAATTGGCACCAGTTAATTAACAGCGCCAGTAGCTCAATCGGATAGAGCGTTTGTCTTCGGAACAAAAGGTTGGGGGTTCGAGTCCCTTCTGGCGCACCAAAAATATTCTTGATGAAACAACAGCTGCCTACCAAATCAGCGGCTGTGGTAAAATGTCCTTGAGAAAAAATCAGGGTCGGTAGCTCAGTTGGTTAGAGCATCTGCCTCTTAAGCAGAGTGTCGTGGGTTCGAGTCCCACCCGACTCACAAATTAGACGAATTGACCCCGAACTTCTTTTTTGCAAGTTCCACAACTGCTTTTTGGGGCAATCTTACCTTGAGATGTAGGGTAAATGGTAACATTTGTCCTTTTTTTCTTTCTTCCACCTATGGCATCAGTTTCTCTTAGACTTCTTGATTCAACTACAATTTCCTCAAGAAAGAGGTGGATAAGCTCATAGGTAGCCTCACGATCTTCTAAGACATCTTCCAATTTATCTTTATATTTTTCTGCAAATTCTAAAAAGGACTGAATATGATTTGTAGGTAAGGTTAGTTGATTTATTTCAGCAGTAATTGTACTCAGATCTTGATTGACTTTTCTTTCTGCACTCTCAAGGTCTTTCATCTGTTGGGTAAAAAGGGTAAGTTTCTAACACCTTCTGGAAGCGTTTTTTTCTTTTTTGCAGATGCTTTGTATGTTTTCTATTTGAAGCTAACTCTTGTTGGAAGTTGAAAACATACTGTGGATCTCTAAACAGGTCACGTACAAAACTTACTACCATCTTCTCTAGTGGTTCTGCTGGAATTGGGATAGTAGGACAAACACCATCTGGGTATTTTTTTACATTTTTTTATCCACACTTGTATGAATATAGGCGTCCATCTTTATATCCTTTCCTATCTCCAACCCAATTACTGTAAACGCGATCTGGAGTGACTAATGATTTGCAGTACTAACACTTGAGTAAGCCAGACAAAAGATAGATGTGTTCGCCACGCTTTACTTTTGTATCTAAAGTGTCCTTACTTGCTAACTGAATGTATTTCTGAGCTAATGCAAAGGTGGCATCATCAATGATTTCATCGTGTTTATGGGGAGATTTTTCCCATAACTCCTTTGGAATGCTTTTACCCTTTTTAGTTTTTCCATAGTACATATTCCCGATATAAACTTCATTCTCTAGTATCTTTTTGACAGCCTCGCCACGCCAGAAAGTTGGACTATATTTTTTCTTTGTTTGACCTTTTCTTTTTCCGTGCTTGATGGCTGATGCATCTGGAGATAGTACTCCTCTAGAGGTGAGTATGTCTGCAATTTGGGCATACACTTTTCTCTCTACTACAAACCAACGAAAAATATCTTCTATAATTTTTGACTCTTCTTCATTGATTTCTAGTTTTTTTCAAGGTTTTTATCGTATCCATAATAAGTAGCTTAACCAAACACAACACCCTTTTTCTTGCCTCTGCACGCCCAGCTTGTGTGCGAGTTGAGATAGTTTCCACCTCTAGCTCTGCTATAACGCCTAAAATACCAAGAACGGCTCTTCCAAAGGTGTAGAAGTGTCTATCGTCTCATTAGCCGAAATAAACTCGATTTTATGCTCTTCAAAGAACTCAACTACATTTAGTAAGATCTTGAGTTTCCTAGCTAGACGATCTATCTTGAAAACAGCCACAATGTCAAATGGAGGCTTTCCATCAGGGGCTAACTCCACATCTTCGATCATTTTTCCAAAACCTGGACGATCTTCGATGTTTAGTGTTCCTGTAATGTCGTCTTCATAAATGAATTCTTCTCCTGCTAGAACATATCTGTCCTCGCCATTTTCCAGCTCTCCTTTGGCCGCAATGAGCTTCTCCAAGGCTGACTTTTGTAAATCTAAGCCATACTTATCTGCTTGGTCATCGGTAGAAACACGTAAGTAGAAGGCAACTTTTTTTTGTACTTGATCGTCTTTTTTTGTTGCCATATGTTTTGTTCTGGGTAGTGTATTCCTATGAAGAACATAAAATAATTGTTGCTATTTTATGTAAACGTAAGTACTTGTATATGCCATTATGACACAAGGAAATTAGCCAATAGACAAGAAAAAGCCCCCATTTCTGATGGGGGCTTGATCGTTTCAAAACTTGCTTGTGACACCATAGGAATGGTGTCTTATTTTTTTGACTGATAACGGAGTCACCCGTCCTTTTTCAAGGACTCTTTCGAGTTTTAGATATTCAATTGTGAAAAGCATTTACAGAAACAGGTGGATGATCCACGCAATCCCCAGTGTAAAAGCGGGGCGCATGATTGCCATCATGACCATGTAAATGATCTTTTCTGTCAACGATTTGCTATCATCAGTTTTGCTTTCAGTATCATGGTAAGTCAAAAAACTGACTACCATTGAGAAACCGATTGCTTGCACTACCGTCAACGCGGCAATGCCAAAAACCGGGACAACAAACCACGACCACATTACTGAGAGGACAAAGCCATTCGCGATTGCACTTACGACAATCACAACTGGCAATGCCAACAGGGCCAATAATGCTATTCCACATCCTTCATCTTTGCTGTTCATCTTATTACCTCTTATAAATGGATTACCCTCTTTAGAGGGACTATCCAAGGTGGATAGCACTCTAAGAACCAAAAATGATACTCAAAGTGCTATCCGCCTAAATAAAAGAGACAAATATCTATTAGCAAGTTTTTTAACGAGCGTTTGTCTATAAATAAGCAAAAGATTGTGTTGCAATAACTCAAACATTACTTATCTAATAACAATATCAATATACATCAAATGTATACCTTTGTCAATAGTTATAGGATCTTTCATGAGATAAAAAATCTCATTTCAACTCAACATCTGGTTCTTTTCCATACTCTTTAGCTAACCAGTTACCTTTCTTTTATTTTGGTAATATATTATATTATATCAATTACTAAAATGTCATCCATCAGGATATTTCCTTGCTATATTAGTGATTTTTTTTAAATTGTAGCGTACACTGCTATTAACACGCGGTACCAAAATGAAAAAAATTTCTTTAAATTTTCTCATTGGAACTTGTTTGGTCATATTTCTCTGTTTGGCTTCAAAAATTTGAGCCGCTTCAACCTACTACGTGTCACCAACCGGTGATGACGATAATCCCGGCACAGAGGCCTTGCCTTTTGCCACCGTCCAAAAAGGTCTGCAAGTAGCTACAAATGGCGATACGATTTTTATCTTCAATGGCACTTATGACCTGCAGCTGCTGACCACATCAATTACCAACAACATCACTTTAGTTGGAGAAAGTAAAGAAAATACCATTATTACCAATGGACGGAGATTGATCTTTAGAACTGGCTTTACCGCCCGAAATTTGACTTTTAAAGATTTTGACAAGGCTAGTTATGATTACGCGGTTTTCGCTCTATATGCACCTTTGGGAAGTGAAATTAGCGGAGTCTATCTTGAAAACCTAATTATTGAGAATGTGCCCAACTTTGTTTTTACACTTGATTCGGCTGGAAACATTAACAATGTTAATATTACGGATTGCGTTGTGTCTGATGTCAATTCTGCCTGGTCGGTGAATGGAATTAAAATTGATACTACGGGTGTAATGTCTGATATTAACATCACCGGCAACACCTTTAGCGATATTTACACTACCGATACTACTCGAGATGTGTTTGGTGTTTACATTGGCTCTGATGCTAATTTTGGTAATCCGGAAGTAACTACGCCCGAAAGAATTTTTATCGAAAATAATACTTTGGAAAGACTGACCGGCGGCACCGAGCCCAATATTTATTATGATGGTCAGGCTAGGGGCATTATCGCTTATGGCAATTCCATTATAGTTAATAAAAATACTATTCAAAATATTAATCCTTCACCAGCCCATACTGGCATTTATCTTAAAGGCAGCAACTCACAGATCACCAATAACATTGTCCATAACGGTGGCAGTGCCAAGGCCACACCTGATGTAGGTAGTGGTGATATTACAATTAAAGGCACTGATAACAGCAATAACCTTATTTCTGGAAATAAAATTACCAGTGATTACGATAATCCGGGTATAGGCATCTATACCACCGGCGAAATAGAGATTTCTAACAATTATGTCAAGAAAACTGCCGGTTATTTTGGCATTTACTCTTATGACCTACTTGGTAAAAGTTTAGCCATAATTGACAACTATGTTGAGGTTAGCGCCGCCGACGGTAAGGCTGTGAGAATTTCCGAAGCAGACAGTGGAGAAATTGCTTATAACGCTATTATTCACTATGAGGGAGAAGCAATCTATTTGGGCAGCTCTGTCAATGTCAATGTCCATGACAACACTATTTGCGAAGGTTTTGAGTGTGGCACGATTGTGCCACCGCGGCCTACTTGTCAAAACCAGGGCTATTTATGTTGTGAGGCTTGTCTTGATACATCGTATCCAACTTATGATGATGCTTGTGAAGAAGGCTGTGTCTGTTGTGCGGCCTGCGGAGATGGCGCAGTCACACCGACACCATCTCCCACGCCTGACCCAACGCCATCTCCCACACCAGCACCAGCTCCCACCACCACTTCATCTGTCACTATCACTAGCGATGCTTGCAGCGATTTTCCGCCAGCTGGAACTCCCGATCTTTTTCAGATTGACGCCAATTAACTTTGACAGCATTTTTTCGATCAGTTCCACAAACTGCTGTGTATCAAAAATAGTGCGGTCAATGTC
>CAZYRN010000015.1:0-12605 GCA_964650185.1 uncultured Pseudomonadales bacterium
GCGCCGCGCCGCGACGAAACGTGACGCATGCCTCATTTCGCGGTGCGCACAGCGCGCGCGAGCGCCGCGGGCCATGCCGCGAGGAAGCGCCGCCGGGCCTCGGTCGCGGCGAGCCGATGGAAATCGAATCGCTTCGGGTAGGTCGGCGCTTTCACGACCAACAAAACCGGCACGACGCCGCGCGGTAGGGTCGTGCGACCCGCTCGAAATTGCCGATACGGATGCGCCGCCTTGTGCACGACGCCCTTCCGCTTCCAGACACCGCGCGGCAGCACGTCGCCGCGCGACCAGAAATATTGGCCAGTGTTCCTGTTGCGGCGCCGCGAGCGCGCGGTCACGTTCGCCTGGAATCCCGCCTCGGTGAACGCCCGGATCTGCGACAGGATCTGCACCATCGTCCTGCCCGGCACGTTGCCGTACTGATCGAGCTGCATGCCCTGAGCAGGGACAATGATCTCGTCCGTGCTGATGAGCCCTGCGCGCACGAGCTGCTTCTCGCTGCGCTTCAGCGCGCGCTTGCCGCCGAAGATGTGATGCGCGAGCACATCGGTCGGCGCCGCGCCTTTGTCCGGATCGGCCGGGATGTAGAGCAACGCCGACGGGGACTCCTTCGTGCCCTTCTGATACAGGATCGTCCGCGCCCGCAGCCATGGCGTCGGCCTATCGAAGAAGAGATCGAGGCTCTTGCGCATCGTCTGCATGGTCTCGAACGCTGCCTGGTTCGAGGCGAGCAGACGTGCGAACGGGAGCTGGTCTCGCTCGATCTTCGTGAGCCGCCGCTGCGCGACGCTCGTGTCGATCACGACGTTGAAGCTGTTCATCAGTCGATCGTGACGCGGAGCACGGCCTCGCGGAGCGGCGCGGACAGGCCGGCCGCGGTGCACTGCACGCGGACGACGATGTCGTACGTCTCGCCTTCCGTGCCGCCGCTGACCTCTAGCGGCACTTGCTGCGCGGCCGGCTCATCGATGAAGTCCTGCTCGTGCAACGTGATGCCTTCCGGGACGTCGTACTCGACGTCGTCTATGCGGTAGATCAGGCTGTCGTACGTGATCGCCCGCGCCGTCCAGGTAATCGACCCGTCCATGACCGTTCCGCCGGTCGTCGTGGGCCACTTCGGCTCGCGCGCTGCCGTGACGCCGCCGCTCGACACGTACTCGAGCCCGGTGGCCGGCCGGTTCGCCGGCCGCACGGCCACGCCGTTGCCGAATGGCTGCTTCGCGATCCAGCGACGTGCGAAAACATCTACCCAGTCGAACGCGGGGAACGCCTTGCGCTCGCCCGCACGCTTGCAGACCTCCTGGACGATTTCGCACGTCATGGACATAGGGGTCCGTTACGGCTCGGCCGGCGCGCGGATCTCGATGTCCCAGGCGTTCGTCGAGACGGTACCGCCCTGCGTCAGCGGCTGCTGCGTGGCCGTGGTCACGTAGAGCAGCTCGCTGTCGTTGTCGTTGACGAGTGCAACGTGATCGGCGTCGCCGCTAATGTCGATCTCGATCTCGCTCTGTGCCGCGACGGTAGCGCGGCGCCCCGACACCGCACCGGCCTGCACCGTGATATCGCTGGAGTCGATCGCCACGTCGGCGAGCGCCACACCGGCGACGGCCGCGTAGTTCGCGGGCTCATCCGAGCAGATCACCATGCGCGTTACGCGATTCTGGATCCACCCGACGAGGCCGTTGTCGTAAAAGCCGTTCGGTGCTGAACGCGCCATCTCAGTTGCCCTCCACGACGCCGCCCGCGCCGCTCTCGACGTTCAGCGAGACGTCGGCCGGCGCAGCCTGCTCGGTCGCGACCTCGCCCGAGACATCCCGAGCCCATCCCTGCTTGCAGAAGTGGGCGCACTGCTCGGCCGTCACGTAGACCCGCTCGCCCGGCCGGTACTCGCGGCCCTTCGACCGGAACACCACCAGCGGCTCGATCAGTTTGTCCATCAGTTCACCACCCTTTGCGTTTGCGGCGCGATCAGGTAGATCCGATCTTCCGCCGTGATCATGAAGACCTCTCCGCTCGTCGCGAGCCCAGGCAGCCGGACGTTGACGAGCTCCGCGATCTGAGCGTGGACGGCGTCGCTCACGATCAGCACGTGCTGCTGGGTCAGCTCGATCTCGTCGGCCGTGTGCTCGTGGATGGAGCTCGCGACCGCGAGGATTTCCGCGAGCGAAAGCTGAACGCCGGACGCAGAATGGCCGTGGATCGCACCACCGACGTCGAGGACCGTCGCGTGCTCGAGCACCACGTTCGCCGCTGACTGCTGGTGGAGCGCATCGCCGACGACGAGCACATGGGCCTGCGTCAGCTCGACTTCTTCCGCCGCTTGCTCGTGCGCAGCGTCGGCTGCATCGAGGATGTGCGATTGAACGAGCACCGGCACGCCAGCCGTCTGCGCGTGGGCCGCGCTCGCGGCGGCCAGTAGATGCGCCTGCGTCAGTTCGACGGCATCGGCTTCGTGCGCATGAGACGCATCTGCCGGCTCGAGCTCTGTATCACCACCGCCCGCCGCCGCCTTCAGCGAGATAGCCGCGATCCACGAGTAATGCTCGCCGGTCATATCAACCGTCGTGCTCGGACTGCTAGGCGCGACGTCCTCGCCTACGTCGAACATGTGGCTGTTGATGAGCGCGTCGTCGATGAACTCCGTGAGACTGATGTCCGGTCTGGTCGGGTCGGTCCCTTGAAAGTTAAACGACCCAGCAAAGCCCAACACCAAGTCATCGGACTCGGTGTCGATCGTGACCGATACGTCAATATTGGACGTGGCACCATCGACGGCGGCATCGCGGACCGGATCGGTCGTATTCGCGTCCTGAATGTAGACGAGAACAATCCCACCGCCCTCCGCCCGTGCGCCGCCTCCACTCCACGTCCATGCGAGCGTTTGCGTGCCCGTCGAAGGATTGAGCAGCACGGCAACGCCGACGCCGCTCACGCCTGGCGTAGCACCCTCGGCCAGCTCCGCCTCGGCGGGAAGAAAACTATCTCCGTCGAGCGTTAGCCCGCTAAGCGTCGAACCGCTGTCAAAGTTCCAATGGCTCCAAAACGCGACGACGGCGTTGCAATTCGCCGGGACATCGACCGACGTGCTGCCATTGCCGCCCGATGCGTCTACCAGTGATGCCGTGCCCGTGCGACTCGGCATTTACCCTAGACCCCCTGTATCGCCCACGATCCGCGTCGCGCCTTCCGCGGCGTCACGATGCCGAGCCGTGCGATCCGCCGATGCAGAAGCGATCGGCTCACGCACAAGACGCGCGCTGCTGCGGAGACCGAGCCACATTCGGCAAGAGCGCGAGCGATGTACTCCCGCTCGAACTCGCGCACGGCCTCGCGCAGCGGCAGCATGTCACTCCACGACCACCCGGCAGGTCCGGCCCGCCTCGGTCGTCTCGCAGCTGAACGAAAGCTCGACCGTCACGTTCTGCGGCACGCCCGGCGGGAAGTCGTCGAACTCGAGCGTGATCGTCTTCGAGGCTTCGTTCGACAGATCTGACTCGAGCCCGCGCGCCCACGCCGTCATCGCGAAGTAGAACGTCGTCGGTCCCGTCACCGTCAGCTCGATCTCGCGCGACTGCACCGCGCCGTTCTCGACATCGAGGCTGGCGCTGTACTCGCCGGACTCGGTGCCCCAGTAGATCGTGTAGCGCTCGATCTCCGACAGCGGCAGCGGGTCGCCGTTCTCGTACTGCGTCGGCGGCGTCCATGTGAGCGTCGCCGTGCCCGTGCCGGTCACAGTCTGGGCGAACACAGAGACACAGCACAGCAACGCCAGTGCGGCGATAAGGATTCGCATCGGATCTCTCCAACAAAGGACCGGGGCGCTAGGCCCCGGCCAAGCTCTCGTGGGATAGCAGGGGAAACAGCAGGCCAGAAACGCAAAAGGCCCGCTACCGGGTGGCGCGGGCCTTGATGATTGCACTTCGCTCAGAGACACGTCGGCTCAGGGGCCGGTCGGCGTCTCCACAACGTGGGCACCGTCAATGATACGTCAACCGCGACGAAACGCAAGAAGATCAGCCAGATACGATACTGCCGCCTCGCGTCGCTTCGTGTACGCCTCCCGCGTCATCCCGAGCTCCCTCGCCGCGATCCTGTCCGGCTGCCCGAATCGGTAGCTCCGGGACACCGCCGATTTCATCCAGCCCGGCAGACGAGCCACCAGCCTGTCGATCTCCATCACGTCGGCCGGCGCATCCTCGATCGTCAACGGCTTCAGGCTCCGCGTCGGCTTCCCCCGAGCCGTAAGCTCCCGGCTCGATTTCTCCGAATGCTTGAACACCTTCACCATCTCGATCATCCGAGCGATACCGCTGCTCCTAGGGTAGCCAAGGCCGTCCGCCATCCTGCGCGACCAGCGGCCCCACTCGATCAGACGACGCTCGCACTCGGCATAGGCCAGGGATTCAATCTCAGCCGCCATCGCCGCCACGCACGCTCCTCCGGCGAACTACCGCCCCATCGCAAAACCGAACCTTCCGCCTCGCCGCCGCCGTCTTCGCTACCCCGCGCATCCGGGACTTGTAGCCCATCGCGTCCTTCTCCTCGTAGCGAATGCGGCCGTACCTCTGCTTAGTGCCGCAATGCACGCACTTCGACTCCGCGTGCAAACCGTCTCGCTTGCACTTGCGGCAGTACTCGATGGAGAGGCTTCCGCATGTGGTCACTGGTCTAGTCCTGTGAAGGCGCGTAAAACCGCTCAGCTACCAGATGTTGCAGCCGCGCATCCAAGGCTGAATGCCCTCCCGCATCCAAATGTGATACCAGCTCGTCATGTAGAACCGATATCCCCACCTGAAGCTGCGCAGGTAGTTCGACAGGCGGCGAACCTTCCGAAAGTCCTTCTCGTGAACCTCGACACGTTCGCCGTCTCTCGTAAGCGTCCAAACGGGCGACCGGACACCCTGAATCAGAATCCACTCTTCCCCCTGATACGCCACTCGGTCACCGAGGTTGTTCCTCGGTATCCAGCGAATCGCCAGCAGAACTATTCGCGTTCTCCAGTACAGCGCTTTCAAAACTCCCATCGCCATTCCTCCGTCCTTTGCCTACCAGTAGTAGTTATGCGGCTTCCGCCGATCCGGGTAGTTCTCTTCCTCGAGCTTCGCGAGCATGTCGCGCTCCTGTCGGCGAGCCGGTGCGTGGTGCCTCAGCTTGTCCCACCAACGAGGCCAGTTCCGCATCCAGCGCCACGAATCACCGAACGTTCGGCGCTTGCCCTGAAAGCCGTGATGTCTCGTTCTGCTCATGGCGTCGCTCGTCTTTACCGTACTAAGGATTCCCGACCCCGCCGCCGTTAGCCGGAGGGGGGATTCGTCCGGCTGCGCACAACTGCAGCGAGGCCGGGGAATCTGACCAAATCCCGCCCCACGTCACTGACCTCCTCCGAATCGTTGCGAGCGCTCGGCGCGGGATACAGTGACGCGGGGCGAGGACCTCTCCCATACCTGACCGCTGACAATCCGGCTCACGCTGCTCTGAGCAAGCCGATATTCCTCGGCTAACTCCCGTTGAGTTGCCTCTCGCCGGAAGTACCGCCTACGAATCTCCTGCGCTTTCTCCGGCGTCATGTGTCGATATCTACGCTTGGGGCTGTGCATGCCTCAGTAGCTCCTTGACCGCCGTTCTCGTGAACAGCGAATCGCGGCTTTCGATTCGTCGCCGCGCGATCTCGACGTATTCGGACTCGAGCTCGGTCTCGGTGCGCTCTATGGGTGTTAGCGCCATCACGCGAACAGCCTGCCTTGCGAATACGCCGCTTCGATCCGCTCGCAGGCTATGTCGAAATACTTCCGCTCGATCTCGATGCCTATAAACTTGCGGCCGAGGTTCGCGCAGGCGACGCCGGTCGTGCCTGAGCCCATGAACGGGTCTAGCACGACGCCCTCCGGTACTTTGGCGACGCACCACTCCATTACCGCTCGGGGCTTCTGCGTCGGGTGCAGCCCGCCCTCTCGAATGGCCAAGGCCCGCGGGTAAAGCAGTCGCCGCGCGGCCTTCCATTCGGACCACCAGGCCAACTCCACGTCAGCTAGCGAGAAGTCTTGTTGCCCTTTGTCCCATACGAGCCAGCCCATGCTCGGGGGCAGCACGTCGGTGTAGTAGTTCCCGCCCCATACGATGGCCGGGACATTCATCGCCGCGATCGAGCGAACGACCTCGGTCTGCCTACAGGAGTCCCATCCGATCTCGGGACCGTAGTGGCGCCACCCGTGAGGGTCGTCGGGCGGTTTGGAGTTGTGCTTGTCAGCCCTGATCCCATACGGGGGATCGGTCACGACCGCATCGACCTTCGGCAGCGACCGCATGATCTCTCGGCAGTCCCCGAGGTACAGCGTTGCGTCTCCGATTTCGACTTTCTCAACCATTTCCCGACCGCTTCATCTTCACCAGCCCCGGAAGCAACACCCCGTGCGCGGTCCTGCCATTTCCGCGTCACGTTCCGACCTTCCGCTCAAGCTCCTCCACCTGCACCGCCTCCGCGTAGCTCAAGGACTGTCGGTCCACCATCTCCATCAGCCTCACCGACATGTCTCGGTAGTAATCCCGCTCGCGCTCGAGCTCGCCTATCACCGACGCCAGATCCTGCAAGTCCGCAGACGACGACCTCAGTCGATCCGCTAGTACGCTCATGCGCCCCTCGCCCTCCTCAACTCCCGCGCCTTCGCGCGGTACTTCTTCGCTATCGCTTCCAGCTCTTCCACCGTGTAATGCTTCGGCGGATGCGGACCTTCCAGCCACTCGACCGCATCTCGGCCTATGCGCTCGATGAGGTTTCGCCGGTACGCAATCCGCACCGTCTCGGCCTTGCCAGAGTTGTGCTTGTCCCCGGTGTTGCACGACTTGCATTGACGGTGACAATTCAACTCCTCGAACCGCAACTCCGGCGCCGCCCCTCGCGTTCGGTAGTGCCCGGCATCCCAGGCCCCGCCGTGACGTTCCGGCGGGTTCAACACACCGCACGATATGCACGGCTTGTCCCGATCCCGCTCGCGAATGAACGCGTTGAATGCCGACTGCGCACGAGCGAGCACCTTCCGCCGCGGCTCAAGCTCCTTCAGCCTCGCGCGGCGCGCCCGCTTCTCCTCCCGCGCCTCCCGCTGCGCCTTCCGCTCCTCCCGCCGCCTCACGTACTCCTGAGCACACCCCGGACTGCACACGACTTGCGTGCTGCTCATCGGCCGGAACTGCGTCGGACACACCCGGCATGTCTTCAGCTTCGCCAGCCTCACCACCGCCATCACAAGCCGCCCGAGCGTCCTCTACCGCGTCGAACGTCCCCAGCCACTCCCAACGCTCCCCGGATCGCCGCCACGCCGAGTAACGCCACCTGTCCCGGACCCTCGCCGCACTCACGCGGTACTCGCCGCGCTCTTGGTAGTACCGATCCCGTCGCACCCACGTCACGCCGGCCTCATCGTGCGAGCCATGACGCGCAGAAACCGAGTCGCCAACGCACCGCACGGACTGTCATGGCTCGACGGCGGATCTCGGTGCAGCCCCCTCATGTGCGGCGGAATCAGCTCCTCCGTCGTCGCGTTGAGGCACTGGCCGCGATCGAGCCGAGACCGCAACGTGTTGTGCTTCATCCCCATGTGCTCGGCCCACGAAACGATGTCGTCGAACTCCAGGCCGTTCCACTGGTAGACGTAGCGCTTCCGACCATTTGAGCGACGAATACGACGCGCCTTGCAGCAATCGCAGTTGAACTCGTACTCCTTGCCGTTCACGAAACATCCTCCCTCACCCAGGCGAACCAACGACACGTCTCGCATTCGCCCTTCCCTCTGCACGTGCAAACTCGCGTCTGCCACGTGGCACGTTCGCTGTGAGGCACCGACTCCGGTTCACCGAACGCAACCGCTCTCCGCATAGCGGCAAGACACCGCGAGCGGTGCTCCTCGTTCGCAGCAGGACGCGGCAGCGCCAATGCACGAGGATTCGTCGGACGACCGAGATAACGCACACGCCTCGGCGGTCGGCACGCTTCAAGCACTTCCGTGAGGTTCGGCGGGTACGAGCGTCCCTGCTTCGCTAGCGTCGCTATCCCCTGCTTCGCCTCGGCCGTCGTGAGCTTCGACAACGCACCCACCCACAACTTCGGCGGCTTGTCGTCCACCGCGTACGCCGTCAGCACTGCCGGCCCGTACATGGCGACGAGCTGCTGCCACAGCCACGCGACCAAAGGCGGCAGATCAGAATCCGCCGCCTGTTGCCCGTTGCGCTCGCTCGACAGCGCTCGGCTTGCGACTTTGCTCGCCTGCTCCATTCGTGCTCCCGACTTGGTACTCGTCCAGCCAGCCATCCCGGTTCAACCACGTCTGCGGGTGCGGGATGAATTTCCCGCCTTCAGCGAGCCACTGCGCATCGCTGCGCACTCGCGCCCTGAGGTGCTCCAGGATCTCGTCAGCCTTGGCGTTGAGTCCCTTTCGGGACCACGCCCGCTTTGCAGCGGCTTTGCCTACCCTCCTCGGGTACAAGGCCCAGAATTCGTCGAAGCGATCGGAAGCGCGCTCGCGCGCGTATTCTTCTCTGTTCTGTTCTGTATCTGTTCTGTTCTGTATCTGGTCCGTTTCTGAAACGGCGGTGAAACGTTTCACCTCTCTATGCTTGCGTACCCGGTTAGTCGATACGTCACTCCTGAACTGCCGCTTGTCCCAGTTAAGCGGCTCCATCCGGTCGTCGATCAACCCGACTTCATTGAGTCGGCGTCGCACCTCGTCCAGCGACGCGAGATCGAGTCCGAGCTTCACGGCGAGCTTGCGCCTCAGCAATTGCTCGTCGTCGCAATCGAATACGCCTTGGCACTTGCAGCACAGCAAAGCCACAAAGTGCCAACGATCCTCGAAAGCGAGAAGACGTAGCTTCTCGTCGTCTACGGCCTCTGCATACATGCGGAACCAAGGCAATGCCATTGCTACTTAGCGACCTGTTCGAAGACGAATCGGTTTCCCACCCTCAACCAATATGCCCTCGGCCCCTGCGGGGGCTTTCTTTTGTCCTAGTTATTCGACGAATTCGTGCGGCGCGAATCTCACGCGGAGCATTCGCCCTATTTCTGGAAACAACACGGACACCGGCACGCCCACCGATACGGTGGTCCATGTCCTGTTCCCATCCCTATTGAAAGCGCGAATGTGGGAGAACTGCCTGTTGTTCCGATCCTTCGCGTATTCGATCCACTTCTTGCCGTTGACTTTCCAAGCCGCTTGGAGCTGCACAACAGGCAGCAGGTAGGCCCGGCCAAGCGGGACAATTGCGTAAGCGATGTAATCAGCGCGTAACGGCTTGCAGACCCAACCGGGAATGCCTCGCTCCTCGTCGGATAAGTACTCAAGCAGAATGTCGGTGTAGATCTTCCCCGTCTTCTTGTTACGGCCCCTCGCCTTTTCGTCAACGAGGTACTGCTTTGATGTCGTCAGAATGATGGACCGGTCTATGCCGGCACGCTGATGCTCGCCGTCTTGTCGGTGATCCACCATTGCAGCAAAGTCAGGGAACGCGTTCCGATATAGTTCCTCCCATATCGGTAAATCGCTTGCACTGTGCGACCGCGCCAGCGATGCCTCCATGTTGTGAGCTTTAACCGGCAACCTGATTGCCCCATGCCTTCCAGTTCTCGCGCGGCGAGCGACAGAACAGCTCTATGTGAGTTTTCGCGCTCGGCGGGTACATGCGCTCGATTGCCTCGTACACTGCCGGCGGCTTCACACTGTGCTCAGTCCGAGGAGCCGAAATAATAGACGGCAACCGGGCCGCGGCCGGCGGCGCGGCGGGGCTACCTACCGTCGCTACGAGCAACAGCTCGTGTTGCTGCCGGAAGTAGTAGCCCATGCCGATCTTCTGCTTGTCCCAGATCGCGCATGTCTTGTACTTGAAGCCCCAAGCGTCGAGCACCCTGAACGCCTCGGTAAGCTTCGGGCTAGTCGCCCAGAGAAACAGCACGCAATCGGGAGCGGTGATTGAAGCGATATCGAGTTCGCAGATTTCCTCGACCGTCATGGTCGGGTACTGGTTCTCAATCTCGCGCGAGTCCGATTTAGAGAAGTCGTATTGCCACGGCGGGTCAGCGTAGATGACGCTGTACTTGCCCTTGGGAAGCGGCGGCGGGGGCTTAACCCCGCGGGACTGGTAGTTGCGGAAGTAGATGATTTCCTTCCGTTCAACGTCCGGGCGGAGCAACGGCAAGCCGCCCTTTCCGCCTCCAGTCTCGGCTATGGCCCACTGCTCATCGTCAAGCTTCGTCAGTTCGTATAACGTCCGGTATGATGCGGGCAGCCTATAACCATGGTTATAAAGGCGCCGGTCAGCGCCAATACGGTTCAGGTAACTCAATGTTGCCTGACTGAACAGCAGCCGTGGCGCAAGGCTGGTCTGGCTGACGGCCGGATCACCAAGCGCTTCGACGACAAGTTGAGCCGTCTCTAGAATGCCCTGCACCGACTTTTGCCAACTGGCGTTGATCTGCCCCGCCCAATACTCCGCGCGATCATCCGAAAGAATCTCGCCGGTTTCGTGATCTACAACAGCTCCCACTACTTCCTCCCTTCCTTCGCCAACTTCTCGGCCCTCTCGAAATCCCCTTCCCGCAGCGCCCGGCGTCGGAGTTCCTTGCGTCGCTCGCGCTCGGCGATGACCTGCCGCCGCGCGTCCGATTGCGGGAGCGCCGGGGGGTCCGAGCAGTTCAACCAGCGGAGGACGCGGCGTAGTGCGTTCACGCGAGCACCCACAGCACGACACCAAGCACGGCCCAAATCACCGTCCCGATGGCACATCCGAGGCCGATGCCGGCAGCGGCACGGAGGGGATGGTCTGTCATGACGTTCTCCCGGCCGTCCGTGGCGCTCACTTAAGTCCTGCTTGTTTGAGCTTCGTGTTCAGCACGTCAACGAGCTGGCAGAGTTCGGACATGGCCCGCCTCTGCCGCGCGTCGGCGTCCTCTAGGAATTTCTCGATGAGCCAGTGGATCGGCGTCACGTCGCCGGTCGCGGTAATCAGGTCAGGCAGGAGCTTGAGCGGGAAGTTGACGTTGTCGTTCGGGTTCTCCGCGAGCTTCCGAGACAGTTCTGACGGGCTCATCTCGACCTCTGCGGCAACGACCTTGAAGGGCTTCCCGCATCCGTAGACGCTCGCCTTGACGCAGTCCAGGAAGTGCGGAAACTGCTCCGTAAGTCCCGGAGTGAAGTCGATTTCTAGTTGCGTCTTACCGTTCACTGAACGTCTCTGAGCGAAAGTTTCAGTGCGTTTCAGGTGCTAGCCCGGCTACAAAAAAACCGCGCACTGCAGCGCGGCCCAAAAAGAATCAACCCGCCTTGCGGTGACGGCGCGATGACCGGAAGAACAACACCAGCTTGTCGAATACATGGACGCTCGCGTTCTTCGTATCGCCCCGAGCAATTCGGGTCAGAGTCGAGTACGGAACGTCCGCCCCTTCTGCGATCTCCCGAAGCGTCAACTCCGTCCGGCCCAATTCGTGCATCACGTAGCTGTAGGTCGTCTGTTTCATCGCCCCTTGATAGTACGCTCAGAGTTGAGCGTCCGCAAGCCATAAATGAGCGGGACTCTCGGCTAAGATGCAACCCCATGTCACAGAAGAAGAATCAGGAACCCGCGCACGTCGTGAGGGTCGTCGCGCATAACATCGTGACGCGGATGCGTGCACGCTGGCCGAACCTGCCCAGCGACGAGCAGCGGCTAAAGAAGATCCAACAGGCGTCTGGGATCAGCGTCCCTACGCTACGCAGGATCGTCCGCCCGAGCTCGTACCCAACCTATCAGTCGCCCTCGATAGTAAAGGTCGAGCGGATTGCTATGGCTCTGAGGTGTGAAACTCACGAGCTATTTGTAGACCCCGACGACGGGGCCATTGCAGAGTCCGACGAGTAGACCGGCACACGCTCTAACGCCTCGCGCAAAGACCGAGCGCGTCGAGCAATCTCCCGAACAAGCTCCGGCGGCGCCTCCCCGCACACATCGAAACTATCAAGTACCTCCATAGCAGCCCCAACGTCAGCGTAGATCGCGTCTTCTAGTTCTTTCACGTCTGCCCCCTCGCATCGGCTTTCCATAATCCGAAGCTGCTTCGCCCAATCCTACAACATCGTCCCCCTTGTCGCTCACTTTTGAGTTGACGCCGCTCAAAGATGAGCGTATAACTGCCCTCATGTTGCCCAAATCGCTGCCTGCACGCCTGCGACGAGCCATCCGGGAAACCAGATACTGCGCGGTGACGAGCCTTGCGATCCAGGAAGCCGTTAACAGAGTTGAGTTTCGGCGCATCGAGGACTGATCAGAGCAAGTACCAAGCCAGGAGCCAAGCCATGAACGGACCTAACGCCCGCCTTCCCGCCGAAGCCCGGCTCGCCCGCATGCAGGTCGCGCGGCGCGTCGTCGAGGAGCTCAAGCGCGAAAGCAACATCCGCACGCTGGAGCCGCGCCCGACCGGCCTCGACGAGTGGATGCGCGCGAACGAGCGGAGCACGCGCCGATGAAGGATGCGGGCGGATTGATTCGCGGCGGGGCCGCCTGGCTGCGGCCCGTGCCGCCCGAAGAGTCGGAGCGGCTCCGGCAGAAGTTCGTGGAGCACGCGGAGCGCGAGCGCCGCGAGA
>CAZYRN010000016.1:0-11341 GCA_964650185.1 uncultured Pseudomonadales bacterium
TACCTGCTCTTCCCTATTATTGTTGCATAATCTACAAAAATACTGATATATCAGTCTTTTATCACAGATTAATTCTCGAGGGAAAAGTTATTTATCAGGGAAGTGTTATTTATAAGGGAAAAGGACAATAAACATCAGCAGCACAAATACCCCTACCAGGCTATACTCGGTCAACGTACTGTCAAACAGCCTGCCCTTGAGAAAATTATGCAGTAAGCCCAGGCCAATATAGACAACGGCCATGATAAAGAGCGATAAATGCCATACTGAAAAAGGAAAAAACGATAAGATGACCGCCAACTCCATCAGCACCATGGTTAGAACCCCCGAGAGCACCCAGATTTCTCTGGGAACTCGACTGCGGAGCTCAATTGCCCACAGTGACATCAAAATTAGCGGAAAATGAACTAAGCCCACTAGCAAACCATTTGCATAAAAAGGCAGTCGCAAATTATAGATCGTATTGGTAAACAGCACCGAGGTCAGTAGAGTGAACAACAAACCAATCGCATGGGCGGCATGTAACAGCTGAATCGTCCGGCCTTTAGCTACTGAATAAATATTGGAAGTCAGCAGCAGCGCGTACATCCCAATTCCAAATAGACCTAAAATGAAGAATTTACTCAAGAGATTTTCAGGCAAAAGAAAATAAAATAAGCCGACAGAACTAGCATACAAAGCTGGAAAAGGAACGACAGTCAGCCATTCATGAGGCTGTAAATCATCAGCTAAAGCCCAAGCTGAAACAAAATAAGACACTACAGTTAGAACTAATAATGCTAAATAACGCCACTCCAAAACCACATACTGAACCCCCAGCAAGCCTAAGCTTAACAACACCGCAGTAATAACAAATTTTTCGCGCCGCCTCATAACTAACAGTATTCTACCCTATTCTTGGCCAGCCCACACCCCAGCGCAAAAAACCTCTTCCACATCATCATTATCCAATAAGACATCCATTAATTCTTGAACTTTTTCTTGAATAGACTCATCAGTCACCTGCATCGGCATGGTGCAGATATAGCTCTCATCACCACTGTCCGCTCGCTGAAACATATACATCACCGAACCTGGTCCGCCTAAGCTGCCACCGGCCATGGAAAAAGCACGACGAATCTCAGAACTGGTCCGGTTAAGATTATCGGTGACCGCCGTCACCAAGATACCCACTCCGCCTGGACCATAACCCTCATAAACAATCTCTTGGAACTGCTGACCAGTCGCCGATTTGCCTAAACCACGATCAATAGCCCGCTTGATGTTTTCATTAGACATGTTGGCTATTCGAGCTTTATCAAGATAAGTCCGTAAAGTTGGATTTTGATTAGGATCACCCGAACCGCCCTCCTGCACAGCAGTTTTAATCTGCCGAGCTAATTGGGCAAAAATTTTAGCTTTCCGTTTATCTTGAGCGCCCTTGCGATTCTTGATGTTAGCCCACTTGTTGTGTCCTGCCATAGATATCCCTCCTGGCTCCGTATTCTAATTTGTTTATTATCAGTTGACAATGACAGCAAGTCAGGGTATTCTCCCCACTTACATACTATTAACTGGTATAATTCTAACCTTATGAGTCAAATCATCACCCATCAAAAAAAAGCTATTCAAGCCGCCAAAAATCATGATTGGGCAGCAGCCATTGAACACAATTTAGCCCTCCTCGAACTCAAGCCAACAGATCTTAATGCCCTCAACCGACTCGGCACTTCATACATTCACTCAAAACAACCTAAGCTTGCCAAAGAAGCCTACCAGCGGGTACTGGAACTGGATCGCTCCAACCAGCTAGCCTTGAAAAATTTAGCGCGGCTGAAACAAAAACAATCACCACCCAAACCCGCTTTTTCTCATCATCAATTTATCGAAGAACCAGGCAAAACTAAAACAGTCGAGCTGTATCGGCTGGCTGGCAGAGAAACTTTGGAAGAGCTGTCAATTGGCCAAAATTGTCTGCTCGAGCCTAAAAACCGCTTTATCTCAGTCACTACCGAAGACAGCACCTATATTGGCGCCCTGCCTGAAGATCTTTCCTTCCGGCTGACTAACTTGATGGAAGATGGTAACACTTATTCTTGTCGAGTTAAAGCCGCTGACAGCTCCAGCTGTGCGGTGTTTATTCGGGAACTGAAAAAATCCGCTGCCAATGCCGGCATCAGCTCTTTCCCAAACAACAATAAAGGCATCGTCACCACCACCATAAATGAGGTCGATGAGTCAATGCTGGATGAAAACATTCCGGTGGAGATTATCAGTACTGATACCGATGAGGAAAAAACTTTGGATGATCTGGATCCTAGTGACGATGATCAAGATGAAGAAGATGATTAAATTTTAGCTGAAAATCTAGATTTTGATGATTAAACGGCGTGCTACAACTCGGTTAAATCTTTCCCGATAAAAATGACTAAATCCGCTCGATGAGCTTGTCTTTCCTGGTCATTATCAACCACTAGCGCTTGATCAAGAAACAGGTGCTGAATTCGCTGGCCGAATTGGCGGCAGGTCTGATTTTCTGGGGCATAATTTAACGAACTGAGCTGGTGGGCGCTCGTCTGATCCGCAATTCGCACCACCCTGCCGCCAGAATTTTCCAAAATTTGACTCATTTTAGTCGCCATCCCTGACACTCCCGTGGTATTAACAATGGCAATATTGCACTCCTCAGCATCTGAATCAAACCAGCTCTCCTCTACTCTGGTGGGTCGGACTGCTTCACTAAATACATAATTTTCTAAAGGCAAGGCTCGAGCAAAGAAGTACAACCGTGTCGTATCAGCCAGAGTTTGCCACTTCATCCCCTTCGCCCACAGCTCCCGCTTGAGCTGGCGCAGCAGCTCCCGTTTGGTATCAAGTTGAACCAGTTGGTGATTGACCACAACCTGATCCACCACTTCATTCAGACCCCACCCAAATCCAGCCTTAATAAAATGACTGTTTTTTCGTTCAATTTCCAACAGCGGATAGACCGCCGCCAGCTGATATTCTCCATAGCCCCCAATAACATTGATTTTTTCATTGGCAACAGGCGAAACCGTAATCTTAGCTGAAGCCGGTGAAAATGATATTAAATAAATTTTGCCTTGTCCTTCGTCTAAACTGGGATTAACGAAAACAACATTCACATCGTGTTTCAGCTGAAAAAGACGCGGGCCTAAAACCCAAAAAATCCCGATAAGAGCCGCAGCTGTTATACCAACCACAACAATTACGGTCAGCAACTTCCGCAACCAAATTACAACTAAATTTGGGTCTTTTTTTCGGCTTGGCTTAGCTCTGAGAGTTCGTTTAGCTCTGCTGCTAGCTTTAGCTCTGGGGCGGGCTTTTCTTCTTGGCATGTAAGTTTAACTACGCAAAATTTCCTCTCTGAGTTGCTCTGTTAACCTCATCATACATCTTACATTATGAATACTAGCTAAGCGATAGTAGCTTAGCTCATGATTCTTATATAAATGATTGAGATAAGCTCGAGTATAGCCAGCCTGACAAGTGGTGCAATCACAGTCTTCCATAATCACACGCGTGTCATGACTAAACTCCTGTCGACGAATATTTAACCGCCCATGATGATGAGGCGACTCAAAAACAAATTTGCCACCTTTTTCCGCTAAATGTCCATAAAACAGGGCGCCATTTCTGGCTAAACGAGTTGGTCCAACACAATCAAACATGTCAAAACCCATCTGCACTGCCGCCACAATATCTTCAGGATCTCTGCCCAACCCCATTGCATATCTCGGCTTATCAGCGGGTAAAATCTCTTCAATCCAATCCATCACTTCTTGGGACCCAGCCATGTTGTAGCCAATTGTCTCTCCGCCTACTGCAATGCCGTCAAAATCCAAGCCGGTAATAAACTGAGCACTCTGCCGTCTCAATTCTGGATGCATCGCTCCCTGAATAATGCCAAACAAAGCCTGATATCTGCCTTGAGCCGAAAGTCGTTCTTTTTTGTGCCAGTAGTTAAAGCACTGTTCTGCCCAACGGTGCGTCCGATCCAGCGCGGCTTGCGTGTACACCGCATCTGCCAAATCTGGTGTGCACTCATCAAACGCCATAATAATATCCGCTCCTAAATGACGCTGAATCTCTATCGAAGTTTCTGGAGTAAAAAAGTGTCTTGTCCCATCAAGATGAGAATAAAACTCCACGCCATGTTCTAAAATGGTGGTGCGACTACCTAGTGAAAAGACTTGAAAGCCGCCTGAGTCAGTTAAGATGGGCTGATCCCAGTTCATAAACTGATGTAGTCCTCCCAGCTCATGAATCAGCTGTTCTCCGGGCTTCAAAAAAAGATGGTAAGTATTGCCTAAAATGATTTGAGCGCCGGTTTGGGCGACATCTAGACTATCCAGTGACTTAACTGAAGCCTTAGTCCCCACCGGCATAAAAACTGGTGTCTGAACTTTGCCATGTGGCGTAACAAACTCACCTGCTCGCGCTCGTTGTCTAGTCTGTTGAAGTCGAAAGGAAAAAGGTGTCATTTACTCACCATTTTACTCGCCAATTTCGTAGCGAACAAAACGATTAATGACCAGCTTCTCGCCAATAGTACCACTAGCTTCTTTCACTAACTCATCAATGGTTTTTTTAGCATCCCGAATGTAATCCTGAGCCAACAGCTCTGCCACATTTTCCGGGGCCATTGACGCCACCTGCATGGCAATTTCATTAGCTAATTTTTGAAAATCTTCATTTTTCGCCACAAAATCAGTCTCACACAGCACTTCTACCATGGCGCCCACCTTACGATTGGTGTGAATATAGCTGGCTAAATAGCCTTCTTTGGTCTCTCGGTCAGCTTTTTTCTCAGCTTTAATCAAGCTTTTTTGTCTTAAAATTTCTTTAGCCTGTTCAAAATCACCTTGAGCTTCATCAAACGCTTTTTTGCAGTCCATCATCCCTGCGCCTGTTTCTTCTCTCAGCTTTTTAATATCGTCAACGGTGTAGTTGGGCATATCACTCTCCTTTATTGCTGCTTATTATGACTGTTGCTGATTAATGGCATCAACCACCGCTTGCTTGTTGGCTAAACTGGTTGGGTTTTCGACACCAACTTTGGTTGCTAATTGATTCAGCTCGTCTCGAGTCATACTCATCTCTGCGACAACTGCGGCCTGAGACTGTGCTGGTTTTTTTGCTTTTTCAGCTGGTTTTTCGGCTTTCTTCGCCACTGGTTTCTCAGCTGGTTTTTCTGCTTTTTTCTCAGCGGATTTCTCAGCTGGCTGTTCAGTTTTTTCCTCTGCCTTCTCTTCTTTCACCGGCGCCACAGTTTTCTTGCCTGTTCTCTCCTCTACACCGCGCTGATATGCCTGAGTTAACTGTGTCACAATTAACTCAATACTGCCACGGCCATCATCATTAGCAGGAATAACCAAATCAATATCATCAGGATTAGAGTTAGTATCAACTAAACCAATCACTGGCACACCCATCAACAGCGCTTCTTTGACAGCATTCAGCTCTTTCCGAGGGTCAATAATAAATAAAGCATCAGGAATTTTCTTCAAGCTGCGCAGGCCTTTGAAAAATCTAGCTAAACGATTCGCATCTTTTTCAAGCTGGAGCTGCTCAAACTTGGTGTACATGTCAAATTTGCCCTCTGCTAAACCAGTTTCAATGTCGAGCATCTTTTTAATGGACAATCTCACCTGCTCCCAGTTGGTCAATAAACCACCCATCCAACGAGAAGTAATCCAGTGAATGCCAGCCGCAGCTGCCTGCTCTTCCACTACTTCTTTTGCCTGACGTTTGGTGCCGACAAAAATAATGGACTGACCGCTTTTACCTAACTGATAAAAATAGTTGTAAGCATGCTGCAGTTGTTGAGCTGTTTTTTCTAAATCAAAAATATGAATGCCATCCTGCTGCATGTAAATCCACTCCGCCATGTTGGGATGCCAGTCACTAGCACTGTGGCCAAAATGACAGCCAGCTTCTAACAGCTCACGTAAATCATAATCCGGAGCCACTTGAGGAAGATCTTGAGTATTGATCATAATTAGTCCTTATTTATCTGCTCTGATTTAGAGTCAGAATGGTGGGAGTGACTGAGTTCAGGACAAAAATCACCGCCACACTACTTATTACTTGAGTGGCAATTATAACATATCAACCAGCCGCAAACAGTTTTGCAGTAGTTTCATGACCGTCATCGGACCCACACCACCTGGTACTGGCGTTAGAAAAGCAGCTTTTGTCGCGACTGAACTCTGATCTACATCTGGCCGCGGCTCCCCCACATCAATTATGACCGCGCCGTCTTTGATCATCTCACCCGTAATTAAATGATGATGACCAGTGGCGGAGATCACTACGTCGCCATCAAGCAGTTGTCGGCCATTAATCTGCCGCTGCTGTAAATCATCTTGAGTTAGCAGCTTAACATTCACCTGCTGATTTTCTAACTCATAAAACAAAGGTAACCCCATAATGTCGGACCGGCCCAAAACTAACACTTGCTGAGTCGCTAAATCTCTCTTTAATTCTTCCATCGCCATCTGCAAAATCTCTAGCACCGCTGCGGCTGTTGCCGGCATAACTCTCCCCTCTTGCCGCCAAGTACCTGCTTGAATAGCAGCAAGTGTGGCGGGGTGTAGGCCATCCACATCTTTTTCTAAAGCAATCAGAGAGGCTAGATAGCGCCACCAGCTGTTAAAGGCCTGCCGAATAGCTTTATCACCTTTGTCTTGAGCAATTCCTCTGACTTCCACCCAAGTTTTGCGCCAAGGTTTCTGAATAATAATGCCCGTGACAGTTTCATCTTGATTCAATTCAGCAATTTTCGCCTCAACTTCAGCCACACCCGCCGCCATCTCGAAACTAAACACTTCATAAGCAATTCCCACTCGTTCAGCCGCCGATCGCTTGAGCTGAGTGTAGAGCTGACTGCCCTGATCCTCCACAAAAAGAATCGCGGCAATTTTAAGCGGCTGGGATTGTTGCGTTTGGGATTGACGCGGTTGGGATTGTTGCGCCACTTGCTGCTTGAGAAGCTGCTCTTGCTCTGCGGCAGTGCGGTCTCCGTCAAAAATAATCATTTGGCCGCCTCTCCATTTTCGCTTGAAGCGCCAGCTTTGTTTTTAGCACTAGCTTCTCCATTTTCACTTTTAGCGCCACCCTCTCCGACCAGCTCTTTTAAAATCTCCACATTCTCTTGATCTGGACCAGTTCCAGCAAAACCCGGCACTTCCAGAATTAAGGGCAGTTTTTTTACTTCAGTTAAATTAAGAAAATACTCCCAATCTACTCGAAGAATTTTACCCTCACCCAAGTTAGCGTGCTTGTCGATCCCTGAACCAAAATCACCTCGGCTATCATTGACATGAATGCACTTCAGCTGAGGCCACAGCTCCAACCTGGAGATAGCGGCGGCGGCGGTCTCAGCGCGTTGGTTGCGAGCATGAACTGCTTCCGCCGCCGTCACTTCCGCGCCCAAATCATAACCAGCCGCAAATCCATGGCAGGTATCAAAGCACCAGCCTAGCTGCGGTGAGTCCACTTGCTCTAATAACCACTTAATTTCTGCTAAATCACTACACAGTTTGCCATTTTGACCAGCAGAATTTTCAATTAGCAAAGTTGCCTCTTGAGGAGCATCAGCTAAAATTGCCCTTAGCTGCTCCACGACTTGCTCTTTAACTGCTGCCCAGCCTCGCCCTTGATGACTACCCAAATGCACAATCACTCCCGAACCTTTGACTAAGGCGTCAAACTGCAAATCATACTTAATTGTCCGCGCAGACTTGGCTACCAAATTAGGATTATCAGATGCTAAATTAACTAAATAACTAGCATGAGTAAAGACTGATTTAACACCCTTTTTTTCTCTTTCTGAGTAATACTTATCAGTGTCATGTGCTGCTAAATCAACCTTCGCCCAAATCCGAGGAGAACCCGAAAATAGCTGTAACGAATTACAACCTAATTCCTTAGCTCTCACCACTGCTTGGTCAATGCCGCCAGCAATAGAAACATGAGCTCCAATTTCTCTCATTTTGCTTCTCCTGTCAGTAAAATACTTTGCTGCTGTTCACTGCTTCATATTCTACCAGCTAAACTGCTCTCCTAAATAAATCTAGTACGCTACCAGGTAAACAACGGGAACTTGCCCGCTAATGCCGTCACTTCCTGCCGAATTGCCAACAATTCTGGGTGCTGACTAATTTCAGCCTTAAATTGCTTGATAAAAGCGTTCCGCGCTGCTTTATCTTGAGGCAATTCGTAAGACTTGGTCAGCTCAACTACTTGCGCCATCCAGGTGGCAATTTGTTTCATCTCTGCCTCTTTCATACCTCGAGTTGTCACTAAAGGTGTGCCGATTCTAATGCCGCTGGGATAAAACGGCGAACAAGGCTCGTGGGGAATGCTGTTTCGGTTAGCGTAAATTCCCGCCACATCCAGCGCAAACGCCACCTGCGTCCCTAAACCATGACCCTGTTTTGTTAAATCAATTAGCATCAAATGATTCTCTGTCCCCTCCCCAACCAAGCTTAAACCCTCAGCTTGCAGTGCCGCTGCTAATGCCTGCGCATTCTTGATCACTTGCTGACCATATTGTTTAAATTCCGGCCGCGTTGCCTCAGCAGCCGCAATCGCAATGCCTGCTGTGGTAGCAGTGTGCGGACCACCCTGTAAACCAGGAATGATGGCTTGATTAATCTTGTCGCCTAATTTTGGATCTCGCTTCAGCCCTCGCTCAGTCACCAAAATCATGGCTCCTCTTGGTCCCCGGAAAGTTTTATGAGTCGTCGACATGACAATATCAACCTGGGGTACAGGACTGGGATGCTCACCAGCCACCACCAAACCAGTAATATGAGAAATATCCGCCATCAGCCACGCTCCCACCTCATCGGCAATTTCTCGGAATTTATCAAACTCAAGTGTAAATGGGTAAGCAGTTGTCCCGGCAATAATTAACTTGGGCTGATGTTTTTGGGCTAACTGCCGCAGTGCCTCAAAATCAATCCGCGCGTCTTTAGTTAAGCCATACTGCACCGAGTTGAAGTACTTGCCGGAAAAGGTCACCTGGGGATGGCCATGAGTTAAATGGCCGCCGCCTGCCAATGCCAAACCCATGATGGTATCGCCTGGCTCTAACAATGCAAACTGAATGGCACTATTGGCTGGCGAACCTGAATACGGCTGCACATTGACGTATGGCACGCCAAATAATTTTTTGAGCCGGTCAATCGCCAAGGTCTCAATCTCATCAATGTACTGATTGCCTTCATAGTAACGCCGCTGCGGATAACCCTCGGCATACTTACTATTGAGCACTGAAGATAATACCTCTGACACCTCTGGAGAAATATGATTTTCTGAGGGAATTAACCCAATCATCTCCCGCTGCCGCTGCTCTTCTTGTTCGATCAAGTGAAAAATCTGATCTCGCTGTGGTTGGTTTTTTTTCTGATTCATTTGCATTCCTTTGACAATTAATACCACTTAAATTTAAGTCTTGAAGCTCATTCTAATGAAGAATTCGCCGCTAATGAAGTGTTAGCGGTTAGTAGAAAAGGACAGCTGGAAGAAAAAAGAAGCTTTAATCATGGGTTGTTTTCTCAGTTAGCTGCATAAGTGTGATCTAGTTACTTAGTATATACTAAAGAAATGGGAAAGCACACCACCGATCCAGCTTTAATTCTGCCACCAGTTGAGAGAATTTTGCGGCAGATCATTCTCAAAGATTTGGCTAATCACGGCCGTCCCAACTGGGACAAACCACACACTGAAGCGGTAGTTTATTGGATGAAAGAGCTCTTGCCCCAGGTGGGCTTAAATAATTTTAACCCTCAAGTGATGATTGCGGCGGCTTATGCCCATGATTGGGGTTACGCCAGTCTTTTTTCTCAAGAACAGACGCTATCTTTGTCACAAATTATGGCTAAAAAGCAGCTGCACATGAAGCTGGGCGCGGAAAAGATTGAGCGACTGCTCTATCAACGGCTAAGCCGTTATTTTTCCACTGCGGAAATTTTACGTGTTCATGATCTGGTAGCTGTTCATGACCAGCTGGACCGGCTTCAAGCTGAAGACGAGTTGCTGCTGATGGAATGCGATACTTTGGGGATGCTTGATTCAACCCGAGTTCAGCCAACTTTTTCCCCAGCAGACAACGAGCGGTTTATGAAAAACAGCATTCACGGCAAAAGACTGCCATTGTTTATCCATCAGCCAGCCATTGACGCAGCGGCGGCGCTGATACAAGCACGAGCAGGTTTTTTTAATTAATCACTGTCTTCCTTACCGATTTCACGTATAACTCAAGTTTATTTACTATCTTGTGATGATATAATGGCCACCCATGACAGAAGCAGATCAAACTACGTCAGAACTTCCATCGTCTCAAGAAGCTCCACTAAACCGAAGTGAAAAATTAAAACAAGCAATTACAGTTATTATGATCAGTGGCGCAGATTATGGTACTGGCTCGAGTACTCTGGCCAAGATCCTCTCCGAGTCATTAGAAATTAATCTCAATACCCAGCCTGGAAAAATCCGCCGTGGGTTTGCTTGGGCGTGGCATAATTTTAAGATCAAGACTAAAGAAAAAAATCGGATCTTTAATACTGAGGAACTAACAGAAGATGCCCAGCTGGCACAACAATGGCATGTGTTTCGACAGGGCATTCTCTACCTATATGAAGAAGCTATCATTGGCAAACCTGAAAAGCTGCTCGAATACATCCAAAAACTAATTGCCAAATATCCACAAACGGGAGAATCCGGTAGCGAAGAAGATTTTCTCAAGGAATTTAATGATGATCAGGCAAAGTTTGAAAAATATGTTGAGGAAAAAGATCATCCCAACTTCTGGGTAATGATTCCAGATCTTGTAGCAGCCGCTGAACTTAATAAACCAACAGACAAAGCTGGTTATGTTGTGGAAGGTAAACTAGCGATAGCTCTTGATAAAATATTAGATTTAATGCCATCCACAGCTCTTAATTTAATTAGAATCGTGCTAAAGGTTTCTGAAGAAGAATCTGCTCGGCGTGTATTTCAAAGAGAAATTGAAAAGGATCAGGTGGAAGTTCCTAAAGAATTTCCTCATGAAAAGTGGCCGACATATGAAGATTGGTATCAAGATAAGCTTAATGAGTACCAAAGTTATAATAATGAGCGCAGACAAAGTGATAAATCAGACTATGAAACAGTCTACGGCATTGATAAAAATATGCTAGCTCAATACCAGGAAGCAGAGGGTGTTCACGTCATCGACACCACTGAGCTATCCATTAATGAGGTTTTACGGCAAGTTCTTGAAATAATTATTCTAGAAGCGCCAGCTTTAGCACCAGCTGCCATAGCAGCATTAGAGGGGTTGGCAGAAAAT
>CAZYRN010000017.1:0-10448 GCA_964650185.1 uncultured Pseudomonadales bacterium
AATATCGAGCAGGTGAAACACAAGTCATCGGCTTCTTCATGGGCCAGGTTTCTCAAAAAATTGGAAAGAAGATTGATATGAAGCTGGTGCGAGAGAGGTTGTTCAGAGTATTAACTCGGTTTAAGTAAAATACAGGAAACATATCATGGTTTTAAATAATATTGAACAATTTGTTGATGATATTATTCCAGATGTCTTGGTTCAAGATCCAAATAAGAGAAAGCAAGAAGATGAGTTGGCTGATAATATTGAAACATTAAGAGTAAAAATAACAGAGATTCAAAGTAAAAAAAAAGCTATTGAAAGAAAACTCATACGTCTTGATCGCAGAAAAAAAAGTCAGGAGAGGCGTGTGAGGCGTGAGCAAAAGAACTTGAATAATACTGAGGAAGAAATTGCTGGACTTACAGATGATCTTAATCAAATTGATAATCTGGTGGTAGATATAAAAACAGAACTTAATGACTTACTTGCGCAACAACAGCTGCTCACTCAAACAAATAGTAACTCACCAGGCCGACTTAGCCTACTTGAGTTAGTTGGCGCACTCGGTGCAGGAGATTATATCGGAGAGGCCGTTAAAAAGGCAATAGATGGGCTTCACCAATTCACTAAAGATAATCTTCTAGTTGGATTTGCTACTCCAGATCAGCTAGAACCTAATTCCAAGACTGCCTCAATAGAAGAGCAAGCTAGAGAATTAATTGAATTTTACCGATCACTGCAGTTGCCTGAAGATAAGATTGTTAACATCTTACGTTTTACCTTTCACCAGGCAGTGGTAATTATGCTGGGAGGTTATCCAGAAAACGATGAGTTTTTGGATGGCGCACACCTACTCCTCCATCCCCTCAATTTCCATAGCCCAGACAAACGCGCTTATTACGCAACTAATGAACAATCAGGTGGACCTTACAACCAAGCAAAGGAAGTCTTTGGGTTTAATGATTCGCTAGACTATGATGAGATCCTCTTGGCTTGTAAGGTGTTAATGGATGCGGTTGATGAAGTTATTCACGAAGAATTTAGATTTTATGGTTTGGACGGTCTTAACTTACCAGACACGTCTATTGTCCCTTGGGAATTTTGCTTTTTATATGTAATAGTTGCTGAGAGAACAGGGGTACAATCTATTTTACTGCCAGAGAATGATGATTTTGAGAAGTGGTTACTTGATAAAGGGGCGACAATTAGCACTATTAAAAAGCCGCATGTATTACTAAGAGATCAGAAAAGTATTGACGCTGCAAAAGAACTCCTTAAGGAATTGTTAACAGAATTTAACATGATTGATTCATCTGGCAAGATGAAAACTGCAGTTAAAGTGTTCTATCTTGCAGATGGACATCAGGTTGCTATAAAACCTAGAACAAAGAAAGGTAACGGCCCATAATTTTCACAACCCCCTCGACCTAACCTTCTCATCTCCTGCTATAATTTGAGCATGTCCGATTTTGTTCACTTGCACGTCCACACCGAATACTCGATGTTAGATGGGCTATCTAGAATTCCTCAATTAATTGCTGCTGCCCAACAGCATGGCCAAAAAGCATTAGCCATCACCGATCATGGTGGTATGTATGGTGCGGTCCAGTTTTACAATCAGTGCCAAGCGGCAGGCATCAAACCAATCATTGGCCTAGAGGCATATTTAGCTAAAGAGTCCCGTTTTGACAAGCAAGCTCGCCAAGGTTCTGATCAATTTCACCTCACCTTACTGGCCATGAATCATGAGGGTTACGTCAATCTCATGCACTTAGTTTCTTTCGCCAATCTCGAGGGATTTTCCTACAAACCCAGAATTGATTTTGAGTTGCTCCAAAAATATCAGGCCGGCATTATTGCTACCAGCGGCTGCATGAGCAGTATTTTTAACCGACTACTTTTAGATGGCAAAAAAGACGAGGCACTAACATGGTTTAAGAAATTTAGAAAGCTGTTCGGTGACCGGTTTTATATTGAATTACAACGCCATCAAATTGACGAGTTAGAGGAACTTAATAAAGAGCTAATTGCAATTGCCCGCCAGCTCGATCTTAAAGTTATTGCCACTAACGACGTCCACTATACCCATCAAGAGGAAGCTCAGGCTCAAGATGCTTTGCTCTGTGTCCAAACCCGCAAATTGATTAGCGATGAAAAACGCATGACCATGCTTGATAGCCCAGATTTTCATCTGCGCTCTACCACAGAAATGACCGAACTGTTTCATGATTATCCAGAAGCAATTGCTAATACTCTAGAAGTTGCGGAAAGATGTAATGTAGAAATTCAAACTGGCCAGCTCATCTTTCCCAACTATCCGATTCCTAAAGGTGACACTCCAGAAACTTTGTTAGAAAAATTGACCATGACAGGCTTAAAAAAACGCTTTGGGGAGATCTTGCCAGAGCATCTAGAGCGAGCCAAGTACGAATTGGATATTATTAATCAAAAAGGCTATCCAACTTACTTTTTAATTACCCAAGATTTTGTGAACTGGGCTAAAGATCAAGGAATTGCGGTGGGGCCGGGCAGGGGTAGTGCCGCCGGTTCCTTAGTGTCTTATGCCATCGGCATTACAGATATTAATCCACTTTATCACGGCCTACCTTTTGAAAGATTTTTAAATCCTCAGCGGCCTACTCCGCCTGATATTGACATCGACTTTGCTGATGACCGCCGCGATGAAGTGATTCAGTATGCGGCAGATAAATACGGCCATGATCATGTAGCCCAAGTGATCACTTTTGGACGTATGGAGGCTAGAGTTGCTATCCGTGACATTGGCCGCGTTTTAGGCATGCCCTATGAAGATCCTGATAAAATTGCCAAACTAATTCCTAATGAACCTGGTAAAAAAACATCTTTAGATGAAGCTATTCAACAAGTGCCTGAACTAGCCGCTTATTATCAACAGCCCAAATTTCAAAAACTAATTGATCTGGCCAAACAAGTTGAGGGGGTAATAAGGCACAGCAGTGTTCATGCGGCAGCAGTCGTGATTGCTGATAAGCCGTTAATGGAGTACACACCCATTCAACGTGACTCCCGTTCCGGTAAAACTACCACTCAATACGACATGTACGTCCTGGACTGTAATGTTGATGACAATGCCATCGGCTTGCTCAAATTTGACTTCTTGGGTTTGCGTAATTTATCCACAATTCAGATGGCAGTTCAATTAATTAAAGTCAATAAAAATGTCGACATTGATTTGTCAAAAATCCCAATTGATGATCCAAAAACTTTTGAGTTGATCTCTACCGGTGAAACAACTGGCATATTTCAGTTAGAGTCTGCGGGAATGAGGCGGGTAGCTAGAACACTCAGGCCATCTCAGTTTTCGGATATTACTGCTATGGTTGCCCTGTACCGCCCTGGACCAATGGACCTGATCCCACAGTTTATTGAGGGTAAACACAACCCAGATACCATCGTCTATCCGCATGAAACTTTAGCAGAAATTCTCCAAGAAACTTATGGGGTAATGGTCTATCAAGAGCAGATTTTGCAGATTGCCAATAAGATGGCAGGTTACACATTGGGTGAAGCTGATATTTTACGGCGCGCGATTGGAAAAAAGAAAAAGAAACTTTTGGACAAAAACAAAAAAAGATTTATTGAACAGTCAGTTGAAAAAGGCTACACCGAGGAAGTAGCAGCCAAGGTCTGGGGCTTTATTGAAGCTTTCGCTAACTACGGTTTTAACAAATCTCATGCAGCGAGTTATGCCATGATCGCTTATCAAACAGCTTATTTAAAAGCCAACTACCCCGTTGAATATATGGCTGCCTTGATGAGTGTCGAGTCAGCTTCGCATAACCAAAATCGGGATGTGAAGGTGTCACAGGCGATTGAAGCTAGTAAGCAAATGGGAATTATCATTTTGCCGCCTGACATTAATAAATCTGATGCAGACTTTACCATCGAACCCCATCCTGATTCGCAGCAAGGACTGGCAATTAGATTTGGCTTAAGTGCAGTCAAACATGTGGGTGAAGCAGCTATTGAAAATATCTTAGAGACTCGCCAAAGCTCAGGCGGCAGCTTTCCGTCATTAACAGAATTTATTCAAAAAACTGAAGGCCGCAAGGTAAATAAAAAAGTGGTGGAGGTGCTGATAAAAGTTGGCGCGATGGATCAGTTTGGTACTCGCTCTAGCATGCTGGAAAATCTTGATCAAATTAGAAACCGCGCTACTCAGTTCCAATCTGACATTGCTGGTCAAGACAATCTCTTCATGAATATTGCCGATGAGGTGCAGACCATTGAAGACGATTTTCCCCATCTGCCCGAATATCCTAATCAGGAGCTGCTGTCATTTGAAAAAGAGCTGCTCGGCATCTATCTCACCGAACATCCCCTGGCAGCCGCTCTTACCGCCGCCAATCAGCTAGCCAATAAGAAAATTAGTGAGGTAGACGTGTCGATTCACGCTGATCAAAGTTTTACTTTTGGCGGTGTGATTACTCGGCTAAGAAAGGTAATGACCAAGCGTTCGCAAAAAGAGATGGCTTTTGGCGTTTTGGAGGATGAAACTCATGGAGCTGAGTTTGTGATTTTCCCCCGCACCTATGAACAATATGGTCAATTGGTTGAACTTGATAATGTAGTGTTGATGAAAGCCAAAGTCGAAAACGATGAAGGCGAGTTGAAGCTGATTGCCGAAAAAATTAGTGTTCCCAATGAGATGAGTATCCAGCATGCCAAAACTGTTGCCGCTCACGAGATCTTCATTCCCCGTAAAACTGACAAGTCAGTCTTGGAAAAATTGGGTCAGCTGCTTAAATCCAACCGCGGCACAGATAAAGTGCTGGTGCTGATTCCCAATGGTGAGAAACCTAAAAAAATGATGCTGCCGTATGGGGTGAGGTGGTCAAATGAGCTTTCAGAAGAAGTTCAGGATTTACTTAACTCTTAAACATCTTTATACTACTAACCCATGAGCTCACATGGGATTTTACCTAAACGCAAAACAACAACTCCAACCAAATACGTCTTCGTCTCTGGCGGCGTTTTATCTGGTCTGGGCAAAGGAGTCTCTGCAGCTTCACTAGGTGTGTTACTAAAAGCGCGCGGTTACAGCGTTGGTAATATTAAATGTGAAAACTATCTCAACTTAGATTCAGGAAATATTAATCCCATTGAACATGGCGATGTCTTTTTATGCGAGGACGGCCTGGAGGCAGATCTTGATCTTGGCTCCTATGAAAGATTTCTCAATCAGGAGGTAGGCAATCTCAACTTCACTACCATGGGTCAAATATATATGAAGGTGATCGAGAATACCCGCGACCTTCATTTTAACGGCGCAACTGTTGACGCCATCCCTTATGTGCCAGAAGAAGTCATTCGCCGCATTAAGCTGGTGGGAGAAGGTAAAGATATCGTATTGGTTGAGTTAGGCGGTACTGCTGGTGAGTATCAAAATGTCATCTATTACGAGGCTTATCGCATCATGAAGCAGCGCCAACCAGATGATCTAATTCACATTCATGTCACTTATTTTCCCAATCCACCACACATCAATGAATTAAAATCCAAACCAACCCAGATGTCTGTTAAGTCATTAAACTCGATGGGCATCCAACCAGATTTTATTGTAGGCCGGGCAGAGTATCCGATTGATGATGTCCGGAAAGAAAAAGTTGCTTACTACTGTAATATGGCTAAAGAAGATGTAATCTCTAATCCAGATACCAAGAGTATTTATGAAATTCCTTTGATTTTTGCTGAGCAGAATTTTGATGAAAAAGTGCTAAAAAAGCTTCATCTAAAATCCCATCGCATTGATTTAAAACCTTGGCAAAAACTAATTGATAAGATTTATTCAACTAAAAGACATCAGGTTAATATAGCCATTATTGCCAAGTATATAGCTACCGGCGACTATGAGCTTAAAGATTCTTACCAATCATTATTAGAAGCGCTGGAGCACGCCAGCTGGCATCAGGATTGTGAGCTCAAAATAACATTTGTCAACGCCGAGGATTTAGATAAAAACAAAAAAGCTGAGCTAGCCAAACTAGGGGAAGTTGACGGTATTATTGTGCCGATTGGCTGGGGAGAGCGAGGAGTAGAGGGGAAGATTAAAGCCATTACTTATGCTCGGGAAAATAAAATACCTTATCTGGGCTTGTGTTACGGCATGCAGTTAGCTTCTGTTGAGTATGCCAGAAATGTAGTTGGTCTTAAAGATGCTCACACCACCGAAGTTGCACCTGATTCACCTAATCCAATTATTCACAATATTCCTTTTGATGAGAAATATCAGCGTATCAAAGGTGATGGTGCCAGCATGCGCTTAGGTGCCTATGATTGTGTACTGAAACCAAAGACTTTAGCTCATGAAATTTACAGCAAGCATCACGCTTTTATTGATAAAAGTGCCAATTTAATTTCCGAAAGACATCGTCATCGGTATGAGTTTAATAACGATTATCGCGAGCAATTAGAAAAAGCTGGATTCGTCATTTCCGGTACCTCCCCAGACAATTTTTTCGTAGAAATGATTGAGCTGCCTAAAAATAAACACCCTTTCTTTTTAGCCACACAGGCTCATCCAGAGTATAAGTCTCGTCCACTTAATCCTCATCCAATTTTTGTAGAATATCTGCAAGTAGCGCTCAAAAAAAGGGACTAAGATGACTAGCCTCACCATCCATAATCAAAAGTATGAGTATCTTTCTTGGGAAGACCTGGGTCAAGATATTTTTAATTTAGCTAAACAAATTATTGAAAGCGGGGCTGAGTTTGACCGGGTCGTAGCCTTGGCTAAAGGAGGCTTAGCATTTTCCAGATCAATGACAGATTTTTTAGGGATTAAAAAACTCAGTACGATTCAGATTGAGTTTTATTCAGGCATAAATGAGGCTGCTCCCACTCCTGTGATCACTCAAAGCTTACCCGTCTCAATTAAGGGTGAGCGCGTCCTTATTTTTGATGATATTGTCGATTCAGGAGAAACTATCGATTTAGCGGTGAGATATATGAAGCAGCATGGCGCCAGTGCAGTAGCAACTGCCGCTTTATTAAACAAGCCTTGGGCAAAACATCAGGCAGATTTCAAAGCCAGAAGTTCTGAAGCATGGGTCATTTTTCCCAATGAAATTAGAGAAACCATCAACTTGCTGTCACAAATGTGGCAAGATAAAGGCGATTCAGCCGATAAAATTACCCAACAACTGCTTGAAATTGGTTTTTCTAAAGCAGAAGTTGAGTTATTTGTAAATCTCAAGTAGAATACATCATCTATGTCACAGTATTTTACCTATCAAGGACAAACCATCAGTAGCGGAGATACCGTTAGGGTTCACCAGGAAATCGTCGAAGGCGGCAACAAACGAACTCAGGTATTTGAAGGCATTGTCATTGCAATTAAAGGCCGCGAAAACAACAAGTCTTTCACCGTTAGAAAAATCGGCGCCAATAGCATTGGAGTAGAGAAGATCTTCCCCATCATGCTGCCTTCAATTAAAAAGATTGAGGTGAAACGTCACGGTAAGACACGCCGCAGCAAGTTATACTTCCTGCGTGATCGCAAAGGCAAGCAAGCCACCCGCATTAAAGAAAAGACTGCTCAGTCTCAAGCAAAAGAGACTGCATAATTTTTCATTAGGAAAAAGAGGAGAAGAGCTGGCAGCAACATGGCTGCAACAGCATGGTTTTCAGGTGGTGGACCACAATGTCCGGTTTAAAAATCAGGAAGTTGATCTGGTTGCGCTAGATTTGAATTATCAAGAATTGGTGTTTATCGAAGTTAAAACCAGAGGTGATGAAGATAGGGGTAGTCCGACACGGGCAGTAAATCGCCGTAAAATCGGCTCGATGCAAGCAGTGGCCGGCCAATATCTGCGACAGCGACAACTAAGCCTGGATTACAGGTTTGACATTATTACGGTAGTATCTGGTACAATACAGCATTATCAGAATGTAACTTGGGGTAGCAGGCGCTAAGCGCATCTCAAGTTAAGGTCCCCTCGCCTGATGGAAATTCAGGCGACCAGGCCCCATCGTCTAGTGGACTAGGACATCGGGTTTTCATCCCGAAAACGGGGGTTCGATTCCCCCTGGGGTCACACTTAAAAAATCACTATCACCTTTTGACACTAAATCCAAACCAACTTTGCTATTGTATAATTATGGCTAAATATGCCGTTATATACTAAAGAACAAGCCAAAGATGTTATCAAACGTTATCCTGATATGGGACAAGTAGGAGAATATTTCCAGGCTATTATAGAAGACAAGCTGCCCGATTATTATTAAGAAGAATTTAGATGAAGAAGATTTGATAGGCTAGATGATCTTCCTTCTGTGGATGTGAGAACTCTTATAGATTCTCGTGGTTCTGCTAATTTAGGAAGTACTTTATACAAATGTCAAATGAATTATGTTTCGGGTTTATGTGTTACTTTAAGGGCTTTTATAAAAGAGGGAATCTTAGATGATGCTGAGTTAATTGGTCAAATAGAGTCTTTTCTTGAAAGTGACTTAACTTTTCAAGTTAACGATCCCAAGAATCAAGAGCGAATTAACTTAATAAACACAGTTTTAGATTCAGTATTGAACTTCTTGGAGCCGCTAGTTAATAGCTAAATGATTAGCAATCTAAATATCCTCTCATTCTTGGGGAAGTAATCCATCCTTCTGCACAATTGTCTTGTGCTTTTCTTCCCACTGCCGAATCGTTTCAACCAGCCTGGCTGCCTTACCAGCATCTATTTCCTGCAGCTGCAGAATTAACTGCAAATTTAGATCGAGCCAGTCTGGCTCTACATGTCCCATGGCGATCTTTTCCATGGGGAGGATGGAAGTTGTTACCTGCATTCTATTTGACCTTACTCGGAGCACATCCTCATCAAGCGGCACCGCCCCAGTCAGCTCAAACTCACTAGTAAGACCAGCTCGTTTATTAAAAATTTCTTCAAGTGTTTTCAACCACTGCTCCACTTTCTTAGTAGAGTTGGCAGCAAGAAGAACAGCTCTTTTTTTATCGACTACTTGAACATTTTCGGCAATAATATCCTGACGTAAGTCGCAATAACAGTAAACTCTAACCAGATTGACTCTTATAAAGCTAAATAACCTACTTGCAATATCGATGAGAAACCCTGGTTGTAATAAAGTATTTTCATCCTTCATCCCAAGTGACGTGAGTACCCGGCTTTCCTGCTCATTGATTCTGCTCGTAATATCTTCATAAGCGTCTATCGCACCACCATACTTCTTGATAACAGCCAATACTTTATATCCTACTTCTTGAGAAAGTGTTAATAATTCCCGTTGATCTAAAGCTTCTTCTTGCTCACTCTTTAAATCTGCAAGCAAGTTTAAATAATCAATAATAACTAGTAAGTCATTGGTCAATTCAATTCTTTCAATTTGTAGGGCTGTCAAACACTGATCAATAACTGCTATTAATGAGCGATCTATATTTAAGTTATCCTCAATAGCACCATCAATGAAATGGCTACTTTCATCAGCAATTCTTATTATACTCACCCGTTGATCGCGCAATCTATCTATCATAATTAATCATGTTTTTTTACCATCGCAAAGTATACCAAACCATCATTTTTTTTTCAACGACAGTCCGTAGTAATTCGCAAGTATCGTAACTACCTTAACGTCTTCTCTGACAAAACCCCGACGAATAATTTGCTAAATTCAAACACACTTCCTAAGAAAGTATCAGATAATCTTAGATAGAGATGAAACTTATTAGTTCGGCGTTTGCTCATGAAGGTTTGATTCCTATCACTTATACCTGCCAAGGTATTAATATTAATCCACCACTTTCCTGGCAAGATCTACCAGCAGGCACAAAAAGCTTGCTACTCTCAATTGAGGATCTTAATGTTACTCCCAACCCTTGGGTACACTGGCTGCTTTACAATATTTCGCCAGAGACAGTAGCAATTCCAGCTGGCGCCACTCCTATTTTTGCCCAAGAGGGAATTTGCAATGGCGGCACTCAAGGTTATGAAGGACCTTGTCAAAAGTTCTTTCGCGGCACTCATCATTATCAATTTACTCTTTGTGCACTATCTCGAATATTACCCAGCTCTACCAAGGTTGATTTAGCTACAATTCGGCCCATGATCGCTGGACAAATTTTGGATCATGCAATTTTAACAGGTATCGCTATTGGCGACGGTTCAGCTGCCCATGATGATGAGATTGACCTCATTAATTACTTCTGATTTCTGTTTAATGACCAAAAAAGGCACCCGCAGGTGCCTTTTTCTTGTCTAATTTTAATCATGCAAATCAATAATGAACAAGCATGGATGATAATTAACGCTGCTTTGGTCGAGCAATGTTGACCACTAACTCGCGGCCATCTAACTCTTTACCGTGCATAGCGTCAACAGCGGCTGCTGCTGCATCATCAGCACTGAATTCGACGAAACCGAAACCGCGTGAACGGCCAGTCTGACGATCAGTGATCAGATTAGCACTGA
>CAZYRN010000018.1:0-9349 GCA_964650185.1 uncultured Pseudomonadales bacterium
TGACGGCTGATTTCGCGGTGATGTCAGGGCTGGTAAAAGGGGTGTTGTTTTAAAAAATGGCGGTGAGGGAGGGATTCGAACCCTCGTGGTCCGTGAGAACCCCAAGCTTTTCGAGAGCTGGCCGTTAAACCACTCCGGCACCTCACCTCACTTAACAAAACTTATCTAGACAGCGGGACAACCTTTTCAGATTGATCGCTACTTAATCCAGATATGTGCGCCCAAGAGGATTCGAACCTCTGACCTTTGGTTCCGCAAACCAACGCTCTATCCAACTGAGCTATGAGCGCTCACATGAGTTGAAATTATACGATAGCTAGCTGCTAATCTCCAGAGGAATCTTCTTTTGAATCCAGTTGGCAGCTTTGTCTAAAAATGTATCTTTAGGCTTTTCCTGCAGCAGAACTTCAGATAATAGCTCGGTAATCTCCCGGCGATCGCCATCACCGATGACTAAGACAACTCTACCTGGAAAGCTAAAGATCTCAAAATGAATGGTCTCTTGGCCATATTTTTCTTCAAACCAAAAACGGCCGATTTCATCCCAATAATAAAGGTGATCGTCAATTCTGATGCCGTAATTTGAAATCTGATGAGTAATCCGCTCGGGCGGGACACTTGAGAGGACATAGGCCAAAAAGCCGATTGAAACCGCGACGGCAATGGGTAAGAACTGACCGGCAAAAAAGAGAATTAAACTAACTAAAAAGATGATAGCGGCGATGGTGAGGTAATATTGCTGGTCTCTTTTTTTAAATGGTCGGCTGGCAGCTTCCCAGGTGTAGATAATTTCTTCTGGTATAGGTTTGGGAATGCCGGGAAAGCGGTCCTGACGAGTGGCTGGGGCGGTGGTAGCTGGGGCTGGAGTAGCCGCAGGGGTTGGAGTAACTGCCGGTTCGTAGCTAGCGGCAGGTTCATAACCAATGGTTGGCTCATAGCTAGCGGTTGCTGGCTGTGGCTGGATCGGCTGCTGGACTGGCTGCGCTGGTTGAACTGGTTGCTGCACCGGTGGCTGCTGCTGATCACGCAGATACTTCAAGTACATTTCATAATCAGACGGCTGGGCAGGTTGATTTGACCGATCAATCATACATAACTAATATACAGCAAGTGATCAGCATGAGGGAAGATGGTATAATTAATAACTCGAGGAGGTGTCGCATAGTGGACAATTGCACTGGTCTTGAAAACCAGAGCCTTCGGGCTTCGTGAGTTCGAATCTCACCACCTCCGCTTAAGTGCCAAAAATATCATTCTTTTTTTAGATACTGAAATTTCATATGAATAATAAATCTGAAAAAGAAGGACTAGCGCGATTAATTGTCCAATCTGAAATAAGACCTTGGCCGATGGAAGCCTTCGGCCAGTTTCTAAAAACAGCTGATCATTTGACTTTAAATGAGTTTCCCTTATACGTGGAATTTCCTCTAAGATGCGCTTTTAGAAAAAGTGCAGAGGAGTTGATGATGGGTAAAAATGCTGCTGAAGCAAGAATTGAGAAAGCTGCTTCAATTGCTTTGACTGATTTGGGCGAGTTTAAATTGTCTAGAGATTTTGAGACAGGTACGGAAAATGAGGTAAGAGTATGGGGCAGCAGGTCAGCAGTGCAAATGATGTTAGAATTACCCCTACCACCAAGCTGGAGAAAAATTGGTACCATTCATAGTCATCCTTGGGGCAAAGGAGGACGACTTCCATATCTCATTTCAGAAAAATTTAAGCCATTCAAATTTAGTGGTCGAGATGTGGCGATACATCTTAGTATGACCCGGTTGACTTATCCTGCTAATTTTGTGGTGACTCCAGCTGGAATGGGGATATTAGTTTCTTCAATATTTACGAAGACAAGTTTAGTAGTAGACAGTCATTTGTTAAATTTATCAAATGAAGAGTGCTCAAAAATTGAGGGTGACCCAACCCCCTTCTTACAAGAACACCAGATTGCTTACTATAGTTGCAGATATGATGAGGAAATGCTAACCAGACAGATTTAGATTACCTTCTAACATTAATGGATTCCAGTTACAATGGACTAAGTATCAACATTTGGAGTATTATGTCCAAACCCTTCCGCACCATTCTTTATGGTTTCCTGACGTGGTTAATTCCCTTTTTAGCGGGTTTTCCCTTTATTGATCAACAGGGCAACTATTTGATAGACGAGATCTTTTTTAAAACAATTATGATTGTGGTGGGGGCGCTGGTGGGAACAGTCCTAGCCGTTTTTTATTTAAGAGATATTAAAGAAAGATACCTCAAGGAAGCAGTGCTGGTTGGTTTGCTGTGGCTAGCCATTAATTGGATCTTAGATCTCATCATGGTTATGACCGGCTTTTTCCCTATGGATGTTCGCGAGTACTTTATGAACATTGGTTTGCGCTATCTAAGTATGCCGATTTATTTGACTGGATTGGGGTTGGCAATGAAGGGAAGGAATAAGGAAATTAATGAGTGACACTATGGTTGGATTGCCTCCGGTTGAGGACTTAGGTAATCGAAGAGAACTTCATCTAGGAGAAGACTTAATCAACGAGACTGAACTAATGGAAATGTTTGAGGAAGAGTGTCGAGATTTTTTTTCATCACACCCGCCGTTTAATCAGGAATATGATTACTATTTAGAACTAGAAAAGTTTAGAAAAAAAGAAGCAGGGCATTTAGATTGGCAGGTTTTTAAGAAAAGGTTGATAATTCAAAGATTGGCTGCTGCTAAACTGCAAGCATTTATCGAAAAAGCCCTTGATTTAGCACCAAACACTAGAGTTGATCTGCTAAAACAATTGGTCATGGTATTTAGCAAAGCATATGGTTTTACCTCATATACGACTGCAAGCATTAATAACATGCTTGAAGCTCTTGATTTAAATAGAAGAAACTTTTCTATTCTAAGGGATAGGTACAGTGCTGCTGCGATCTTTAATGTTGTGTTTGGCTATTCAGCTCATCATGCAGAAAGCATGGAGATGACGGTTAGTCCATTTTCAGTAGATATAGTTATGTCTGACCTGGAGTTTGAGAGTCTTCTTAAGCATATTGACCCTTCGAATGCTCAAACTTGTGGCGGTTTTTCTTTTTGCACGTATGTTTACTCTAACTTGATATACTTCACAGTTCTTCCTAAGAGCTCAACTGAATTTCAAACTGTGTTGGTGCACGAGCACCAACACAACTTAAATGGATTTTATTCGCGGCACTTAAATTTTGAGAACAATCGTTTTGTTATGAAAGATTCATTTAAGGCATTTAAAGAAGAAACTGATTTAGAAATGCGTAAAAAATATCTTGAGACATATTTTACTTATTGTCGCGAGGTATCACTTGAATATGTTAAAGACGAAATTTTAGCTATGCTTCGAGATCAAGCATCAAACTACTTTGAAGAATTTTTCAGCCCAGGTGGTTATGACTTTGCCCATAAAAATGAAGATAGAGATCAGGTTGACTTAGATGAATACTGGACGCAAGTTTGGGATGAGATGCACCAAAAAATTAGAATTGATGACTACCGCATGATTATAATTAACGCCTTGGCAGCATTTTCTGATCTCCGAGATAAGACTCAATTATCTGTAGAAGAAGCAGTAGCACTATTCGCTGACAAGCCTCTCGCTGAGTGGGGAAGTGTAGCCAGAAGAGTTGTCCGCTATACTAAGATTGAGGTGACTAATAAGCCTAGATTGCAAAAATTATTGAATTTAATTAGAAAAATATTTGAACCACCTAGAAATTTGCTAGATGGGTTGAAATAATAAGTTGATAAATTAGTGTAGAATAGAGTTTTAAACTATGAAAAAAAATCAACTCACCTTTGCTAAAATTCTCATTGCGGCGCTAATTTTCTTTGCCGCTTCAGTGTTAGCTATTTTTGGCTGGAGTTTAGTCAAACAGCCCACCTCGGTTTCCCCACCAATGCCGACGTCAACAGCACCTGCTGTCAACATCGAGCAACACACTGAAACAAGCCAAGAACAAGTCGTTGCCACCATGCTTTACACTGCCACCGAAGCTCAAACTGCGCGTGAATTACTCGATACTAAAGTGGGGGTGGAGTATCAGGACTTTGGTGAGGCCGGTTCTTTTATTCTCAGTGTCGATGGTATAGCGAGTGATAATGAACACTATTGGGCAGTTTACGTTAATGATGAGTATGCGGAAGTTGGTGTTGATCAACTCCAACTCCAGCCAGGAGATCAACTGAAGCTGGTCTATGAAGAAATTGATTTGAGCCTTTATTAGAGCGATTGATCTACATCATCAATTATTAGTTGCCCAACTGCGGAATTCGGGGTAAGATATTTTTCCTGATGAAAAGACTTTGTCAAACAATCACTTCCAGTCTAGCAGCCGGCCTTGCGGCCATCGGAGTTTTTATTTCTCGCCTTAGCTTGCTGCCAGCCAACGTTAGTTTTTTGGGTAGTTTTGGTTTCTTTGGTGGCAATCTTCTGGCCTTTTTTGCCTCTATTATTGGTTTTGATTTGCTGGTGGGAGGATTATATAAAGGTTTTGTTTTTACTTACCTAGGCTTTTTCAGTTACTACTTATTGGGAAAAATTGCTCGTCATCACCTCAAAAGACAGTTGGTTTTACTCCCGACAGCTTCATTTCTGTTTTTCTTAATTTCCAACTTAGGCGTTTGGTTTTATTGGTATCCCCAGACATGGGAAGGACTTTTAGCCTGCTACTTAGCAGCGGTGCCTTTTTACAAAAATACGCTTCTAGGAGATCTAGTATTTGGTTACAGTTATTTAGCAATTAAGGCTTTAGTAGCAAAAAAATCTTTGACAGAGAATTTAGCTCAAAAACTCCTCACGGAAGAACGCCTCTAGCTCAGCTCTTAACTCCGGATGATCTTTCGCCACTCGCAAGTTTGCTTTTAGCCAACTAATCACCTGTCCGCCATCAAGATACTCTCCACGAGGTCGGTAGACAGCCACTTGTGATCTTTGAGCCAACTCTTCCACTGTATCTGTGATATAAAGTTCGCCAGATTTAGGATCTAAGGCTTGCTGATCAATAATGTCAAAGACAGCTGGGGTTAAAATATATTTACTGATGTTGGATAAGTTGGACGGAGCAGTACCTGGTGCTGGTTTTTCAACCAATCGCTTGAGGAAAGTAAACTCTCCCTGTTGTTCCACTTCGGCAATGCCATACCGATGTAAATCGGCTTCAGGTCTTTCAATAAAAGTTGCCACTCCGCCGGCTCCTGATTGCTCAAACAACTCAATCATGCCGGCTGCTTCAGAATCACCGTTGCCATTATAAATAAAGTCATCACCCATAAAGACTAAAAATGCTTCTTCATTTTCCAGTAAATGCTGGCAGATTTTGACTGGCACGGCGGTTCCATACATCTCTTCATCTGGCTGAATCACAAAAGTGAAGTTAGCTTTAGTATGAAGAGCTGAGACTTCTTGATATTTTTCGGCTTTGCCCATCGATTCCAGATAGTCATACAGTCGAGGGTTACTGGAATAATAGTGTTTAATTTGCTGATTGTGTTCACTGATGACAAAAATAATATCAGTAATACCAGTTTTAATTAGATCATCTACCACATGATCAACCATGGGCCGATTTAAGATCGGCAGCATCTCTTTTTGGAGCGTTTTAGTAATGGGTAAAAATCTGGTGCCGAAACCGGCGGTGGTAATAACTGCTTTAGATATTTTCATGTTTTTTAGCTAACTGGATCATTATACAATAGAGTTATTATGACATCTTTTCCAGACCAAAACCTCACTAAACAAAAGTGTGAGCCGTGTGAGATCGGCACGCCGCCTTTAACAGAGGCTAAAGAAGATGAGCTAATGCAGCAGCTTGTGGGCTGGGAGCTGGATCGATCAGCGACGCATTTGTTGCGTAAGAAATATTCATTTAAAAATTTTGCGGCAGGTCTAGCTTTTGTAAATCGAGTTGGAGAGTTGGCGGAGCATGAAGGTCATCATCCTAATGTGCTACTATATAATTATAAGCACGTCAAAATAGAGCTATACACCCACAAAATTAACGGTTTAAGCTATAATGACTTTATTATGGCGGCAAAAATTGATCAGCTAGTCTAGTCTCTGTTAGAAAGAAAAGACGTTCAGCAGCTCTCTTAAGAAGGTTTCAGCAGCTTGAGGAACTTCAGTCACTTCGCCCGTCTCATCATTTAAGAGAACTTCGGTGTTGATTCTGCGGGGAAAGAGACCAAACAATCTCTTTTCCACTTGATCAGGAGCCACAAAATAGACTTCGCCATCAATGTCTGTTTCAACCTCTATCTCAGTTGGATCTGCGTTGAGATAGCCGGCTTGACGCATTCTCTCTAAAGCTTGATCAGGTAAATGATTAAGAATGTGTTCATTGCCGGAAGGAGTGATGAGAGTCATCAGGCCAGTTTCTGCATCATAGTTAAACTGGGCTCCCTGCATTAAGCGAGCGGTAGCTCCTCGTGATTCGAGTTCAAGACGCTGTTCTGCTTGATGGAGTTTGGTTCTGACCTGAACCATCTCTTCTGAGCGAGCTTGGCGCTCAGCTTGAACTTGCTCACGATAGGTTAGAGCTGACTCAGGCTGATTGCCTCTATCGGCGGCTTGACCTGCTTGGGCACTACCGGCAGCTTTTCCAGCTGGGACATCCATTTTCAACTCGCTGGATTTAATGGTTTCACTGGTGGTGACATCCTGGCCAGTTTGAGTTTCATTAGCCACCTCTATCGCGACTCCTTGATTTTCGGTACGGACACGAATGGATTTATCTTGCAGAGCTGGTCTAATTTCAGCTGGCAGGACTTGATTGGCTTGAGCAGAGTTGCCGGCATTAGCTGCTTGAGCAGCTTGACCTTGAGCGCTGGCGGCATTTGAGTTTCTGCCTTGCACTTCACCCTGATAAAAATGAATTTGACCGGCTTGACTAACTTCAATGCTTAAAGCTAAGACCTGAGGAACGAAAGCTAGCATGGCCAACATGATTAGAGAGGTTAAAATGATTTTAGTTTTCATAGCGCTCCTTAGAGGCAAAAATACTGTTACGGCCATTATTACAGGTCTGGGTTAGTTAGGCAAATAGGCGCATGATTTCACGAGCTAATTTAGCAGAATCATGACGGATCATACTTCTGGCTAGTTGATCACCCTTGGCTTGCTCTGGCACTTGAGTGGAAAGTAAGTCTGCTCTAATGATTTTCGTGCCGTTAAGATGATCTTGAGGTAAATCGTCGTGAATTGGCTGGGCTGACTCGCTCTCATAGAGTTTTAAAGCTGATTTAGGATACTGTTCATTGTTATTCACCAGCAGATAATTTAACTCTTTTTTGGGTAAATATTGATTTAAATCATTAATAAAGTCCTGCAAAGTATAGGCTGGAGTTTCGCTCAATTTAGTCATTAAATTAGTTACAAACATGATTTTTGCATCAGTTTGGCTGAGAGCGGCTGGCACGCCCTCGACTACTAAATTAGCGATGGTATTTGTGTAAAAATCACCTGGACCTAGGATAATTAAATCAGCATCGAGAATGGCAGTTTTAGCTTCAGGAGAGATGGTGGCGGTGGGTTGAGTTGCCAAGCTTGTAATTCTCAGCGGCTGATCTCGTTCCGGCTCATCAATTAAATGTTCACCCACTACCTGTGAGCCATCTTCATAGGTCGCAACCAGCTTCACATCATCATAGCTAATTGGCAGAATCTGCCCTTTTACCTGCAATAAGCGGCAGGTTTCTTCTATACCAGCTTTTTGCGAACCCATGATATCTGACATGGCTGCCATAAAGAGATTGCCAAAAGTCATACCGTACAAACCGGCTCCGCCTTGATGATAGCGATAAGTAAATAATTTTCGCAGCACTGTTTGATTTTCTGATAAAGCCACAATCGCTTGGCGAATCCCAGAAGTAGGCAGTAAGCCAAACTCATCACGGAGAGTTTTATTGGAACCGCCATCATCAACCATTGTCATCAGCATGGTGATTTGAACTGGCTGTTGGCGCAGACCAGAAGCGAGCACATAGGAGCCAGTGCCGCCGCCAATAATAACTACATGAGGTATAGAGGGTGACTGTGTCATCACTGTCACATTATAACGGAACAAGTCGCAAGCGGCAGGTAAAACATCAGAATAGAGCTGTAATGTTGCGCTGTTAAATTGCATCAAACTATGTCAAAATGAAATGTGAGTTGGCTTACAGTTAATCAACTCATTTCAGCTAATAATAGATCACACATTATCATGCCTTTAAAAAAAGTTTCCGCTCGCATCAATACTTTGGGTCCCATCTTAATTGTTTTGGCCGCTACCTTGTGGGCTGTCGATGGAGTTATCAGACGAAGCTTATTTCATCTGCCGCCAGCGACGATTGTTTTTTATGAACATTTAATCGGCTCATTACTGATGTTGCCTTGGGTAGTGCCGGTGTTGAGAAAAGAAAAATTAACAAGTCGAGTGTTATTTATTGCTAGTTTAGTAGCATTAATGGGAGGATTACTGGGCACAGTTTTTATTACCACCGCTTTGATCAAGGTGAATTTCATTGATTTTAGTGTCGTCTTTTTACTGCAAAAACTTCAGCCCTTGTTTGCCATCATCTCTGCTTACGTGCTGTTGGGAGAAGATATTACTCGTCGCTACCTCAAGTGGGCAGGTCTTGCTTTAATCTCCGCTTACTTTTTAACTTTTCCGCAGGGGGTGAACTTAGCCACAGGAGCAGGAACAGTAGAGGCAGCGTTATATGCGGTAGGAGCAGCGGTAGCTTGGGGATTTTCAACCACTCTGTCTAAAATGCTCTTAAATCACGTTTCAGATCAAGGTGGTACTATCTTGAGGTTTTATTTAGCCGCCTTCTTCTCATTTATCGCAGTCCACACTTTGGGTGTTCAAGACAGCTTACTGACAGTGGGGACGACAGAGTTATCCAGATTTCTATACATTGCCATCTTTACTGGAGTAACCGCCATGTGGCTGTACTATAAAGGACTAAAAAATACCCAGGCTAAAATTTCCACGATCTTAGAATTAGCGTTTCCTCTAATTGCGGTGGCGATTGATGCTTTGTTTTATGAAACCGTGCTGCAACCAATTCAATACTTGGCAGGATTGGGATTAATGTTTGCTATTTACCAGGTTGGCCAGCTACAGCGGAATTTGCACAAGCAACCCAAGATGCAGCGCGCTCAGCCGATTAGCTGAAGGCGCAAAAGCTGGTATAATAAGCACTCTGCAAGGAGGCATCGCATAGTGGCCAATTGCACAGGTTTGCTAAACCTGAACCCTTTTGGGTTGCGTGGGTTCGAATCCCACTGCCTCCGCCAAGATGTAAACTTTGAAAAACAATCAAGCTATTTATGATTGATGCCATCTATGAACATTC
>CAZYRN010000019.1:0-6718 GCA_964650185.1 uncultured Pseudomonadales bacterium
ACCCCACACTTCAAAATACTCAGCTATGACTGATCACTTATGAATTGGATAATTGCCAGCTTGCTCATGTTTGCTAGTTCGGTGGCTTTGTATCTTTGCGTGCGAAAGAGCAATCTGCTCAAAACGCCTCGAGAACTGAACAACCTCGCCATGTTTTTTATACCAGTTTTGGTATATCTATTAATAACAGTCAGCACTCCAACTAGTTTTACCCTAAAGCCATTTGAGTTGTTGCTAATTATTATTCAAGGAATTTTCTTTAGTTATTTAGGAAATTCATTCTCCTTAAAAGGAATCGAATATTCACCAAACCCAGGCTATAGTCTCATTATTTCAAAAAGTTATGTCGTCTTTACTGCCATCGCCTCAATTTTTATCTTTGCTGCTCCTTTAACATTCAAGTCAGCGCTCGCCATCGTCTTTATCATTTTGTTCTCAGCCTTAATTATGATCGACAAAGATAAAAACAGAACTATAGCTAATAAATTATGGCTCCCTTACACATTGGGAGCATTTTTCTGCTGGGGTTTTTTGGCTTTAAGTTCAAAATATTTACTAAATATAGGAGTCCCTATACTCACTAGATTAATAATTTCGATGGTGGTGGTGACCATACTAATAATTGGAGAAATCATCTACAAAAAAGTTGCCTGGAGAAATGTTTCGAAAGATCAACTCATAACACTTTTATTGATTGGAATTTTTGGCGCTAGTTTTAATTACTTCATGCAAGTTGGATTTAATCTGACACCAAATGTAGGTTTTGTTAATGCGGCTAATGCGGCCTCAATTTCATTATTAACCTTAATGTCTGCTTTAATTTTTAAAGACGAGTTAACAGTCAAAAAGATGGCTGGAATTCTTGGAGTTACCGCAGGATTAGTGCTGTTGTTTATTTAGACTAACCACAAGATGTTAAGATATAACTAGTAATACAGAAAAAATACTATGATCAAAATTAAACAAGTAGAAACATTAGTTGAAACCAAGAAAGTAGGTGAGTTTATTACATCGAAAGATACTTTTGAACACACCTGGACACCAAATGAAAAAGAAATGGCCAAGCAAGCTCCAATTGATAGTCTAGATAATCCTAACCATTGCTACTGGTTTGCTATTGACGGAGATAGGGTTGTTGGCGCTGGTGGAGTTAGAGAAAATAAGTTTAACAGCGATGGTTATGAAATGGATGCAGATTATTTTGCCGTCCACCGCGTTTACCGAAGACAAGGCATAGCTAAAAAACTTCTGCAAAAAATTGAACAATATGTAAAGGAAAAACAGGGTCGATATATCCATATCGTGTCATGTGATATTGATTTTTATCAACCTGCTAGAACTTTTTATCAAAAAGCAGGTTATCAGCAGGTAGCTAAAATACCTGATTATTATGTTGAGGGAGAAGGCAGGGTAGATTTTTTTAAGAAGTTGTAGTTTCAGCTATAATATCCTTATGCCATCGCCACGTCACCCCCAACCGTTTTACACCGGCTTTCTTCCTGAGCAAGACGGTCATCAAGTCTATTTTGCCCAGTATGGCAATGTGGCAGGACCGGCTATCGTATCTCTTCACGGCGGACCTGGTTCTCAATCAAAGCTGAAACACATCAACGGTTTTGATCTAAATCAGTATCACCTCATACAATTTGATCAACGCGGCTGTGGTCAGAGTCAGCCCAACGGCGAGCTATCACACAACACCACGCAAGATTTAGTTGATGATATGGAAAGACTCCGCCAACAGTTAAAACTTGACTCGTGGTATCTTACTGGAGGGAGCTGGGGGTCTACTTTAGCCTTAGCTTATGCCGAAGCTCATCCAAATCGGGTTAGTGGCTTAATGCTGAGCAGCATCTTCTTGGCTAGAGCTGAGGATCTCGCCTGGTCTTTTACCAAACCGGGCGGCGTAGAGCAATTGTTTCCTGATCTCTGGGTAGAACGGCAAAAGTTTTTTGACCAATGGCAAACTTCGCCCGCCACAGCGGCAGCGGAAATTTTAAAGTTAATGGAAACCAGCAGTCCAGAGAAAGTAGCACAACTTGCCGCTGGTGTGATGAACTGGGAAGGCAACTTAATGAATGCGTTCGCTGATCTTAGCTTAACCAACCCCGAAGATGTCGCTGATGAGGATATCGCCGTTGTGAAAATTTTTCTGCATTATGAAGCAAACCATTTTTTCTTAAAGCAAAATCAACTATTAAAAAATGCCGATCAAATTGCTCATCTACCCACAGTCATAGTTCACGGTCGGTATGATGTCTTATGTCCAATAGCTCAGGCTTGGGCTTTGCACCAGCAGCTGCCACAGTCAGAGCTGATCATCCTGCCCACCAGCAATCATCGCCTCACTGCAGAGGGCAATCTAGCCAAGCAACTCGCCTTTAAATTATTTTTAACCCAACAATAATCAGCAAATGATTCCACCTCTTACACCGCTCTTACGTTCTTATTACGCAATCATGGTACTCTTCGTTGATAACTAACTCTAGATAATCAAACTTATGTTACATACGATTTTTGATACCCTCACCAACAACCACAGCCGACCGCGTCTTAAGGAAAGCAGTTATCTTTTTTCACGAAAACAGCATCAAATCATCTCTCAACTCAGCTTGATGGTGTTATCCAGTAACTCCATTCTGGAAGTTCAAAAGTTTATTCTCGACAAATTAGTTCAAAATATGCAATCGCCCTACGTCATCATTGGCCGCAAGCTTGATGATACTGATCAAATTTTACTTCACACTAAACGCCATGATTTACTGGGAACCAAAATTCTAGCCATTGGCAATGGTTTAAATCAGCGTTCAGCAGAAAATCGCGCCCTCGATCACAAACATCCCATTTTTATCAGTGATCTCAAAAAAACCCAGTTTAAACCTCCTAGTTTTTTCATTCCAGAACTTCAGCGACAAATCCGGAGCGGCATTATTGTGCCCTTAAGAAATGAGGTAAAAAGCATGGGCTTTCTCAGTATTTATAGCCGGAAGCCACATAATTTTCAACAATATGATCTTGATTATATGCGCTCCATAGGTCAATTATTATCTGTGGCCATTAACAGAATGGAAGTAGAGCGGCAACTGATACGTTATAAAGAAAGGCTAGATTTAGCTCAGACAGCCAACTACACCGGTGTCTTTGAATGGAACATGATTTCAGACATGATTTGGTGGTCAAAGGGTGAGGAGAAACTATTTAAAATTCCAGAAAATACATTTGGCGACAACTATCGAGATCGCAAAACTTTCCGTTATTGGAAAGAGCGGCTACACCCTGAAGATCACGAGCGAGTTAGTCAAGAAATAAGAAATGCCATTGCCGCTCATGAAACAGATTATGAAAATAAGTTTCGCATTGTGTATCCCAATGGCATTGAGCGGTGGATCAAAGCAGTCGCTAATATTTATTATGATTCAAATCAACAGCCGATCCGTCTGTTGGGAGTTAATTATGACATCACCAATCAGCATAAGCAGGAGCAACGCAAAGACGCTTTTATCAGTATGGCTAGTCATGAGCTAAAGACCCCACTCACCAGCATCAAAGCCTTTAACCAAATGATTTTGCGCAAGTTAAACACTGGTCGCATTCCACAAGAAGATCTTGAAATGTATCTGGAAAAAATCGATTACCAGATTAATAAATTATCGTTACTTATTTCTGAACTGCTGGATGTGACTCGCATCAATCAAGGCAAGATGACCATGATTTTAGAGAAATTCAATTTAACAATGCTGCTGGAAGATATTATTGAGACAATTGGCCAATCCCATTCTTCACACCGGCTAGTTCTGACTGCTCCAGCACATCTCATGATCGAAGGTGACCCCAACAGAATTGAGCAGGCCATCATCAACCTGCTCACTAACGCCATTAAGTACTCACCGGGAAAAGAAAAAGTGGAGGTTGAGTTAAAGCAAGACGAACACGAAATTTTATTGTCTGTTAAAGACTATGGCATCGGCATTCCCGTTAGCCAGCAGGATCAAATCGGCCAGCGCTTTTTCCGAGTTGAGGGTCGTGACGAAGAAAAATTCCCTGGAATGGGCATTGGGCTTTATATCGCTTATCAAATAGTTAGACAACATCAAGGACAAATTTGGTTTAAGAGTGAAGAAAACCACGGTACAACTTTCTTTATTTCTTTACCAGTCAGTCGTAAATAAATTTATGTCAAAGCAAACTACTGTTCTCATCATCGACGACGATCCCCATATCTCTGAAGTAACTGAGATGATTTTAGTGGAAGAAGGTTTTCGAGTTTTAACTGATCTGCGAGGAGATTACTTTCAGCAAGAGTCTCCAGAAATTCCAGATGTGGTTTTGTTAGATTTATTAATCACCGGCTCCAGCGGCGAACATGTGGCCAGAACCATCCGGTCTCAACCCAAAACAGCTCATCTGCCTATCATTATTTTGTCAGCTCAAACCTCCGATGAGTTAGTGAAAGCAGTCGGAATTTGTGAGGCCAATGCGTTCGTCAATAAACCTTATGATATTGATCATTTAATCAATACCATAAACTCTCTTGTTTCTGATCAAACTGATGAGAGAAGTGCGCCTGCCTTTTAATTGCTGCGGGAAACGTACTCACCTGACTCAGTATCGACCACCAGCACATCACCCTCTTTAATAAACAGCGGGGCCAAGATCGTCAAACCAGTTTCTAAAGTTACATCTTTTTTGGCTGCTTTAGCCCGATTGCCCGCTGTTGCTTCTGGGGCATCAATCACTTTCAGCTTCACTTTCGGCGGCAGCTTCACTCCTACTGCTTTATCTTCATAAAGCTGGACATAAGCTCTAATTTCTGGTGTCAATAAATCAGCTTTGCCGGAAATCAATTCTAAAGGAATCTGGACCTGTTCGTAGGTCTGGGGGTTCATGAAGACTGCTTCATTTTGATCTTTGTACAAAAATTGCAGCTCCACATTCGTCACATCCAGATCTTCAACACTGTCTCCAGATTTAAAAGTGACATTTTTAGTCACGTCACCATCAAAACTCTTCAGCTTTACTCTCATATGAGCCGAACCGCGGCCATAAAACGAAAACTCAGTTTCCGTAACCTGATATGGCTTGCCTTGATGCTTGATGTACGTCCCTTTTTTGATATTGCCGGCTTTCATAATTTTAAATCTTTCCTAAAATCCTTGTAACTTGAGTATTATATACCCATAGTAAAGCGCCAGAATTAAAAATGACTCTTTTCTTTCCAATTTTTTTCGACTCAGCAAAAAGAGTAGGACCGCAATCGAGGTCACCAGTAAAAATGGCAGGTCAAACGTGCTGACATTGGCATTAACTCGCCAACCGCCAATTAAGCTGCTTAGTCCGAGCGCTAATAAAATATCGACAATATTACTGCCGATTAAATTACCCACTGACAAACCAGCAGAACCACGCAAAATAGCATTCACCGATACTACCAGTTCTGGCAAACTCGTGCCCAAGCCAATCATCAGAATTCCCACTAAAGTCTGACTCACATTGAGCAGCTCTGCCATTACCAAACCCTGCTTAATCACCAGGTGAGAAGCTCCTGCAACTAGAGCTAGCCCAACGACCAGCTGCACTGCAAACCACCACATCGGACTGCGATCTTTTTTCAGTTTTTTCTTGGTCATTTTTTTAGCTAACCTTGTTAACTTGCGCTCATTTAGAGCCGAGCCAAATAGATATAGACCATAACCCACTAGCAACATTAAGCCATCTGTCGGGGAGATAAAACCATCTTGAGCGAACAGCCAAAAAGCCAGCACACCCGCAATCATCACACTGCCGTTGGTGATAATTTCATTCTTTTTAATCTCTAGCACGCGCAACAAACCAACAATACCCAGCACTAAGCTAATCTGACCCATGGTCGAACCAATGATATTGCCGATAACCAAACCACTGGTCTCAATGCCTACCCTTTGTTCAAAGGCACCAGCCAATGAAACAATTACTTCCGGTAAGTCAGTGCCCAAAGCCACAATAGTTACTCCAACAAAGGTTTCAGAAAGGCCTAATCTTTTAGCCACACCCAACGCACCTTTTATAACAAGTTCAGCGCCCATCCATAGCCCTAATAAACCAAAAATAAAAATCAAAAAAACCATACTGTTTAAAGTATAGCAGTCAATTAATTAGCAGTCCTTGACAAAGAGTGCTAATTTAGGCAAAATATGGTTAATTCGCAATATATTAAGTAGACTGCTAAAAGCAGTAAGGAGGTCAAAATGGCATTAGTCAGATGGAGCCCATTTACCACTCGCTGGCCAGATCTATTTGATGAAGAGGACTTCACCAGTCTGGTCACCACCGCTAGTAATAATCTCGATTTAGTCGAGACAAATGATGAGGTGATTATCAAAGCCAACGTGGCAGGAGTGAAACCAGAAGAAATTGATATTACCGTTGAGAAGGGAACGCTGTGGATTCAAGCTCAGCGAGAGGAGTCTGAAGAAAAACAGGAAGGCAAGTATCACTCTCGGTCATCCTGGAGATATTCCTACCGAGTCACATTACCAGAGGATGTAGATACAGAAGCTGACCCAGCAGCTGAAACAGATAATGGCGTCTTAACAGTCCGCTTTAATAAATCAGAGCGGAGCAAACCGCGCAAGCTGACGGTGAAGGCAAGGAAGAGTAATTAGAGTAATTTTTTAAGCAATTTCTTGCAATACTTTCATGAAAAAATCCCACCATTGCGGTGGGATTTTTTATCTGGAGC
>CAZYRN010000020.1:0-6141 GCA_964650185.1 uncultured Pseudomonadales bacterium
AAACCGAAACCGCGTGAACGGCCAGTCTGACGATCAGTGATCAGATTAGCACTGACAACTTCTCCAAACTCGGAAAATAGATCTTTAAGCTGATCCTCCCCGATATTCCATGGCAAATTGCCAACGAAAAGTTTCTTATTATTTTGTGGAGCATCATTCATGATAACTTCCTTTTCTCTGTGTCCAGCTTTTACCGGACTCTATATACATAGCTATTGACTAACATCACACCAAGCTTTGATTTCAAATATTTTTTGGGGAAAAATTTAGGAGTTCAACTCAAAGTAAAAATGATCAATAACTGAGAGTTATTATATCACACTCCAGCCCATCCACGTAGCGTAAAATTGATTTATACTGCAAATGTGCAATTATCACCCGATCAGCGACTAGCCCTAGAAACTATCTTTAGCTGGCTGCGCACTCCCCACCGGACGCCCAATCAGCTGACTTTAGGCGGCTATGCTGGTACTGGCAAGACCACCATTACTGCCGTCCTGCGAAAACTACTTCATAAACGCAATCCTAAACTTAAAGTGGCTTTTGTTAGTTTTACTGGCAAAGCAGCTCGAGTCTTAAAAACCACTCTTCAGCAACAGCAGGCAGTTTATGAACAAGATTTTGTCGGCACCATCCATTCTTTAATCTATGCTCCCATGACCAACCAGCACGGCGAGATTATCAGCTGGGATAAAAAGCGGGAACTGGATACACAACTCATCGTCGTTGATGAAGCTTCTATGGTAAATCAGTCGATCTGGTATGACTTAATTTCATTTGGACTGCCCATTTTAGCTATTGGCGATCATGGCCAGCTGCCGCCAATCGAAGGGCAATTTAACTTAATGGATAAACCTGATATTAAGCTGGAAAAAATTCACCGCCAGGCTGCTGACAATCCGATCATTAAAATCTCTATTATGGCTCGAGAAGAAGGCAAAATCCCAGTTGGCAAGTATGGCTCTCAGATCGAGAAGATTGACCAGCAGGCAATCGACGCTCAGGAAAAAGTGGAAACGCTACTGCGTCAGTTTAATCCAGAGACGATGATTTTAGCTGGTTATAATCATACCCGAGTCAGAATTAATGACTTTATCCGCCAGCAGAAATTTTTTGAGGCTACTCCCGAACCTCTGGTGGGGGATCGCGTCATCTGTCTGAAAAATAACCATCAAAAGAAAATCTACAATGGCATGCTGGGCACCCTGACTCATCTGGAGATTGTTGATGATGACTTTTTCTATGCTGAGATAGATCTGGATGAAAATGATCAGCTTTTTCAGGGGCAAATTTATCGGCATCAGTTTGGAGCAACTCATCTGCAAAGTTTCACTCCCAAGCAAAGCGAGCTCTTAAAAAATGCCGATCTATTTGATTTTGGCTATGGTTTGACTGTTCATAAAGCTCAGGGCAGTCAGGCTAAAAGAGTGATTCTTTTCGAAGAAAGATTTAAACAGATGAGTGATGAAGACTGGCGGCGCTGGCTGTACACAGGTGTGACTCGAGCTGAAGAAGAACTATTCATTATCGGCTCAGCTGAAGATATTGGCAGTGCCTCAGAATCATGATAAGCTAAATGCTAGTAACCAAAGGAGCCCTCATGTCCCTCTTTCATCAAAATAACTACATTAACTTCAAAACAATCGCTACCACACTAGTCGCCACCATTATCACTGTTGGCGCTGGAATTTGGGTGACTCGTTTAGTGGGACCGGTCCCTCTGTCTGTTCAACAAACCTTGACTCAAAAAGAGCAGACATTTAATGTGACAGGCGAGTCAGAAATTGCCGCAATTCCTGATCAGGCAGAAATTAGTTTGGGAGTCGAAGTAGTGCGTAATCAAGTAGCAGATGCCCAGACAGCAGTTAATGAGATTAACAACAATATTATTCAGGCCTTAAAAGATCAGGGCGTGGCAGAAAAAGATATCAAAACCACCAACTACTCAGTCAACCCCGAGTATGACTTTGAGTCACCAGATCGCCAAATTTCAGGTTACCGCGCCAATGCTCAGCTGCGAGTAAAACTGTCAGATTTCGAAAAAGTTAATCAAGTCATTGATACAGCTACTGGCTTGGGGGCAAATCAAGTTCACGGCATCAGTTTTACCCTAAGTGAGGATCTGGAAAAAGACTTAGTAAAGCAGGCTCGAGAAGAAGCGATTAATGATGCTAAGCAGGATGCTGAAGAGCTAGCCCGATTATCAGGCATCCGCCTCGGCAAAATTATTAATGTCATCGAATCTCAGCAAAACGGTCAGCCAATTCCATTCTTAGCGAATGAAAGAGCAATTGGCATGGGTGATATGGCCATGGATAGCTCAACTCAGATTGAGCCCGGTAGCAGTACTTTTAATTACCAGGTGACACTAAGTTACGAAACTCTTTAAGCTCAAGCGCCATCTTTAATGCACCGAACACCGGTTCTTGATGGGGCTGAATAATGTTTAGTTGGGGGTGAAACTCATTCATCTTGGCGATGAAATGATCGTGAATATAGGGAATACTCATAATGCGGCCAGTCATGACACAATCGACTGGCGTTTGCTGAATACCCAACCTTTTAATGACAGTTTGAGCCATCACTACCAAAGAATCCTTAGCGTGGTCAAAAATAGCTCTGGCCAACTCATCACCTTTTTCCAGCGCCTGCAAACCTTCAATCGCCAGAGCAGCGACCTCTGTTTTGGTTAAATCAGGATTGTAAACTTTTTCTTTTAAATCAGCGATGGAGCTGATGCCAAAATGAGCTGAGACTAAATCTTCTAAAATTGATTTTGGTCTTCTGCCGTCAAAACTCTTGACTGCATCACGCAGCACTTGCCGGCCGATCATATAACCTGAGCCCTGATCTGTGAGCAGCTGATCCATGCCTCCAGTGCGAGCTTCTTCGCCTCGGCTGTTTCTGCCGTAACAGATAGAGCCTGTGCCAGCAATGATTACCACCGCATCTTGCTGATCGGTGCCACTGCGCAAAGCAATCTGACTATCATTGACTAGGAAAAAGTTATTAATCTTAAAATTATCGAGTACTTCTTCAAAAATCTGTTTAGCCCGCTGATATTCATGTGGCGTATCCATCCCTGCCAAACCCATCACTAAGCTACCGATCTCAATCTCGCCTTCATGTCCTGGTGAAATATTCTCCAAAGCCTGCCTTACTGATTCTTTTAAGTTAAAACTAGCCGCGCCGATGGTAGTGGTTGCTAAGCTAGTGGGACCAGACAGTCCCTCACCAATAATCTGGCCATCAAAATTGGCAGCAATGGTTTTAGTTTTTGAACCACCGCCGTCCACAGCCAATACATACTTTTGTGACATGATTAGAGTTTACCATTCACACGAGACTGTTTACCATCGGTTAATGAATCGGTTAATGAAAAAGTGGGATCAACTTCACTCAGCTGGTACTGCCCAATCCTTGTCCGCCTCAAGTTCGTTACGACCGCACCCACTCCTAATTCTTGACCTATGTCATGAATTAATGATCTGACGTAGGTTCCAGAGGAGCAAACTAAACGAATCTTAAAGATTGATTTTTGCTCTGTAAAATTCTGCTGAAATTCAACCAACTCTAATTCCTTAATCTCCACTTCACGACTAGGTAAAGTCACATTGGCGAGCTGACCTCGTCTAGCACGATCATACAGTTTTTGGCCTTTAATCTTGACAGCGGAGAAGGCAGGGACAGTCTGCTCAATCTTGCCTGTAAACCGCAATAATATTTTCTCTAACTGAATCTGATCAATTTGCTTAACTTGCTGCCACTCAGCCTGACTAGTCACATCACCATCAAGATCATAACTGTCAGTTGTAATACCTAACTCAGCCTCACACCAGTATTCTTTATCCAATTTCATCAGCTGATCCTGCTGCTTAGTAAACTCTTTGCCGACTAAAACTATCAAGAGACCTGTTGCCAGTGGATCCAAGGTACCAGCATGACCCACTTTTTTTACTCCGGTCAGACCTCGCACTTTTGCCACCACATCATGGCTTGTCCAACCCTGAGGTTTATCTATCAAGAGTATTCCTGCTGGCGGCTGTCCGGCTAACCCTACTTTCATGCTGATCAATTATAATGCAGAAGTCTGACGTTGATATATCAGATCATTTACTATTGGTAGTGAGTTTGAAAATCTAGTAAGATTAAGGTATGGCTGCCCATCAATTCGATAATCACAAAGTGGCGATCGTCGGCTGCGGTCGAGTTGGCATGACCGTGGCTTATTCCATCTTGTTGCAAGGTTTGGTAAATGAACTAGTATTGTGGAACCGAACCATCAACAGGGCGCTAGGAGAGAAGCTTGATCTCGAGCACGGTATGCCATATTTAGATTTTGCCAAAATTACCGCCACAGATAATTTCCAAGACTTAGCCGGCAGTGACATCGTCATTTATGCAGCTGGTGTCGCCCAGCAGCCAAATGAGTCACGCTTAGATTTAGCCAAAAAGAACTTAGCCATAATGGACGAGCTCCTGCCTGGTATTTTGCATCACGCGCCCAATGCAGTGATCTTAATTGTCGCCAATCCCGTTGATGTGCTCACTTATAAAGCCTATGTGCAGTCTGACTGGAAAAAGGGCCGGATTTTCGGCACTGGCACAGCTTTAGATACCGCTCGGTTTAGATTTCATCTGTCTGAGTTTCTCCAAATCAATCCTAATAGCATTCACGCCTACATTCTTGGTGAGCATGGGGACAGCTCATTTCCAGCCCTGTACAGCGCCAGCGTGGGCGGCCAACCCTTAACTACCTTTCCCAATTTTTCTGAAGCTAAAGCTATGACAGCCTATGAAAAAGCCAAAAATGCCGCTTATCAAATTATTCAGGCTAAAGGCTCAACCTACTATGGCATCGGCGTGATTGCTGCCAGATTAGCCGCAGCAGTTTTGAGAGACGAAGGCGCCATTTTCCCTGTCTCAATTCCGCTGCATCACTACTACGGCCATAATGGTGTGGCGCTAAGTGTCCCAGGGGTAATTGGCAGAAATGGAGTAGAGGCGACAGTTGAGATTAAACTGAATTGGGAAGAGAAGCGCCGACTGGAAAACTCAGTTGATACCATCAAAGCTTATCTTTAGATTTGCTCAACTAGCTAGCTCTGACAAGTAGGACAGTAGTAAGTGCCGCGACCGCCAATTTTGATTTTTTCAATTTGACCGCCACATTGCAAACACCGCTGTCCCTCCCGACCATAAGCCTTCAATCGATGCTGATAACCGCCAGCTAAGCCGTCTACATCAACATACTTGCCGTCAAAAGTAGTACCGCCCTGCTCTAAAGCCTCATTAATCACTGACTTAACAGCAGCCAGCAATTTTTTCAGCTCAGCCTGATTCAAACTTCGCGCTTCTCTCATTGGTGATATTTGAGCGACATTTAAGGCATCAGAGGCATAAATATTACCCACCCCAGCCATAATTTCATTCATCATCAGGGCCTGTTTAATCGGAATTCGCCGCTGACTAAGCTTATCCTGCAAATACTCCACTGTTAAAGACTTATCGGTCACATCAGGTCCGTATTTTTGATACATAGCCGCGATTTCTTCATCATTCATGACCTGCATCCAGCCAAACACTCGTTGATCATTAAAGAATAACTGCGACTGATCATCAAACTGGTAAATAATGCGAGTATGTGAACTAGGCAGTGCCAACACCCAGTCAGCTGTAGGATGACCACCACCCACTCGCGATTGGTCATCTAAGTAAATTAACTGGCCGGTCATCTTGAGGTGAGTCAGCAAGTTGAGCTGGTGGGGAAAGTGAATCCGGATCAATTTAGCGCGGCGGGTAATCTCTAAGATCGGCTGATCTAGCAACTTCTCTATATCACCCTGAAAACTTTTTTCACGCAAAACTTGCACAGTTTGGATGTTTTTTCCAGGTAAAATTTCAGCTAAACGGCGGCGAACAGTCTCTACCTCAGGTAATTCTGGCATCATTCTTATCTTAACATGAGGAGTAACTAACAGTTCAGTTCAGAGAAAATCCCTGTTATAATTCATGACCATCCTCAATAATGGAGGCAGCCCTGATTTGGCTGGCCTTATGCTGAGGGCCCGTAGCTCAGTCGGTTAGAGCGACAGCCTTTTAAGCTGTGCGTCGTGGGTTCGAGTCCCACCGGGCTCACAA
>CAZYRN010000021.1:0-5827 GCA_964650185.1 uncultured Pseudomonadales bacterium
GTAAAAGATGTGATGGTACATGAAGTAATGGTGGATGACTTGCGAGATTTATTTTTAGCTGCACAAGAAGATGGGATTGATCTGCGTGTTTTATCAGGTTATCGATCAATTGAAGAGCAGACAATTATTTATGACCGGACGTATGATAAAAGTTTGGTAGCATTTCCCGGCACATCCCAGCATCATACAGGGTTGGCTCTAGATTTTACTTCACCGGAAAATAAAAATACTGTTAATATTTTAACGCCGTTTATAAATACAGAAGCTGGTAGATGGATGGCAAAAAATGCTTGGAAGTATGGCTTTGTATTATCTTACACAGCTGGTCATGATGGCATTGCAAATGAAGATTGGCACTATGTGTATGTGGGCAAATATCTGGCTAAACAATGGCATGAGATTGTGATGATGCGACGATGGAATACTGATATATTTTTAATACTAGATGTATATAGTCGGTTTATGGGTATTCGGGATATTCAACAGCCGGCATTACAATTCACAGCACCTCCTCTAAACATGGCGACCATAGAATGATAATGACTGGTTATTCTTTGTTTTAGCAGAGGTGGAAGGATTTGGGCGGAGGTGGAGGGATTCGAACCCACGTAGTCGTAAGACTCACGCTTTCCAAGCGTGTGCAATTGGCCACTATGCGACACCTCCTGGTTAAACTGGTTGTTAAGGACAGCTAATTCCTAAAAATAGCTGTGGTGGTCGCACCTGGACTCGAACCAGGGACCTCACGAATGTGAATCGTGCGCTCTAACCAACTGAGCTATGCGACCGGACCCTTATTATAACATTCAACCAACTGGTGCTATACTTTGAATAATGTTTAAGAAGGTGCTGATTAGCCTCGCTATGTTTATTCTTACTTTTGGAATTGGCATTGGGGCGGGCTTGGGGGTGCTGATGATTATTAACACTCGGCCAGATCTTCATCCTGCTGCCATAATTTCGAGAATTAAAGGTGAAACTCCAGCGAATGAAGCAACTCAAACTCAAGATCTTGAAGCGACTGACGCAGTATTCATAGATGAAGAGCAGTTGCCATCAGTGACTGATTCTGCCCAGGAAGTTGAGGCGGGCGCCAAAGAAAACTTGAAAATTTTGGTGCTAAACGCCACTGGTGTGGCGGGTAAAGCTGGCACAGCCGCCAGCTCGCTTGAAGCGAATGACTATCAGGTTGTAGAGACTGGTAATGCTGAGCTGGAGTATGAGGCTGGGACATTTATTTACCAAAAATCCACCAATGCTGCCGTCGAATCAGATATAGCTGCTACACTTGAAACTACCCTCACCCCTTCTGACGCTGTGGCTGAAGAGGATGCTGACGGTGTTTATGATATTGTGATTGTGTTGAACGAATAACTCAAGTAAAAGCTTGCTCATTTTTCCCTTACTTTCCTCTTACTCAACTATTACTAATGTGATAAGCTTGATATAGCAGTTAAAAACAGCTGAATACTTGATGAAAAAAGTTGATACATCAAGTATTAGTTTGTCTAAGTATGCCTAAATCTGACGATGTTAGCCGTATTGGGCGCGGTGGCTTTATCAATTGCTTCTTTGGGGATGTTTAATACTTTAACTGTTTCGCTGCTTGAAAGAACTCGTGAGGTGGGATTAATGAAAGCAATGGGACTTAAGAATTCAGAGGTGAAAGAACTGTTTTTAACTGAATCCATGATTATGGGTTCAATGGGTGGTTTTCTTGGGTTAACCAGTGGATTTCTAGCAGCAAAGCTTGTAGAAGCGATCATCTCTGCTTATACACTCATGAGAGGAGTTGGTTTAGTGAGTATAGTTAGTGTGCCAATCCTATTTGCACTCTTAATTATCTTCATCTCATTCATGGTCGGTCTCTTGACTGGTATTTATCCAGCCCGTCGCTCAACCCGCATCTCCGCATTAAATGCGCTGCGTTATGAGTGATCTAGATTTACTGATAAATCCTGCATTGCTTCTGGACTAATCAATTCTTGGTACAAAGTTAGGTGATGCTGGAAAAGTTGCTGATAGCGTGTTTCAGTTATTTTATGTTGAGGATATTTTTGTGCGTCATTAACGACAGTACTAAGTTTTAAGTAAGCGTATTGAGCTTTGATGCCATCAGTGAGATACCAGTAATCTAGTTTGACTTTCAGCACGGCAAAAAGGTCTAAGGGCTGTAACTCGCTGGTTTGTTCCTGGTACTTCAATTCACCAAAGTAGCGGTTTGTCACGTAAATCTCTTGATGAAGTTGCAGCTCGCCAGCTTTAGAGTAGGTATAAAGATGAATAGTGTCCGGTGATAAGGCGGAATTTTCAGCAGTAGTTTGCTCAGCTGAAATAAGATAGCTGCCTGAGGGTGGTTTCGGCAAATAAACTAACTGAAATTCGTCTTCACCTAAACTCTCAATGACTGAAGTGACAGGTGGCGAAGATTGATGAATGACTTGAAGCTGTAGGTTTACATGGGCAGGGGCGATCATAAAAATGTAGCTTAAATCAGTCTGACTAGGTTGGTAATAACTAGTGGAGTATTTTGTCAAGGCAAGTTCAGTCTCATCCAGCGGCTCAGAAAAGTGCTGCGAGAAGAAAAGATAGTTAAAGGCTGGGTCTTTAATGTTCAGTTCATCTGGAATAGCGGGATAGCCATCGGCAACAAAAAAATGGCCAGGAATATGTAAAATACTTGGCTGAAGCTGATCAATTCTATTTCTAATATTTCTTACTCTAATCCCTGACTCTCTGACAAACTCTAAGACTGGAGTTTGCAGTGTTTCGCTCATTTGAGCTGACAATCTGGAAATAGCCAGCCAGTTTACCAAACCATCACCAACATAGCCATCTGGTTCATCCATCAGCCAATGGTTGAGCGAGCTGGGATTCAGCCAATGTTGATCTGGGAGCTGATTAATGCCGTAGAAGTGCAAGATCATGACGGCTGATGTTAAGGCGCAGCCCCAATCTTTGATATAGAATTGTGTAGAATCTGGCTGCACCCAAGTTGGCGCTTCGTCATAAATTGTGTTACTCCATAGCGGATTTGTTTGTTTCATCAGCAAGACGTTGAGATTTTTTGCCTGACCAATTTTTTTTGTCCAAACCTTAATATTGTCAAAGAAAGAGCTAGAATGAGTAATGGTGCCAATGCTGGCTTGAAGACCGATTGTTCTTGAGCCAGTTAAAAAAGGATAAGTATCAACTATCTGCATGATTTGTTCATCATCAATACTGACATTTATCAAATTTTCATCGACCTCAATGTGAAAGTGATATGTATCATCAGCGAGAAAGGGATAATAAATCCAAGGATTGCTGAGGTGATTAGCTTGACCAAATACTACTTTTTGAATTTGAATAAACTGACCCAGTGTTTTTAAACCATACCAATTTTGTTCATCTTGCCAATAAATCAACACATTGCGATCCATGGCTGTTAACTCTGGAAAAAACCAGTCGAACTCAAAAATTAAATTATCTAAATAACGCAGTTCAATTGACTGAGGTGTAATTTCAGTGCTGCAGCCATGACTGCCATCAATGGTTATCCCCAACCTGCCATCGACGATTTCCCAAGCAGCAGGTTGGTCTTGATTCATGCAAGGAAGAGTAGGCTGCTGCCATTGAGCATTTCTTCTCACTTGCCAATTCGAAAATTCTCCATCAGCAAAATCATCACTAAAAATTAACTGAAGATCTGGCGGATCGCTACTGCTCTCTGCCCGAACTATTTCCATCATGAAGCACATCATTAGTAAAATGGTGCTGATGATAAACGCTATCCGGTATACAATACGCATAAGAGCAACTTATCAATCATTCATGACACTACTTGTAGGAAATCTAAGGAAAAAGTGAACATACTTCACCTCACCCCTTCATATTTTCCCAATCAAGGCGGTGTTGAAACTCATGTCAAAAAAATCTCAGAACAATTCACTCGCTTGGGGCATCAAGTTAGTGTTTTAACTGCGGCGGAGGCCCAGTTGCCACGGACAGAAGTAATTGACGATGTTTCTATTCACCGCCTGCAGGTGACCACTCCGGACCATTTTAAATTTCAGTACAAGTTGGATATTTGGCAGCAAATATTAAAACAATATCAATTATTTTTACAAGCTGACGTGATTCATGTGCATGATGTGATGTGGTGGGTGTTGCCGCTGTGGATTTTTATCTGGCCTAAACTATTTATTACTTTTCACGGTTGGGAGGGGAAATATCCCGTTCCGAGGCGCAATAAATTAGCAAGATGGATTTGGAGCAAGTTGGCTTTGAGGACGATTCATGTGGGTAAGTGGATTAGTGAGTTTTATTGGGATCAGCCGCAGCAAGTTGTTTATGGCGGTGTTGATGAAAATATCATTAATTCAGCAAAAAAACCCAGTTTAATTAATCAAACTAAAGCCAGCGGTAAGCAAAAAAAGATGGCACTGGTTTTTATAGGCCGCTTAGAGCTAGAAAACGAGATTGAACATTATCTTAACTTAATCAAACTGCTGAAGCATGATTTTCAAGTGCAGGTGACGTGGGTTGGAGATGGCCAGTATCGGCAGCAGTGCAGTCGAGTTGGTCAAGTAACGGGGATGGTCAATGATGCTGAAAAATATCTGAAAAAGGCAGATTTGGTCTTGGCTAACTCCTATCTGTCAATGTTAACTGCTCAGGCATTAGGTAAGATCATTATCTCTTTTTATTCCCACACCTTAAAAGAAAGATATTTAGCTACTTATCCAGGCCAAAAGATGCTACTGCTAGCTGATTCACCTATCAAAATGCGTCAAAAAATCAACCAGCTTTTTCAAGATAAAGCCACCAAACTGCAGTATGAGCAGGCAGCTCAGGAATGGGCTCATCGTCAGAGCTGGTTAAAAGTTGCCCAGGCATATGAGCAACTTTGGTGGTCTAGGTAGAGTATTAGTTAGCTGTGGAGGGGTGGCATGAGAATTTCAGTGGTAATTACAGTTTTGAATGAGCAGGAAAGCATCCTTGGTACTCTCTGTGGCTTAGCGGTACAAAAGTTGCAGCCTGATGAGGTAATTATTGTCGATGGCGGTTCTACCGATCAGACAGTTCAATTAATTAAACTCTTTCAAAGTCAACATCGGGAGCTTGATCTAAAACTATTTGAAAAGCCTGGTAATCGGAGTGAAGGCCGCAATTACGGAATCAAGCAAGCAAGTTATCACTGGATAGCAATTACTGATGCAGGTTGTATTCCAGACAAAATATGGCTTGAAAAATTAGCCCAAAAAGCAGAGCAGAATGAAGTGCTGATAGTCGCTGGATATTATCGAGGTGCGCCGCAATCTTCATTTGAGCAAGCTGTTATTCCCTATATGTTGGTCATGCCTGATCAAATCAACCAAGCAAACTTTTTACCAGCCACCAGATCAATGTTGGTTCATAAATCAGTTTGGAAGGAAGTGGGCGGCTTTGATGAAAAACTACTGTTAAGTGAAGATTATGCATTTGCTAAAAGAATCCAGCGGGCAGGTTATCGGATTGTTTTTAGCTATGAAGCTCAAGTTACATGGCGCCCAATTAAAAATCTTCGCCAGTTTTTTGTGACAGCTCAGGGCATGACTGAACATGACGTCAGGGCAGGAATTACTCGAAATAAGGCTAGATCGGTCGTGGCAAGATATTTGTTAATGATAGCTATTTATTTATATCATCCAGCCATATTTCTGGCTGTAACTAGTATTTACTTGCTTTGGTCATTGTTTAAAAATGCTCAATATTTGTCGAGAGATTGGTGGTGGCTGCCAATACTGCAAGTGACGGCTGATTTCGCGGTGATGTCAGGGCTGGTAAAAGGGGTGTTGTTTTAAAA
>CAZYRN010000022.1:0-3849 GCA_964650185.1 uncultured Pseudomonadales bacterium
TATTATTAACGCGTTGCATAGTACTCCTATGTTTTTTGGAGTGCAAGACTAAAATATTGCCTAAGAAGGGCGATCTGTGCCCACATGCCTGACGCCAAGCTAAGAGCTGCATCGTTGGCCACCGACACGCAAAAATATCCACAACATACGCAGTGCGGATAATGCCTAGGAGACTTTGCTTTTTATCTTTGACTTCGGCAACTCAACCCCTAAGAATGCGACTCCAGCCAGTAGTTCGTAATTTCTACAGCTTACTCTTATAATTGATTAAAATAGGGGTGTATCTAATAATTATGGACATTAATCTCATCACTTTCGTCAGGACTAACTATTGCGTTTTTATTTTTACTTGAATCGTAGATGCTTATTTCCGCCCCTGAATTTATAAGTTTATTTACAAAATTTGTAAATAATGCGGCATGAGAGTCCTCAGCACTATCGCTTGACTCCCAGTAGGACCAATCAACCCCTTCTTGAAGCTCAAATTTATCTTCTGAAAAAATATTTACTATAACATTAAAGCCACTGCTCTCAAGTAAATCTACTTCAGCTTCAACACTTTTTAGAATATTCATGCGCTGCTGAGTCGACACCGCTACCTCTCCGCCACTACTAGCCTTTCTACGCCTATATGTGCCGGTATTAATAATAACTTCTTTTTTTCCCAGTGAATTTGCTACCTCTTCCAGCATGTAGGCAGGAATAAACTCACTGGCAGATATGATTGCACTGCGGCTATCTCCTTCCGCTGTCGGATGCCAAGGAAAACCCTGAAGGCCAACATAGTTAATTAACTGAGGCTCTATTAGTCTTGTATATGCAACCAACTGAGATGCTGATTCGTCTGAGCCAACCTGAGAATCGAGCAAAATTCCAGTTGTTGCTTTAGGAAAATATTTTTTTAATTGTTTAAAGTGCCTATTAATTGATATGGCGTAGTCATCAGGATTTTGATTATTATTCCAGAATGGCTGTTGTGGCTCAGGGAAGGGTATCCATATACCCAACTGTTCGTCTGTAATGCCATTCATCTTTAGGCGCTCAAAGTATGCGTCAATCCACTCATCGTAGTCACCACGCGAATACTCGTTAAAGTCAACTAGACCCCATTCCGAATCTGGCTCCATAATTACTATCGGACTTATTTCAAAATCATCAAAAGCATTAAGCCTTTGTGTCATAACATCTGCCATTGAGTGTGCATTTACTCTTGAAATAGGCATACCCGTAAACAGCATCATGTAACTTAAGAATTGAGATCCACATACGTCTTCATACTTACTAATAATCTTTAGCTGTGGGTCATTTGTACGCTTCCTCAATTTCAGATTGGTGTCGGAACACCTAATCAGTTGGTGGTCTTCAAAGTGCTTACTATTTCCAATTACATGCCTTCCCGTAAGCTGAAAGAACACTATCTCAGCAGTGAAGGCAATGCTAACCAAAAATAATAGCGAATAAGTAATAATATCTTTTAGCTTCATACAGCGCCCTCTCCGACGGGAATAGAGTCAATATCATCAATCTTAATGCCCTTTCGTTGCCATTTCTGCCACACAACCCCTTCGGCACGAATAGTTGCAACGAGTGATTTTATCAACGCCATATACTCAATCCATACCAAGACATAAAATAATGCCCACGTAAATGGTAAGAGTGGCACAATCCACCAATTTCGCGCACGTTCAGTACACAGCCCAACCACAATATACATAATTCCAATAAAGGCCGCTCCCAGGATAACTGAGCTAAAATCACCGGTAAGAAAGCTATATATTACCAACAATGTTAAGCCGATGGGCTCAAATAGTAGCTGGAATTCGGCCAGCAGAGCAAACGGCAAAACAAACCAAGTTAACCATTTGCTATGACGCATGTTTGTAGACAGGAACATGCTTTTATATTTCCTGAATACCTCAAACCTACCCTTCTTCCACCGAAGCCTTTGCTTAACTAAGCCCATAATACTATTAGCACCTTCCGTGTAGCATATCGCATCATCTGCATAAACAGCCTTTAGCCCATGATACCTAGTCCGCAGAGACATCTCTATGTCTTCAGTAATGCTACTGTCATCAAATTCACCTATCTCATCAAAAACCGATGATTTTCTAAAAGCAGCACAAGCTCCGCCATAAATATATTCAGCGCCAAGAACAGAATGCGCACGCTTATGGTAGAACCCAAATAGATACTCAAGTCTTTGGAGTAAATTCAGTACTGTTATTGAGCCAGCTATTTTTACATTACCAACTACAGCATCTACACCTTTGTCGCCAAAGTATTTCACTATATTGGATATCATTTTTCTGTCGGCAATCGAATCAGCGTCAATCGTTAGCACTATTTCACCTCTGGCTTTCGACAAAGCTGCATTTAATGCCTTACCTTTACCGCCATTTTCCTTTCGGAAATATCTAAGATGTTTTTGAGTTTTACTAAACATATTTGCATTGCGATGCATATATTCTTTGATCTTTTTTTCTGTATTGTCGGTTGAACCATCATTCACGACTATTAATTCAACGTTTTGATAATCATTGTGCAATATTGAGTCTATGGTTGCCACAATACCCACCTCTTCATTCCATGCGGGTACAAGTACAGACACAAGCGGCCTATACATCACCCCATCCCCACTCTTAGCTAGCCGTAGTTGGCGTAAGGCCTCCTTAACTCTATGAAATGGGGCAATAAATAGGAATATCGTGTACTTGACAAGCATTAAAGCTGCAAAAGTTCGCGTTATATCCCTTATCAATTCATAAGTAGATTCATAGTCGATCATACTCGTTCCCCCACCTTATGAAGCTTAGCCCTAAAGCAGCTTAACTCTGCCGAGATATCATCGATCATAATCACTATTATTTCTGATTCGTCGCTATCTACATCAATTGACAGTTCTGATGGATCTTTTCCACGCTCAATCACCTGATATCCGAGCTGCCAACCTTCAGTGGTAACAATATTTACAATATCTCCACTAAATACTTCGCCGAGTATCTTAGTCGTGGCAGTATTTGAACGTAGGTAAATTACCGCCTGACCAAAGACTTTTTTTCTAGGTGATGATGTAATAATTCTATGTGCAACCCCTTTACGAGCTGACCAACTCCCGCTATCAAAATCATAGACTGCTTCGGCAATATCAATATGCCTGTTCGATTCAGGAAGCTTTATTTTCTTCGGTACACCAAAACTACCGATATTATGAACGTCTTGGGAATGATCTAGGAAATATTTTTTTACCACACCATTTTTTGAAATGCCAACATCTTTGATGGCATTGGAGAACTTAACATCCTTATTCGCGATCACTTCAAAGGTATTTATTGAGGCGTAAAATGTGAAAATACCAATCATGAACATAAGCACTATGAGTAGGAGCTTCTGTGCAGCGAAATCAAGTATAATTCTGAATAATTTTAAATTCATGACACTTTTCGCGACATTAATATCTTATTAGTTACTTTTCGCACTTTACCAGAAATCATCAGGACCATGATATTGGTTACGATATTCAAGAAAAGTGCAATGCCAGCAATACCTGCTACTAAGAAGAGTAGGGAATAAAACGGTGTTTCACCAAAATTTAGAATCGAAACCATGTATATTTATATAGCATGATCTTTGTTCTTTGTCAATTTTGTTACATATATACTTTTCTGATAAGGCCCGTCTCGGAGCTATTTTTATTCATCTTGTCCATTCAATGTGAGATAACTTTCTTAGGCTTTCCTAGCCCAGACTTTAAAAACACGACGCCTTGCTTTGGGCTATGCTCGATCTTAACAACACTGCCTTCGCCAATTTTGCCCTTTAAGATCTCCTTGGCCAGTTTGTTTTCTA
>CAZYRN010000023.1:0-3368 GCA_964650185.1 uncultured Pseudomonadales bacterium
GTCTCTATCGACGGTTCCCATGCTACCCCATTGGGGCGGGCGAGTCAACCCCATTGGGGGAGATTTTCCCCGGTTCCGTGACGGGCATCACGTCCCCGATTTCGGCACACCGGACCCGCCCGCAAATGTTCCAGTACGGTGGCCTAGGGCGCACCAGGCGCGACCCCTCCTCGGACGGCATCCAGCGCATGAGCTGGCCATCTCGCAGGATCGAGTAGTCATCATCGATCCGATCGACCTCGATCGAGACGACCCTCCCCCGGCCATGCGCCCGCTTCTTCCCCAGCCATCGGACGTTCCGCACGAGCTCGTGACGCACCTGTCGGCGATCGCCGAAAGCGTAGGCCACCATCGTCCGGCAGAGCAGAAGCGGCAGGGGCATGTTCCAGTCCCGATACACGCCATTGGTCAGGTTCGGTGACCCCTCCGTGAGGTGCACCCGATCCTGTCGGAGCCGCTTGCGCCAGAACACCAAGGACTCGGCTGAGTCGCCTTCGGGGAACAGGGCCGATGCCCGCCATCCCCAGACGTCGCCGCGGTGCCATCTCGCGAGCGGCAGCGGAATGTCGAACGGTTGCTCGTCACGTGCCGGCGGCTCCCCGTGGACGTGGTGTCTCGCGGCGCACCAGGCGAGCAGTGCATCGAGCATGATCGGCTCGAAGGGATCGTAATACACGCCAGTGCCGTCGAGGTGAAAGGTGATCTTGAGCGGTGTCATCATCGGCTCAACGCCTCCACCTGGGGGAAGTGCTCCACCAGCTGCGCATACTCGTCGGGGAAATGGCGACGCAGCCACGCGATCTGCCCTTCCTGAGCGCCGATCGTTGACAGCCAGGACGAATTCCTGATCGTCTCTCGCGTCATGCCGTGCGTCTCCGCGTCATAGACGCGCTCGTTGTACGGCACGTCGTGCTCCACGATGTAGGCCCAGACGTCGGCGACCGTCCAGTGCGCAAGCGGACAACAGGTTACGATGCCGTTGGCGAGCTGGTACGTGAGGCCGCGCGCCAGATAGTTCCACCGCCGGCCCCTGCTTTCCTCCGCCCGGATCCCGATCATCTGAACGCGATAGCCGTGCTCTCGCATCCACGCGGAGAGGCTCGAGACCTTGCGGGCGACCCCGGCCCGTGAATTCTCGGAGCGCTCATGGTAGAGGCCGATCTCCTTCAGCCAGGCGATTGTGCGCGGGATATCGCGCGGAATGACTCGTAACGGCACCGATCGGCGGGAGAAGTAGTCGCGGATGTGCTGCGACCCCGGCAGGCCGCCCGCCATATGGACCAGCGTAATATCGGAGCGGTGCGTCGCTGCGAGGTGGCAGAGGACGACCGAATCCTTTCCCCACGATGTGAACACGGCCACGGGGCCAGACAGGTCCTTGATTGCCTGAATGCTTCGCTCGACGGCCGAACGGTGCGCCCTGCTCCGCGCGCGCAGCCGATAACGGAGTTGGTCATCTCCCGGTATCGGCACGCTTCAGCTCCTCCTGTCCGGGCAGCAGGTACGTGAGGAATCGGTAGAGCGGCGACTGGTACCGCCGGCGCGCCCACGGCTCGAATCGCTGCCACAACACCAGGTGCTTGCGCATCAGCGGCACCCCGATGTCCAGTGTCTCGATGCAGCCGCGGGGGATCCCGGCGACGCGCGCCTCGAGCAGCCTCGGCCACCATTCCGCCGCCCGCGCACAGTCGACGACGTCGAGCTCGAACAGCCAGCGCTGAGCGCCCCCGGTGTTCACCGGCGCGCGCAGGCTGCCGTGCTTCTTGTAGCTGGTCGTCGCGTAGCCAGCCCAGCGATCGAACCGGACACCATCCAGCACGTATCGACGCACGTCGATCCGCGACAGGTAGAGAATCCCGCCGTCGTGCACAAGCCAGTGCGACTGGATCAGGGGCTGTCCTCCGCGCTTCTTCCCCTCGGCCGGTTCCATGCGGTACGTCATGACGCGCCACGCGCGCACGGAGACCCGGTCGCTCTCCGGCGCCTGTAGCAGATCCAGGTTGGTGAACGATGGCTTGATCGCCATCCTCTTGGGCACCGTCGGCTCGGTCGTGCCGAGGACGCAGCACGTGCCGATCTCGGGCGCGACCGGCGGGTCGCACTCCGGGACGTGGGACGCCAGCAGCTCGACGGCGCGCATCAGGCCGCTTCCTGGAGAGCCCCGATCGTGCGCATGTAGTCCAGGATGGACTCTCTGTTGTCGCGCAGGTAAGCGTCATATGGCGCAGGATCGGGAGCGCCGACAACCTCGATGCGCACACGACCGGCCCCTCGGCGCGTCTCGGCGCCGAGCTGCCCGAGCTCGGCGAGCAGCGAGATGCCGCGGCCCAGGGCCGCCCGCTCGAGCGTCGGCGTGGCGTGGTCGTAGTCGATGCCCCCCTCGAGGATCGCGCCCGCGCGCAGGTACTCCGTGTTCGCAATCATGCCGTGGTGCACAAGGTGATCCTCATGATCTTCACGGCGGGTCAGGTATTCCCACGTCATGAGCTCGGCGACGGGCGTATCTCCCGTGCCCCACTCGTGACAGACCGGCCGGAGATCCCCGACCTGGCAGTGACCGGGGAGCACGCGATTGCCGAGCGCGCAGCCGAGCAGCGAGAGGGCGGGGAACATGTTGCGGAAGTCCCGAATGCCGGTTGCCCGGATGGCACCGTGGTCGCCGAGCTCCTTTCGCAGCGCCTTGCTCGCGTCGGAATTCTCTTCGAGGGCGCCGCCGGAGTAGAGCGCGTAGAAAAACCACATCGAGATGACCGGTGCCGCGCGATCGGCGTGCAGGCCGAGGCTCATGAGGAAATGATCCGCCAGCAGGTCCCGCATCTGGCCCCGGACCGCGTTGCCAGAGTAGTACGGGAGCAGCAGCGGGCCGGTATCCGTGAGCACCTGCATGCGACGGAAGATCGTCGCGTTGCCGGCTTTCCCGTCCGCTCCATGCGCGAGGGGCGTTTCGCACGAAACGCGGAGCGTGATAGCGTACTCGCCGCGCGGCATGGCCCGCCCGGTCGTGCCGCTCTCCGGTAGCTGAACATCGGCGATCGCCGCTTGTCTCACCTCGTCCTCGCGCGTCGCGGCGATCAGCGTCACCAGCTTTGCCTGGTCCCGCCACCATCGCAGGATCCGGGGTCCGGCCGCGCCGTTGGCGACGGCAGCCATCCGGGCGGCCAACGGTGGGAAGATGTCGTCCGTGCTCGCATCGATCGAGCGCAGAAGATGTTCGATTGCGGCCGCCAGGTTCGGCTCCGAGGACGACTTGACCAGGCGATCGGCAAACAGGTCCAGCCGACCGCTTCGGCCCGACTCGAGCCGCATGGCCTGGAGGGCAGCGGAAAGGAAATTGATCGTCGTCTCGACTGATGCGTTCATATCGTTAC
>CAZYRN010000024.1:0-3038 GCA_964650185.1 uncultured Pseudomonadales bacterium
GCTGGTGGATGAGGAGCTGAATCATAATTTTGCAGATGTAGATGCGGCGGGGAATAATGTTCGCTACATGGGTTTAGGGTTTCCTTTAAATAAGAGTGAGACAATGCACGAAATTGAGCTTCATTTTAATTTTCACCCAGATGTAATAGAAGAACTTGGCTGGGAACGTCAACGACTGATGCAGACTGTTGAAACAAATATTTACCGAGAACTATTAGCTTATGAGTTGTTAAATCAGGATAATCCAGCAGCAATGACTGCTGCACAAGCAGACATGCAAGCCAAGACAGACCAAGCACAAAGTATCTATAAATATTTATATTTTCTGGATGAAAATGACCTGTTTGCTATTACTTGGTGAAAATGGGAATATTCAAGAGGTAAGCTTTAAGACCCTTATTTTTAATTATAGTGACTTTTTTTCCCAAATTAGATATAATAACTTGACTAAGCAACTTGTATATAGCCAGAAAGGGGTCAGATGACTTCTATAGGTGAAAGATTAAGAAAATTTCCAGGCAGAGGTGCTGATCAAAAAGCAACTGATTCCGATACTTCTCATGAGAAAAGAAGCAAGAAAAAAATAGAATTGCTCAAGCGCTTGGCTGCAATAGGAATTATCTCATCTGGCATTGTAGGAGCATTTTTAGGTATTGGTGGATCGTTGGAGGGCAGAGCATCCGATGCCTCCGATCCTGAAGATGGGGGTGGAGATGGTAAGCCAGGAGAAAGCCTAGGTGGGGCAGACATCAATCCCCTCGATCAAGATCTGGTGGCTGTGCCTTCTAGTACCCCTCCAAGAAGACCTACTCAAGCTCCGACTATATCAAGACCCACACAGACACCTACAGAAAATCCAGTTAGAATTACTCCTACTGCGGAACTGATGACTGAAAGAGAGCTATTGGCTCAGTGGAGAGAATCTTCCTATGCTAATTTTTTGGAGTTATCTTCAGATGAAATCAACCGCCAACTGCAAATTATTCAAGAAAATCTGCCGGATGAGTATCGAGTAAAATTAATGGGGGTTAAATTAGAAAATGTCTATCAACAACTGGAACAAAATGGATATACCGTTGTGGGTTATGATTTCTCTACCTATGGACTAAGACTTGAAAAAGATGGTGAAGAATTTGAATGGTATGGTGGATTAGGAGCTTCACCTAGTGAGTATGCTCCTACAGCTAGGAAAGATAATGGGGTGGTGGGGTATCAAAGCGTTTTGAGAAGTTCAAGTGGGGCAACAATTACCTTTTTAACCGAAATTGGCTCAACTTTCGAAGGTGAGTCCATAGCGGTAAGAGTGGGTAAATATAGTGAGGAAAATGCAGATTGGTTTTTTGAATCATTTCAACAGGCTATTGAACAATTTCATCCAGAAGTACTAGAAGATGAAAATTATCTCGGTTTGGAGGAGCTGTTGAGAGAAAAGTATGAAGTAAGGGTAATTCTTTTAGAAGAAGATTTAACTAAAGAAAGAGATCTAGCTAATGGTATGAATACTTATCTCCAATCTTTTGGTCTCGGAATTACAATTATTCCAGGTTTCTCCGAAGATGATAAGGATGTAGTGCTTATCTATATCACGGTTGAAGATCATCTTAATAACTCACGTGAAGGAGCGCCTTTTGATGAAATATTACATGTTGCATTGGAGCGAGTTGCACTCCAAAATCCAAATCTCAAGTTTGACTATGATCGAGAATTCAATCAATTAGCAGGAAAAATATTCGTTGAAGGTGCTGAAAATTACTCCTTTGAGACACATGGAGGCTTGGTTTATTATGAGAGACTTGAAGAGAGACCTGAGTTGGAAGATTAATAACTCCTAAAATAGTTATACTTTCACATTGATATTATTGTTAAATTCTGTTTTACTACATTCAGCATGCTATCCAGATTGTGGTATCAGTTTTTGTTTTTTTTAGTTGTATTTATTTCATTGTTTTTTTTAACACCTCACAATCAGACTCAAGCACAAACCTGTGTCAATAATCAGGCGCAGTGCTGCTACAGAGTGGATACAGTTATTAACTATAATAATCCTCCGGGTTGTCAGCCTACTTGCTATGCGTGGGATACTAACTGTGTACGATGCAGCACCACCGAAGTGTGTGATATGTGGGGGGCAGGTGGCTGCGAATCCATTTACGGCCAGTGCACCATTACTTGTGCGGCTGCCAATCCTTATGCTTATCAGACTTTCGGCACTCGAGGCAGTTGCTATGCTGCAGTAGTTACCCCAACCCCTTCTCCCACTCCCACCGCTTCAACTGCACCACCTCCTCCGCCAACTACCAACTGCGGCTACTGTGCAGGTCCTGATCAGTGCTATGGCTCGGGCGGCACTCCTCAATCAAGCACTTATTGTTCAGGTGGCACTTGGTGTGCTTTGCCGGATTCAGCTTGTGACAGTGAGTACGTGCCAGGCTGCGGCTATGACTCCACCTCTCCACCCAACTGTGCGGCAGAAGGAGTGCATGTTTCCGCCAACCCTCGTCGCGGCACTTGTGTTAATCAAACCAGTTGTGCCTATCCAGATTGTTCATGCAACTGGGACAGTGCTTGTCCAGGGGGACGTTGCAGTATCCCTAATGAAAGAATTTGCTGTGAAGGTCTAGAGTGGATAGATAGTATTTGTCAGTGTCCGCCGATTGAAACCACTCCGCCTAATCCATGTCCTAACTTAGGTATGAGTGTTAATCCGGCTATTGTTAATCCCAATGATTCAGTAACTATCAGGGTGACGAATCCTTCTTTTTCCTTGGTGTGTACTTCGCTAACTCAGCCAGGACTGTCTAATATAGTTTCATCGTATGCTAATGTTGGCGGCGTTAGAACCTGGACATATTCAGGCATTGCCACCGCTAGCTTAGGCTCTCATACCCCTGTTTTTCGCGGTAACACCCAAGATGCAGGATTTGGGGTATGTAACACCCGAGCCATTGGTGACTGGTGTCAAACTTCTGCTACCTTCACCACGGTCGCTCCTTCTCCCAGCCCTTCTCCGAGCATTATTCCCACTCCCTCACCTCCTC
>CAZYRN010000025.1:0-2991 GCA_964650185.1 uncultured Pseudomonadales bacterium
CCATGTAGTACTGGTCCGAGTTTATTTATGCCGATGTTAACCGAATCATCAACACCATCCAGCATTAGCGCCCCCGCTCCCCAGCGCTTGTTATCAGCCGTCCAACCGCTGGCCACCGCCACATCTTGACCTGAGGTATTACTAAAATCGGTCAGTGTACCATCGCAATTGGCCGGTGTGCCGCCACAGGAAACACCCTCAGCGTCATTATTAGCGGTAGTGCCTGAGGTAGCATTAAAATTCCATTGCGCCACTAGGCCGACGGTGGAGATGGGGGTTTCCGCATCACCAGAACCAACTCCCAACTCATCCCACAAGATTAAATCAATGCTGGAAGCAGCCGAACCAAAATCAATTACATCTGAGGTATAGACTCCGGATGGATGTCTCTGGGCTGCTGCCTTGATTTCTTCAGCACTGCGAGCGATATTGCTGACGCGCACCAGATCAATAACGCCGTCAAAATAGCGCGGTCCATAGGGAGGATTATTACCAATATAATAAGGGTTATTGGTGTTGTTCATTGTTAAAGTGCTGGCATCTTGAGTTCCAACTTCAATGCCATTTTGATAAGCTCTGATCATATTGCCATCATAAGTAGCAGCAAGATGCACCCACTCGCCAGCGGCTAACTCACAGCCAGTGGGTTGTAGTTCGTTCCAGCCAGGGCCGTTGGTATCGTAAATTGAAACATTAATACATTTGGTATCGGTTTCAATTTCTATGCTCAACTGATTCTCTTTAACTAAGACCGCTTTATCAGTTCCAGTAACTGAATCTGGTTTAACCCATGCTTCCATGGTTACTTGTTGGGTCGGTCCAAACGAATTGGCGGTGACAGCATAGTCATCAGTGCCGTCAAAATCACAGCCACCGCCGACAATGCCATCGACAGTGCAGTCCATGCCAGTATTATTGGCGCCGTCATCGGTGGTGGCATCAAGACTAAAGCGAGAGGAATCGGTTAAAGTTTGCCCATTTCCGGAAACCCCATCATCCAGCCGCCATAAAGCAACGGTGTTCTCATCAGCCGCCAGATCATGGTAACCAGTTTCAATACTAGGACTAGAGCCTGAGCCAAAATCAGCCGTACGATCGTGTTGGCCGCCAAATTCACTGGACTCGTCGTGGACAACGGTTGGATCAATCGTAATGGGATATTGGCGCTCAGGTGAGTTCAGCCAATTGGGATCAACTTCTAATACTAATTGATAGGTTGCTAAATCTTGTGATGGTGTTTGTATCTGATTAAGTAACTCAATGGTGGAGAGGTCAGCGGTGTTGTTTTCAAAGCCACTGGCACCATTGGCTAACCCAGAATTTTCAACCACATCATTTTCGTCAGTGGGAACCAATTTATAACGAACCCCATAAGTGGTACTACCAGTGGCATCATAAGCAAACGGTTTTTGAAGATGGAATTGATAATTATCCTGTTTATCAACGAAAAATAATCTCTGACCACCAGTTAAGCGCGGCTCAAGATTTTTGAGGACAATTTGGCTTGAGAATTGATTAGTTTGCGGATCAGCCGCCAACACAATGTCCTCTTTAACGCCGTTTGTTAGTAGCTGGTATTGAATGGTGACTAAATTATTTTCGGTTTTAAAAGTGAGTTGTTCTTGATCCTTATCGAGCTGTGGCTGATTAAGTGGGGTGGCGAAAGTAATTGCCGATTGGCCACGAGCGACTTGAACCTGGGCTGCTTTAGCCGTGGCTTTAAATCTGCTTTCAATTTGTCCTTGCGGGCTGGTAGCAGCATAGGTCCAGCTACTGAGCGGAGTCCGCCGGAAGCCTGGTTGGGGGGCGGGCAATTTAGGCAGCAAGAAAAAGCTAAGGCAGGTTAAAATCACTGCTCCTCCCAAGACCGTGCCAGCGGCAGCGGGTTTGGGATGACGTTTTATCCAGCGGTAAATTTTCTTTAATAATTTCATATTTTTAGTTCTCATATGATTAGTTCACAATCCACCAGTTAAAGCTGACATCTTGATTAATGGGCTGATCAAAGCCGACCGTAAACTGACCTTCTGTGAGAGTTGTGCTTGGATCATCACCTGTTTGAGACTTGATGTACAAGACTTGATTTTGTGTTGAACCGAGCGGTGAGATGTAGATCAAAGAGTCCTCTGTAATTAGACTATTGTTAATGGTCAGGCTGGCTCGGCCGCTGCGCAAGACAGCTCGGCCAGAGGACTTGGTGGAACTAATAGCTGCACTCTGGGTGCTGGCCTGAGTCAGGTCATCGGCATCAATGCTCAAACCAGAGAATGAACCGCGGCCGCGAGCAGAGATGGTGGCGGTGGGATCGCCGTCTTGATTAGTAAACTCAAAGCGAGATTCTTGAATGATGCTGGATCCAGAAGCAATACCTGCCACTTCACCATCCAGCTGGCCAGAAATAGTAGCGAGCTGTACCTGCAGAGGGTCAGAGAACTGACGGGGTTTAATCATGCTGGTTAATAAGGTTTGACCGACCTCAACATCGCCGGCAACAGCTATGTTGCCATCGATCAAAACGTGACCCTCTTCATCCAAGACCATTAGTCCAGCCATGAGGCTCAAAGAGCCGGTTCCAGACGGCTGAATGTGGAAGATTTTTGGCTCATCGGGATCAATTGGCTGGTGCTCAATGAAGTTGTGGCCAATTGCCAGGCTATTGCCGACTAAGATGGTCTGACCGACACCAAGTTGTTCAGCAATGTAGCCGCTACCGTTAACGGAGAAGTAATCATCGATGTAGGCGGCGGAAGCGTTGAGGGCAATATCGCCGTTGCTGCTGGTCAGAGCTGAGTTGGCTAAAGTGGCGGAGTCGGTTGCATAGCCTGATTTCTCGACTAGGGAGAAGACTTGAGCAATGCTGGCAGAGTCAGTGGCGGCATCTTTTTTACCAAGCAGCTTATCAAGCAGACTGGGGTTATTTAAAGAGGTGGCGAGTTGATCTTCCAAGCCTTCAATCTGAGAAGCATAGAGTGTGCCGCTGATGGTGGCGTT
>CAZYRN010000026.1:0-2704 GCA_964650185.1 uncultured Pseudomonadales bacterium
GGATGAAGGTTAGGGCGTGCCCAACTTTGCCGGCTCTTCCTGCCCGGCCAATCCGCTTGTTAATCGCTTCCAGCTTAGTTTTGAAGGCTGCAATCGCATCATCCTCAGATGACTCAAGGCTTATCCCTGCTTCTTCAGCAACCGCCTTGACCTCTTCGGAGTACTCTGCCAGTACTTCCGTCCTGGCCTTTTGAAGTTCCCTGCGCCTCTCCTCGGCTTCACGTTCCGATTCGAGTTGCTCCCGCTTCGCTCTCTCCTGCTCAAACAGTTCTTTATACTTATTTTGCTCTTCGAGTTCTTTCGCAATCCGAGCAGCTTCTTCCTCCTCTTTCTTGCGTTTCTCGTTTAAGAGCTGTTGTTCGCGCATCCTGGCTTGTTCAAGCTCCTTACGGAGTTTCTCTACCTCGCCTGCGCTATTGTCGCTCGCATTGCCCGATGGACCGGGTGCTGGCGGTTGAGTTCCGTTTTTAGGTGCCTCTGGCGTTGTCGTTTCACCTTTAGGTGTGTCACCGTCCATTATCTATTTCCTACTTTCCCTCGATTTATAAACAGACTTTGTGCTGTTTCTGTTCGTATATATACACGAACATTATGCGAACATCAAGCATACAATTATGAACAGAATACTACTGCGTTGTAATTGTCAATGCTGTATAATGCAATACATGAAATTCTCACTAAAGACGATTTCACCGAAGAGACTTATCGTAACAGGGGTACTTGTCGGCGCTCCCCTGATTGGTATTCCGATTTATGCGATAACTACTGGTGCATCGAAAACACCAGAACAATTTACACACACAGAAAGCGAACGGTTGCTGACGGATGACATAGAGCAAATGCCTCCTTCTGAAGATGCTACACCTGCGATTGATGTCGCCACTCCTGAGCCTGTAGATTCATTGCCCGATGAGCCCGAAGTTGAGCCGACAAACCCCTACACTGTCGGCTCTAATATCAGACATGTATTCGAGCGCCGAACTGCACTAGGTATGGCTACGCCTTCTGGCCCCCCTGCTGACATTAAGTATTGCAGCATAACCTACAATAATGCCGACCAGAAGCAACCCTTTTCTACTACCCCTTCCGTCGGTGCAATTGCCTGTATGTTGGGCGGCATGAGTTCAGAGTTCAATGTATTTGGCGTAGTTGATTCTGTCGACTCTGACGGTTCGTTTAAGCTCTCTTGTACTCTATGCATTGACGGCTCTGGTAGCCCTGATAGTCCATCGAAAGTAACGTACCCTTCCGACCGTTTCCCGGTCGGTTCACTTAATTTCAGATTCATTCAATAGGAGCTGCTATGAGCGAGAACACCATCAAATTCATTAAAGTAATGCTGGTCGCCAACCTTCTTGTTAGTGCCCTGTTGGTCGTATTTTCTTTGTGGTTTTTTCACGGCTACAAGCAGCCGAGGACCATGCTGACCGCAGGTATATCGACACTATATACAAAATAAGGAATAACTAATGGGGCCTTCAGACGACCTTTCCGATGTAATGCTTTTTCTATTCGTTATATGGCTTGTTCTTATGGCTATTTCTGGCATCGTCACATTTTTCAGAAAGGATAAGAAATGAGTAAAGTAATTCGACCCACCAAAAAGCAGCAGGAAGTATTAGAATTTATCGAACGATTTATCAAAACTCATGGCTACAGCCCAACCTACCGTGAAATCATGGACGGGCTCGGCTATGCTTCTCCTGCTACTATCGTGCTGCATGTCCGTAATCTGATAAAGCGGGGTCATTTGCGGATACGTGAAGGTGAGGCACGCTCCTTGGAGCTTGCTGCGTCATCTCAAGAAGAGCAGATGATGACCGAACGGGTCAAGCAAGCATTTGACGATGTGCAACGACCCGTTAGCCGCGAAGACCTCAAGCGGCTTTCATCACTAGTTGATGCGCTCGAAGCATTAGGCATGTATGAGGTCGCCGCTGAGTTTTCCCGTAAGCTACGCGGGCTTATTCAGGGCGAGTAATAGGTCTGGCAACCCGCTCGGCCCGCTGGCTGCTCTCCCTGTTCCGACGGACCTCTCCGCGGCTAATCACCTCTACCACTTCCGGTACTCGTGTCACCGGCAAGTCAAAGGTCGGTATAGTGTAATAGTTGAATTGCCCTTCGGCTGGTGCTGTAAACAGGTCATCTATCGCCTCATCGCTAGTGTCGCCTTTAAGTACCCGTATCATCCGTTGCTGCAAAGGCGTTAAGCTCTCGGTGTCATAGCGCTTTTCAAAATCCTCGCCGTTCGTTTCCAGGAAATTTCGCACTAGACTTCGCAGGGTCGCTTCTTTTCCGGGTAGTCCGAGTGTCCTTCCTGGAAAACTAAACATCGAGCCAAGCAGGTCAGTTACAGCCACTGCTGCCTTCGCTGTAGTAGTCTTTGGTTTGTTAGGTTGCTCATACCCACTCCGTTTTGGTTGATATTTTGGGCGCACTAAATAAGGGCCGGGTGAGAGCCAGTCCTTACTTAGTGCTGTTTTGGGGTTCCCAGATAGATAAACTTAATGGGCTTGGCACGTCTGAAATGTTTGCCGCCGGTCGTTTTATCGGCTGGGAGCATGTCTACCTGCTACGAAACATGTAATACATGACCCCAGGAATAAAAAAACCTACCAATCTCTACGATTGATAGGTGTTGATTGCTACCTTGGTAGCGGGGGCAGGACTCGAACCTGCGACCTTGTGGTTATGAGCCACACGA
>CAZYRN010000027.1:0-2341 GCA_964650185.1 uncultured Pseudomonadales bacterium
CTTATGGTCATTCTCCTTTGAACTTAGAACGGGCAAAAAAAGATTATTATGTTATGGCTCAAGATCTTTTAGAAATGGTGATTGACCAAGGACTCCAGGCTGAAGAATAATACCACTTGTTTTAGCAGAGTATCTTCATTCTCCACACCCTGATTTCCCAAGCATATTGGACAAATATAGTCAGCGGCTGGATGTGATTTCATAAAATTTAGTATATCATCAAGGTATTCTATTAATCCCAAAGGAACTATGACCCCATCCCAAAAACCCAAATACAAAAGAGTTTTGTTAAAGCTTTCTGGAGAAGCGATGAAAGGTCAAAGTGATTCGTTTATAGATCCTGATTTTCTCGAATATTTAGCTCAGGAAATTGCTGAGGCGGTGAAAATGGGTGTTGAGGTCGCTATTGTACCAGGTGGGGGTAATATCATTAGAGGAGCTACCGCCAGCAGTGACGGCAAGATGGATCGAGCTTCAGCTGATTACATGGGTATGTTAGCTACGGTGATTAATGCGGTGGCGCTGCAGGATTCTTTAGAGAGAAATGGTTTGCCTACTAGGATGTTATCAGCGATCAGCATGCGTGAAGTTGCTGAGCCATTTATCAGGCGTCGAGCGATTCGGCATTTGGAAAAAGGCCGAGTGATCATTTTAGCTGCCGGAACTGGCTTGCCTTTTGTTACTACTGATACTGGAGCTGCGCTGAGAAGTTTAGAGTTAAACTGTGATGCAGTTCTTAAAGCCACTAAAGTTGATGGCGTTTATAGTGAAGATCCAGTTAAGAATCCTCAGGCTAAAAAACTTGATGTAGTTGATTATCAGGAGGCATTAGTTGATGAAAAAATTAACATCATGGATGCTTCCGCGATCTCTTTATGTAAAGATAACGGCATCAACATTATTGTTTTTGATTTACTTAAAAAAGGCAATTTGCAGCGTGTTTTGGCTGGAGAAAATATTGGGACGACAGTGACTAAAATAGTTTAGCCTAACTCCCCCAACACTCCATCCACCCATTGCTTGACTCCGATTAACATCTCGGCATCTGGCTGACCATCTAGTTTTAAGATAGGCTCGATAATCTCTCCGCCTAATTTCACTAATTTTTCTGCCATAACTCGGCCGCTGGTGGCAAATTCAGGATAAGAAGAGTCTCCTAGAGCAAACACTGCGAACTTGGTTTGTTTAAAAATGGTTTGAGCAATTTCTGTAGCACCAACTGCAGCCGCTTCAGCAGCACCTTCACCTGCCGCTCCAGCAGCACCTTCTGCAGTGTTGAAAAACATTTCTGCGATTGGATTAATTCCAGCTTCGTCGTAGCTAGAACCGCCCATAAAAACCAACTCATAGGCCTGAAGTTGCGCAACTTGGGTGTCAATGAGATCTAACAAATCAATTTTTTCAATGGCTGGCAAGTTTTGCTGTGGTGGCAAGTTTTGTAAATACTCACTAATTTCAGTAGCTACCTGCAGGGTATTTCCAGATAAACTGGCAAAGGCGACGGCAATTTTCATAAAGATTAATCGTTCTGATTTTTTCTGGTAAACACCACTGCTGCCAACGCCGTTGCTAACGGAGCAGCCAGCACTAAACCAATACTGCCCACCATCATCCGCACAATTTCTTCAGCAATCAGCTCAAATTCTAGAATATCAATAAAAGTACGTTCGCTATCAAAGAAAAGCAGTAGCAGCGGTAAGGCGGAACCAGAGTAAACCAGCACCAGCGTATTTACCATTGAGGAAATATGATCTTGTCCCACTTTCATCGCATTCTTAAACAGCTCCCAAGTTTTCAGTTTAGGATTAGCTAATTTCAGCTGCTCAACGGTGGAAGACTGGCCGATAGTAATATCATCTAGGATACCCAGAGTGCCGATAATTATTCCCGCCAGCAATAACCCTTTAATATCAATTGTGCCCTGTCTTTCCACCTGTAAAAAGCCAGCTTCCTCTGAAGCAAAACCGGTAAGGTGAGCGGCTTGGACAAAATAAGTAGCCAGAACGCCAGTTATCAACAGTCCTACCAAGGTCGCTGCCACTCCAATATGAGTTTTAGTGTTAAAGCCATGTGAAATATAAAAAGTCACCGGAATAATGATTATTGAACCCACCACTGCCGCCAGGATTGGGTCCCAGCCGGCAATTATTTGCGGAATGATAAATTTGAAGATGATTAGAAATGATGTGGCCAGACCCAGCAGTGACAGCGCCCCCCAGACTCGTCCCACCACTAGTACTACCAGCATGAAAATCCCCAGCAACAGCAGCAAGCTGTTTCGCTTGACCAGTCCGTCAATTTGGTAGAAGGTCTCATCTTGTTGGGGGTCAGTTGTGACCGC
>CAZYRN010000028.1:0-2273 GCA_964650185.1 uncultured Pseudomonadales bacterium
TTGTCATAACTCTGTATACTTGGGTAAGAAGGATGATCCGAGCGGCCCATAAAACTATTGTGGCGGTTATCCGATAACGCCTGGTGGATATCACAACATTTCCTCATAGACGGCAGCTCAGAGATTCTACCTACGAGCTTTGTGGCTTCACATCCGAGCGTTATTGACATACAATCAGCGGCAAGCAGGTAGTATCAAGGTAGAGATAATAAAAACACCTGTCGCAAGTCAAATGCCTCAACCTTCCCCCGAAGTCCCGAATCTCCATTATTCTCGAATAGACCACTTCCGCAGAAAATACTACGAGCGACTTAGCCGCGTGGCCGCTGTGGTCGTCACCCTCCTGGTTGGCTGCTTGCCAACTGAGAGCAGCACGGTGTCCCACGATGAAGGTGGTGTTGCGGCAGCCACGCTAGAGCCCATCGTTGAAACGGCCTTCGATGAAATTGATGAAAACCTCCAGCTAGTGATTGAGGCGACCGCCAATGCAGAAGCGGCAGCCCATTCTGCCCTTACTGCTACTACACCAGAGCAGGCTGAGCAGCAAGCGCAGCGCGCTCGCGACGAGATGGCGCGTGCGCTGCAGGCAGCCGAGCGTGTGGAAGCCGAGGCGCGCGAGATTATCAGCCAGCGAGACCAGGGCGAGCCCGTCTCACCGGAGGCCGCCGCTCAGGCAAACCAAGCTCTGGAAGTTGTTAACATGTTGAGAGCCCAGGCGGAAGAAGCCGCCAGACGTGCCGATGAGGCGGTAGATCGTCTGCCAACACCTACGCCCACACCTGAGCCCCTTGACAGAGAAGCACTGCTGGAGGAGTGGGACGAAACCCAGTACGTGGATCTCACAGAGCTCAGTGAGCAAGAGGTAGTCGAGAGATTGGAGATACTTCAGCCAACGCTGCCCAGAGAATATCGGGATCTACTGCCAGCTGGCGGGCTGGCCGAGGTTTACACGTTCTATCACCAGCAGGCGGCTAACAACCAGGCTCAAGCGGAGGCTGAGACACCTGAGGTTGTTGGCTTTAACTTGAAGACCAAGGCTCTTGAGTTTGATGATGGCAGCGTATGGTTGCCAGGACTCGGAGCCGAGTTTGGTGATTACATTGAGGGAGGTCGGGTGTATGAGACTGACCGGATGGTCGAGCCGGAGCATGGCACTTCTATCATCATCTATACTGCCGACAACTTCAAATTCAACTTCCGAGTCAACGACGGGTCGGTCAGAGGCAGTGCGCTGGATAGAGAGGCCGTGCCCGCCGAGGTGGTCTTTGGCCCCTCATTTACTGCAAACTTTGAGGTGCTCTGGCAGGCGTTCTACGAGGTCTATCCGAATATTAAGGGCAAGACTTTAATGATTGCTGTCATGGACAAAGACCTATCAGACCAGCGCGACCTGACCAATGGGATGAGATCGTATCTTGGGCTGACTTCGATTGGCATCAGTCTGTACGGGAATTCTGACCCGAGTGAGCTGGGTGCCGGTGATGAGGTGGTCTATATGCGGGTCAGCACTCCGTTCCATCTGACTAAAGATACACCAGAGGGTTGGCAAGGACATTTAATTGAAGCTGCCTTCTGGCATGCGCTCGATGTGGTGCAGGCGCAAAATCCTGCGCTGCGATTTGACTATGATCATACGAGGGCATACGAAGCAGTGGCTATCGCGCGAGAGCTGGGCATCACGGTGCCTGAGACTAGCGAGAAGATCAATCCATACTCGCTGATAACCATTGTGCCAGTCGAGGAGTGAAGTGCTGTCTGCCCACGCGGTATAACTGTTCGTCTTTTCCGCTTGAGGTCAGAGTTTTCTACCCATAGTGCATCTTGTCAAGTGCTGCTGCTTCTGATTTACTGGAGCAAGTATGCTGATCAGACCTCAGCACTGGGTTCAAACTCTGGTATTCCTGACAGTTGGCTTATTTCTACTCCTTCACACTGCCCAAGAGTTACAAGCGCAGAGCTGTTACTCCCAGCAGCCGCAATGCTGTTACCGAATTCAGGAAAGTCCAGATTATGGCAATCCTCCTGGCTGTAAGAATTCTTGCCGTCCAGACGACCCTGGCTGCGTTGAATGTGAGCGCATAGTCGAGTGCACCGACTGGGGGCCTGGCCAGTGCAGAGCGGAAAATGGTAACTGCCGCATCCACTGTCCTGATCTCGGCCCATATCCGTATGCAGGTTATGGCACCAGAGGGATCTGCCAGGTAGCCGTTGTTCCTCAGCCGTCTCCCTCAGTGTCCCCTACTCCCTCAACTCCACCCGTTCCCCCTCCGCCA
>CAZYRN010000029.1:0-1844 GCA_964650185.1 uncultured Pseudomonadales bacterium
TGTTGGCTGTTGCGTCGGTGCGCTTCGGTGTGCTGTTGGTGTCGTGGTGGTTGGACCGCCGGTATGTCGTGTTCGAACCGGAGGAATGGGAGGACTAATGGACTACGTAATCACCGTCGAACTCCTGGACGCCGACCAGGAGCAGAGAGACGCAATCTTCGAGGCCGTCGCAGACGCGGTGTACGACCGGACCCAAGACGCCAGCGTATCCGGTTCACCGAAGGACGACCTGGTGGATTGGCGTGGAGCGGCCCAGGAGCTCCAGGACATCTTCATGGGCGCTCGGAAGTCCAGGACGTGGGTCACGTCGAAGCTCGCGGGCCATTGGGCGGGTCGGATCATCGGGCGAGCGCTGCGCGGTGGGGCCTGATGGATCCTGCTGTGAAGGCGTCGCGGATCATCCCGGACGGGAAACCCGCCCCCACCTTCGACGAAGGCCGGTACTGCACCGAACCGCACTGCTGCACGAAGCTCTCGCGGTACAACCCGGGGCCGAAGTGCCGGGTGCACACACCCGCCGGACGTCCCCGGTTCCGGCTCCGAGCATGACCCTCGGGCCACGTGACCGCCGCAACGGAGGCACCGTCATAGCCGAATGCCCCATCTGCGGAAACACCTTCCATGACCTGACCGACATGCTTGTCGAGGGTGGCGTGTTGAAGGGGACGTGGATGGAGTGCCGGCAATGCGGAACCACCACCGTCCTGGAACCCTCCCAATGAGCTTCTGGGGTGATCCGACACCGCCGCGAACCCACCAGCAACGCGTCGACGAGGTACGGCAACGGCAGGTCGAACAGTGGGACGCGATGGTCTGGAACAAAGACATCGCCCACCACTTCGTCTACTACGCCTGCACCCTCCTAAAGAGGCTGCCGATCGAAGAGGTCATTGATCTCGGGGGAGATCCGTCTAGCTAGAAAGGAAACCATCATGCGCGCCATCCTGGACCGCATCCTGAACGAACCCGTCCTGGTCACTGCGGTGATCCTGGCGGTAGGCAACCTTGTCGGTGAGGACTTCACCGGGGTCGCCGAGTCTGTCGAGTCGGCGATCGTGGTTGTTGCGGGGATCATTGCCCGCCATTTCGTGACACCGGTACGCAAACTCGAAGGCTGATATACTGGCTGCGACGCTTGGTGCCCCAGCCTTTGCTGGGGATTTGGGGACCCCTCGCTCTACGGAGCGGGGGGTTCTTGCTATTGGGGGTTAGAGTGGTGCGACTTCTTCCGGGGTGGCTTGCCAATAAAGCCAGTCGTCGCGACCAACGAACACCTCTCGAGGTCCGCCGAACTGACACACGGTTGGGTCGACGATCACGCCATCCACAGTGACCCAGTTGTGGGGCTGATCCATGTACCAGCCGTACCCCCACTCGACTTCAGGGAATCGTCGCTTGAGATATTGAGCAGCTTCACCGCAGAGGTTCGTAGGGTCAGGGTGTGCCGCCAACCATTCTTCGGCAGCGGCCACTACCTCATCGAGCTTCATGTGTCCAACCCTAACGCTTCCGCAGCCGGGACCGCCGCAGCTCCGCTCTTGCTTCCGCCGCACCGATCCGCTGAGCCAACACCTTCACCCGATGTTCCCGATCCTCGGGGAAGTCCGCAACGTTCTCGGCGTACAAGTCTTGGGTGACATCCCGGCCGAACTCGATCCGGTCCAGGTCGTACAGGGGGAATCGACGTGAGTAAGTCACAGTGCCACTCCCAGCTTCTCCGCTGCCAGGTCCAGCAGAACGTCCAGGTCGTCGGGAGTGTCCCAATCCGTCACCGGTTCGCACTCGTCGGCGGGGAGACGGTACAGCCACGACTCGTCCACGTTCGGGGTGAGGTGGCGGGGTTG
>CAZYRN010000030.1:0-1778 GCA_964650185.1 uncultured Pseudomonadales bacterium
TAACACCACTGGGTACAACAACAGCTTTTTGGGAACACAGGCTGGGTTCAGTAACACCACTGGGTACAACAACAGCTTTTTGGGAACACAGGCTGGGTATGATGTTGCAGAAGGGTTTAGTAACACTCTCATTGGCTACAACACCGGCCGGGGGATAACCACCGGTGACAAAAACACCATCATTGGAGCTAATGTCACCGGACTGGCAGCAGATCTCAGTAACAACATCATCCTGGCAGATGGGGATGGGAATGTGAGGGTGCAGGTGAATGGGAGTGGGAATGTGGGTATCGGTACCACCGCCCCACAAAAATCACTCCACATTGAAAAAGACGGCACCAACAACATTATTGTTAGATCAACTGCCAGTCACACTGACGCCAAAACAGTTCTTCAAGGACTTGGTATTCGCCACATCAGCATGGGCGCCCATAGCACCAATCTATACATGCACTACGCTGATGACTCAAATACCGTCAAGTACGTTTCCTGGAACGGTACCGCGATTGACTTGGCTGAGTGGTACCGCGTCGGCTCTGAGAACCTAGATCTGAACAACGCTCACACTCTTGAGAAAGGTCAGGTGCTATGTATTGATGAATCAGACAACTCAAAAGCTGTTTCCTGCTCTGCCACCAACAACCAGATTCTCGGCATCTACTCCACTGCTCCTTGGTCCACAATGGGTATTGGTAATGACGTTGATTACGTTAATGATCAGGATCTAGTCGAAGTCGCCTTGGCAGGTCGAGTACCAACTATCGTCACTACTAAGGACGGCCAGATTATACGAGGTGATTTCATTACTGCTTCTGACATTATGGGTGTTGGAGGTGCCCTCACCTCCGCCAACCAAACTGTGGGTAAAGCACTCGAGTCCACCACAGACTGGTCTGATCAAACCTGTACTCCAGTTAACTCAATCAACGAGATTAACTGGCCGGCTGATGACGGCACCAACCCCACCAAACCCTGTTACCGACTACCAGATGGCACCATCGTCGGTAAAATCATGGTACTAGTTAACGTCTCGTTCTCTGATCCCGACATCTACCTGACTGACAGCGGTGAAATAGAACTCCTATCTGAAGCTACCCAGCTCGGTACCCAATCCTACTCTCTTGCTCACGCCGAGCGCGGCAGTATCAATCGGATTGGCGCTTTTGCTGAAGCAGTCATTGCCAACCTAAGGGCTGGCCTGATCGAGGCAGCTGAGATCACCACTGATAGTTTGGCCGTAGCCGGTGAAATCACCACCGATAGCCTAGCCGTCGCCACCAACAACCTCACCGTCGCCGGCCAGTCCATCCAAGATCTAATCGACGCCCGCATCAATGAATACCTGGCTTCCCGCAATATCTCGATTGAAGATGCCACCACCAGCGCCCAACTGTCCCAGATTCAGCTCGGAGCTGATCAGATCAGCACCATTTCTGGCGAAACCGAGTACGCTCAATTAGAGATTGACGATGTTACCGGCCAGACTGTGGCCAGCTTTGACAGTCAGGGCAATGCCACTCTCTTGGGTGAGCTGAACGCCAAGCAGGTCACTGCTGATAACATCGAAGCTAATGACCTCCGCGCCAACGAGGCCACCATTAGCTCGATCAGCTCCAACCAGATTGCTGCTGACCAAATCACCGCCACCTCTAGCCGAATGGAGCAACTAGAAGCCAAGATGGCTGAGTTGGAAGCTGTTCGCGCCCAGACCGCTGAGTTTGTTAACGCCACCATCAGCGGCACACTCTATGCTTCTCAGATTGAAGGCTTGGAAGATC
>CAZYRN010000031.1:0-1738 GCA_964650185.1 uncultured Pseudomonadales bacterium
CACCCGTTCCCCCTCCGCCAGACTGCGGCTGGTGCGAAGGTGCTAACAACTGTCCCTATGGCACGCCGGTTTACGTCGGTGACCAGTGCGCTAGTGCTGGGGGCTACTTTTGTCAGCTACCCGGCTGGCACCCAATTTGTACCGGTAGCTCAAGTAATCCAGCACCGGTTGACCCCTGTCCAACGCTGGACATGAAGATTTATCCAGAACTGCCCGCTCTAGGCCAGGGGGTAGAAGTTCATGTCAATAGTCCCAAAGCTCTGGCTTGTGTCACGCTATCCAATGATGCCTTTATCAACACCGGCAATGTGTTTACGAACATTGCACCCAGCTTTACCTGGAAATGGCTGAAAACCACCAAGACAACACCTGGTAATTACACCGTTACCTTTGGCGGATACACCAAAGATAAGGGTTATGGCGAGTGCCCAGCTCGCGGCACTGGAGATTTCTGCCAAACGTCCACCACGCTAAAGCTAGTGGAAGGCACGGCTCAGTGTCCGGCCATGTCTTTTACCATTACTCCCCGTAATCCCAAGCCTGGAGATGAGGTGACTATCACTTCCTACAAGCATGGTAGTGCCTTGGCTTGTACCGGCTATAACTTTCCAGGACTTACCAATGTAGTGCAGTTTAATCCTGAAAGAATTGTCGATGAAAATGGTGTGCGCTTGGGTTACCTCTGGAAGTGGACGGGTACGGCTACTAGCCAGACTGGCAATCACACCCTGACTTTTGATGGTTGGACAGTAGACGGAGGACCAGGTCCTGATCCTGAAAACCCCATTCCTTGTCCGATTCGAGCTCAACCGCCTTATTCACCAACGAGCTCGCACTGTGGAGTTAGTGCAGTCATGCAAACTGTAGTTCCGCCCAGTCCGTCACCCCCACCACCTGATACTCAAGCCTGGTGGCAAGTGTTCGGCGGCTTGGTGCAGGCGCAGTCGAGAGCCACTACGGCCATTAGGTCGATTGTTCCTGGAAGTACAGCCACACCTCCTAATGCTTTTGTCGGTCCTGACCAAATTGATGTTAATAATAATATTCACAACTCTGCTAGCACTGGCATCATCATCACGGGTGGGGGTGGAGTTAACGCTAACAGCTACACTTCCAGCAAGCTGCCATTTGTGGTCGCTAGAGGGAGCTTAACTACTAAGGTCAGGGAAAACTATGCCTACTTTCGTGATATGTACCACCTAGGACTCAATCCTCAAGACAGTTTTGGCTCAGCCAATTTCGAAATTAAGGACTTTAGAAAAGAGCAAGTGAGCTCTGGTGACGAGTATTATTACCATAAAGGAGATGCGAAAATTAGCACTCCTTGGGAAGTTTCAAGCGATGAGAGCATTGTCGTCTTTATAGACGGCAACTTAACTATCGATGACTATGGTCGGGATAACCGCCAGATGATTACTGTTGAAGAAGGCGGGTTCTTAGCCTTTATCGTCAGCGGCAACATCACCTTCGCTGAAGGGCAAAACGCCAACTCGTATCAATTAGTGGGAGACACGCCAGTTAATCTACTTGAGGTACAAGGTGTATATATCGCTGATGGTCAGATCATCAGTCGCTCAGCTAGACCCTCCGAGTTAAGAGCTGAGGGTATTTTTGTGGCCTGGAATGGTTTTGATTTAGACCGTGAGCTGCCGGATGGCTTTAATCGGGTGAGTCCCGCTGAGCGTTTCATCTACCGTCCTGACTTTTTAAAGAACACACCTGAGCAGATGCTGTACTC
>CAZYRN010000032.1:0-1305 GCA_964650185.1 uncultured Pseudomonadales bacterium
TGGGCTGCCCCCGCTCTTCCGGACACTCCGGGTAGCTACACAGCCACCATCTTCTCCTCGAACTGCACAGGGCTGAGGTAATCGAGCACCGAGTGGCGGCGTTGAGCATTGTAGAAGCGCTCGATGTAATCGAAGACGTCGGCACGCGCGTCGTCACGGGTTGCGTATCGCTTCCTGGAGATGCGTTCGGTCTTCAGGCTCGAAAAGAAGCTTTCCATCGCAGCGTTGTCCCAACAGTCGCCCTTCCTACTCATGCTGCAGACGATGCCGTGTGACGACAGCAAACGCTGGAAGTCCTCGCTCGTGTACTGGCTGCCTTGGTCCGAGTGGTGCAGAAGCTCTCTCGGCATGCCTCGCCGCCAGACCGCCATTACCAGCGCATCCACGACGAGCTGTGCAGTCATCTCCGCCTTCATCGACCATCCGACGATGCGACGCGAGAACAGGTCCAGCACGACCGCGACGTATAGCCAGCCTTCGTCCGTCCAGACGTAGGTGAAGTCGGCCAGCCATTTGCGGTTCGGTGCGTCCGCCTCGAACTCGCGCTGCAGCAGGTTCGGCGCGATGCAATGCTCGGGACGGATGCCGGTGTCATTCGGCGAGCGCCGACGCTTCTTGCGGGCAGCCAATCCAGCCTTGCTCATCAGGCGTGCAACACGGTGGATGCCGCACTGCTCGCCCCAGTCGCGCACGTCGCGCCACACACGTCGACTGCCGTAGGTACGGTCGCTCGCCTCGAAGCTGTGCCGGATGAGCCCGGTGAGCTTCTCATTGGCCTGCACGCGTCGGCTTGGCTGTCGACCGAACCACTCGTAGAACCCGCTGCGGGAGACTTCCAGGACCTTGCACAACACTCGAACCGGCCACACCGCGCGATGTTTGGCGATGAAGCCGAACCTCACGTCGGGTCCTTCGCGAAGTAGCCGAGCGCCTTTTTTAGGATGTCCCGCTCCATCTTGACCCGGGCGAGCTCGCGCTTGACGGCTTCGAGTTCCGCCTGGCTCTCGCTCTTGAGCGCTTTGCCCGGCGTCATCTCGTATCGGCCCTCTCGGGCCTTGTCGACCCAGCGCTTCAGAACGCTGCGGTCGATACCCAAACTTCTCGAAACCCCGAGCAGCGTGCTACCCGGCTGGCTGACGAGCTGCACCGCCTCGCGCTTGAATTCTTCCGTGAACTTCCTTCTCGTTCCCATCGTTCTCTCCTGAACACATGTTGCCATCTAATGTGTCCGGAGAAACGGGGGCAGCCCAAAGTCTTTCAGGCGCTCTTTGGCATGATCATGACGCTGCTGATCGCCATGGAATT
>CAZYRN010000033.1:0-1215 GCA_964650185.1 uncultured Pseudomonadales bacterium
AAAAAGCTAAGAAAACGCCACAAATTATCCCAGCGACAACTAGCTGAACTACTCAATGTAAACCCAAGAACTATCCAACATTGGGAAGCTGGAACTAGAACTCCCCACGCCATGGCCCTTGAGCTGTTAAAAAGACTAGATAAAGAATTAACCGAAAGGAAAGCGTGAACTTAAAATACAAAAAAGACTACTCAGATGAAACTCATGAACTCATTGAGCGAATGTGTGCGGTTGTTGAGCGAAAATCATTTAGGTTGAATAAGAAAAAAGCTGAGGAGTTGTTATTGAAAACTTATGACTTGTTTGACTTGCCAAGACCTAAAAAGGTTATTTGGTGCAAAGACATTTTTGATGATCAATTTGAAAGGTCTACGAGGCCTACGTGGTCTGTGAGGTCTGCGAGGTCTGTGAGGTCTGCGGGTTCTGCGTGGTCTGCGTGGTCTGCGGGGTCTACGAGTTCTGCGAGGTCTGCGTGGTCTGCGGGTTCTGCGTGGTCTTGGATAGCTCTTGATTATGATTTTGATTGGTTTGTTGTTGAGCATGAATATGTTAAAAACAGGCAAGATAATCCTGGAGATGAACCAAACGAAAATGATTACAAGTATTTAGAATACTCAGAGCTTCTCATACAAGCCAAAGAAGCGGGGGCTGGATACTGGGTTGAATGGGAAAATACGCTTTATTTATCGCCTACTCCCCTGGTTCTTATTGACTCTAAAAACAGATTTCACTCAGCCGATAAACCTGCAATCAGGTGGAAAGGTGGAAAAGAGCTTTTTTATCTCAATGGAGTGAGCTTTGACAAAAAGTTGTGGAAGCAGGTGGTAAACAAAAAACTAACTGCCAAAGAACTTCTTGCCATAAATAATATTGAGCAGAGAATGACAGCTCTAAAAACTTATGGTGTTGAAAGCATTGTTGAGGAATTGGGAGCAAAAACAGTTGACATCCAGGATGGCTATGAGTTATTTGAGGTCAGAGATGTATTTAGCTCAACCCAATATGCTTTGAAGTACACCTGCCCCTCAACTGATAGGGTTTATTTTAAGTGGGTTGACCCACAGGTAGCACAGAACAAAGATGCCCTGGAGGCTATCGCCAGCACCTTTGGACTAAGTAAAGAAGAATATAAAAACATTAGGCTTCACGCCTGAAAGGAAATATGAAAATAGAAACAATCGATCGGCGCATCTCAGTTTCTTTCGAGGGGGAGCA
>CAZYRN010000034.1:0-1156 GCA_964650185.1 uncultured Pseudomonadales bacterium
ACAACAGCACCGGCGTCGACGGATCCTGATCATCAACCTGAACCTGAGCCTGAACAACAGCCATTTCACTCCTCCGGGAAGTCCGCCGTCACCTCAGCCGAAGTCACATTCAGACGGCCATCCGAATTGAACGACACCGGCGAATCCAACGCCCGATACACCCAATCCGAACCCGACCGCTTGAACACCAAATGAGTGATCGGGCCATCATTAGCCGCACCGTCGAACTCCAACGTGGCCGTCAGATCAGCCACACCCGAAGACGCAGCCGCATACGACGGCACCAGATGGGTATACGACCCACCCGAATACTCCGTCACCCCGTCCTCAGACAAGCCGATATGGGAAATCTGTGCGGTGATCAGATCGACCACATCATCGAGAAAAGCCATCAGAGAGTCTCCTTCTAGGTGAGGACTAGCTGCCCACGGTCACGCATGTACCTGCGGGCAATCTTCAACTGTTGATCTGTCAAATTCCCCGCCAACCGCTGATACGTCGCCGCCCAACCACCAAGAGACTCCTGCACCACCCCCGCAGGACCAGCAGCAGCACCCTTATCAAACAGGTCAGCCGCCACCTCCGCGCACAACATGCGAAGATCCCCCGGCACATCATCCGGATCGGACGCCCCACCCGAAAACGTGATAGTCGTCCCCTTCGGCCACGCCGGACCCGTCCACGGCTCATACTGCCAAGTCCACGTCCACGCCTGCCCGCCATGCCCCAGACGGCGGATACGACCCGACCGGTCCCAAGTGAAATGAGTGTTCACCGTATAAGATGACCCGTCAGCCGCCGACACCGCCACCGCCGTAACAGGGAACGTCTCCAACCAGATCAACCCGTCCGTCTGACGTAACCCATCCGCCAACACAACCTCATCAACGACCGGTGTGAACGACCGGCCAGTAACCCCCTCGAGGATCCCCTCAGCCAAACGGATAATCTGCGCGACCGTCCCATCAGGATCGTTCGTGAAGTCGATCTGACGCAACGCCTCAATGTCAGACTGCGAACACAGAGCCATCGGTGCCTCCCTCAATAACCGGGAATCGACTTCAAATACGGACGGTAAGGCGGACGAAAACCACGACCAGGCGGGATCGGTTCCGTTACCAGACCGGACTCGTCGTCGAGGTAGTCGAACCCTCGC
>CAZYRN010000035.1:0-1132 GCA_964650185.1 uncultured Pseudomonadales bacterium
ATGCGAGTTGTACGACCGGGAGTTATATCCCGATTGGCGGCGGGTGGAGTATCGGACTTACGCAGATGGGCATAAGGAACGAACGGAGGTGCTCTGGTTGTCGCCGTCGACAAAAACCATCCAAAGAGATTTGTTCGAAGGAATTTAGTAACTCCGACAGTCGGAGAGAAGGAGTGTGAGTGATGGACGAAAAACCGTCTGAAAAACTGTATCTCCACGAAGCAAATTGGATGAATGAGACGACATACCCAACCCGCGCGCGATCCGCTACCGGGCGCAGCGGGCGCAAGTGAGAATGTGGGAGTAGGAGTATGGAAACTAAGGGCGCTAAAAATGTCTATCAATGCGAGCAGTGCTCTCGCTGGATCGTTACTGTCAACCGAGATGAAGGAGTTACGCCGTTTATGATCGGATGCCAATTTGATTGCGGTGGGGCGATGCAGTCGCTTATGTACCCGACTATACCGGAATCTGTCGAGCCGTCTCACGAGTGGTATCGACCCAAGCACTTACGTCACAGGGATGAGTGGACCCGAGACCATATCCGCCGAGGGGGATTGGTATTGCGAAGACTAGAGCGGGTTAAGAAAGCTGATTGCAGAAGGCGGTGAGTGATGATAGCTAATTCCGACATTGCCAACTGGCGCAAGCATATCACGCAAAAGGGCGATGACCAGACAGGCGAGGATTTATTTATCCTGCTTTGCTTGAATGAGATCGAGCGGCTGCGGGCGGCGCTGGAGAAGATTGCATCCATCGAGCCCGGCATGATGGAAGGCGACTTTTGCACCACGAGTTACGACTGCTCCGCTTGCGTTGAAAAGATCGAAATAGCGTTAGCGGCGCTGAAGAAAGGCGGTGAATAGATGGCTGACCACGAACACACAATCATCATGGCGCGGGCGCTGCGCCTGGCCGCCATCAAGAATGTGTTAGGACAAGGATTATTGACCCGAGACGAGGCTCTCGAATTATTAAACAGGCCGCTATCACCTGGTGACCCGGATGCGCCTGTTTTTGATGACAGGGATAAGCTCGAATGGTCTCAAGAGCAGTTCGTAGAGTGGATGAAAGGCGGTGAGTGATGTCGGAATTAAACATGAAGATCAAATGCGGCGGCTGTGGCAAGATC